>JBAXER010000117.1:0-5756 GCA_037140375.1 Actinomycetota bacterium
CTGCTCAGTGGCAACCGGTGCACCTTGTTGGCGATGGCCTGATGGTTCCATGCGTCGATGGCGTCGAGCGTGGGTACCTCTCTCTTGATGGCGCAGCGTCTACCAGCGCGCTGCCGGCTGTTGCCGATCGCGTCACCGAATTCTTGCCGTGGTACTCGAGTGTTCATCGCGGTGCGGGGTACAAATCGCAGATCGCAACGCAGGCCTACGAGCATGCGCGTGAAGCAATCATGCGGTTCGCGAATCGCGGTGACAACGACGTAGCCATCCTGTGCCGCAACACCACCGAGGCCATCAACCACTTGGCGTATCGACTTCGTCTCACGCGTGATGACGTTGTCGTGACCTCGGTAGTCGAGCATCACGCCAACCTGTTGCCATGGGCACGTGTTGCAACGTGTCGCTATATCGAGTGCGGGGTCGATGGCACCTTCAGCGTGGCCGATGTGTGCGCCGCGCTTGATCAGTCGCCCAAGCCGCGTCTGCTGGCAATTACCGGAGCATCAAACGTGAGCGGATGGGTGCCGCCCATCGACGCCATCATCGAAGCCGCCCACGAGCGCGGCATCCAGGTTGCGGTTGATGCAGCGCAGTTGGCGCCGCATCGTCCAATGCCAACCACCGCCGACTTCTTGTCGTTTAGCGGCCACAAGATGTACGCACCGTTTGGTGCTGGCGTGCTCATCGGTCCACGCGTTGCGTTCGAGACGGGCGACCCGTTTCTCGCCGGTGGCGGCGCTGTTGAGTTGGTCGATCTCGACGAGGTTGTGTGGACGGCTCCCCCCGAGCGCGAAGAAGCCGGATCACCAAACGTGATCGGTGCCGTGGCGCTTGGTGTGGCGGTCGACGAATTGGCTCGCATTGGGTGGCCAGCGATCATCGCTCATGAGAACGAGCTGTCGGCGCAGTTACGCGACGGCCTGCGCAAGATCGCCGGAGTCACGGTGCTCGGACCGGGTGCCGAACACGAAACGCTTGCCGCCGCTGCGTTCACGGTTGAAGGCATGCCCCACGCGCTTGTTGCTGCGCGGCTCAGCGCCGAGTTTGCAATTGGTGTTCGCCACGGTTGCTTCTGTGCGCATCCGTATCTCACGCGCATCCTTGGTCTCTCGCCGGCCGACATTGCGCAGTTCCGCAGCGATGTGCTCAGTGGCGATCGACGCGCAGTGCCAGGTGCGGTTCGGGCAAGCGCGGGGTTGTCTACGACGGCCGAAGACATCGACCGTTTCCTTGCTGCGCTCACGATCATCGCCCGCAACGAGCCGGGACCCGTCGAGTATCGCCAAGACCTACGCAGCGGCGATTTCCAGCCACTTGGCGATGCCGCCGATTGGTGGACTGATTCTGCTGCCACCCAGGCTGGCTGCAGCCGAAGCTGATCTACGCCAGTTGGTGACCTACGCCAGTTAGTGACCTACGCCTACGCCGGTGGCTGATCGACGCCGGTGCCGTTGGGGTCGGCCACGAAATCTTTGAACGCAGCGAATGCGCGTGGTCCGTACACCGTGGCTGGTCCGCCGTTCATCAAGATTGCGACGCCAATGGTCTCGGCGACCTCGGCCTCGGTGGCGCCGCGGCGCGCAGCACCTCGAGCATGAGCCGCGATGCAACCATCGCAACGCTCACTGATGGCGATTGCCAACGCAATGAGTTCCTTGGTCTTGGTGTCGAGCGCACCTTCGGTGAACACCGCTGCGTGAATGCCCGAGAACGCTTTGATCACCTCAGGGATTGCATGCCGAAGATCTCGCGCAAGGGGCGCCAGTTCGTTTTGGACGTCGGCGCCATGTTGGTGGTGCGTCATTGCAGACTCCTGATCTAGCCAAGGTCGTTCGGTGGCCACTGCACATGATCGCTGGCCGCACGGCTCATCACAAGCGCACGCTGAGCAAGCTCGTCGGCCATCGCCGCGCTGAGGAACGTGTCGAACTCGGCTGCGGGCAACGCCCGCGAGTACAGGTGGCCCTGATGGCGAATGCATCCGAGGGCAATGAGTACGTCGGCTTGGGCACCGGTCTCTACTCCGTCGGCAGTAGCCGTGAGGCCGATCTCGCGAACCAGGCTGATGATCGAGCGCACGATCGCGCGATCGTGGGGATGTGCAGTGAGTGTGTCGATCGAGGTGCGGTCGATGCGTACTTCGTCGAGCGGCAGGCGGCGCAACAGGCTGAGCGACGACACGCCCCGAGCGAAATCGTCGAGACACACGCGCACGCCGCGGACACGAAGCGATGCCAAGTTGGCTGCGGCTGCGGTGAGGTCGTCGATGACGGCGGCTTCGGTGACGTCGACGGTGATGAGTGTTGGGTCGACGCCGTTGATGAGCGAGTCGAGGGGATTGTCTTGCCACGAGCGCTCGGTGGCGCGCGGCGGCAGGTTCACTCGGAAGCGGAATCCGTCGGGCAGACCCAACGTACTGAGCCGACGAATCATGGGTCGTGCTTGTTGCATCACGCTCTCGGTGATTCGCTCGAGCAGACCTGCATCGGCGGCCAACTGCAAGAAGTCGGCAGCGGGCAACACGACGCCGTCGCGGCGCAGCCATCGAGCGAGGAGTTCGGCACCCACAATTGCGCCTGTGGTCGCATCGATCTCGGGCTGGAAGAACGGCACGATGTCGCCCTCGTCGAGCGCTCGGCGCAGCGCCTGCTCTGAGGTCACTCGGTTATCGAGCTCGTTGCGAACCGAGCCGTCGAAGATCTCGACTCGGTTTCGGCCAGCGCCCTTGGCGCGGTGCAACGCTGCGTTTGCGAAGCGCAACAAGTCGGTGCCGCTGCCGCCGTGGATCGGTCCGATGGCGAGGCCGACGCTGACCGACGATGGAACCTCGCGGCCCTCGGCGTGAATGGGCTGAGCGAGGGTTGCCGTAATGCGTCCGGCAACCGCCATGCTCGCGTCAAGGTCGCAGTTGGGGAGCACCACGATGAACTCGTCGCCGCCGATACGTCCGGCTGTTGCGCCTGAGTCGATGCTTCGCTCGAGCCGATCGGCGATGGCCATCAGGAACTGATCGCCGCCACGGTGACCGATTGAGTCGTTGATGTGCTTGAACCGATCGAGGTCGAGATAGAGCAAACCAACCGGTGCTGTGTCGCTGGCTTCGGCGAGTGCTCGCTCGAGTGCGTCGATGGCACCACGACGGTTGAACAGCCCGGTGAGTGGATCGTGCATGGCCTGATGAGCCAATTGCCCGTTGAGGCCGGCGTAGGCGTTGTTCACGCTGAGCAACAGTTGGTGCTCGCTGGCCAATGTGGAGACGAGGTTCTCGGTGCGCCACTCGAGGCGGATGGCATCGACGGCGCCGCGGTTTGCGATGCGGTGAATCGTGGTGGCGAAGATGAGATAGGCCAAGGCCATCAGCCCGATGCTCATCAGGTGATCGTTTTCTGTGACGACGAGCGCGATGGTGCCGGTGAGGAACAGCGGAACCTCAAAGGCCAAAAACAGGTCGGTGCGCGAGATGGTGAGCAACATCGCGAACGCGCTTGCCCCGAAGGCGAACATGGCGAAGAACAGCAGCAACTCGGTGTTGTTCGAGTTGGGCACGAACAGTGAGCTTCCCCACGCTGCGCCAACCACCGCGGTGGACAAGCGAATGAGTGGCAACGACCGCAATCCGGTGCCGCCGCGAGATCGTTCGAAGCGGTAGCACTCGAGCGCGAGCAGCGCGAGTAGCTCAGTGCCCACGCCGATGAGGCACCAAAATGCGATGCGCCGCGTCGAGATCTGGCTCTGAAACACCAAGCTCATCAACAAAAACGAGGGCATGATGGCCAAATTGCTGGGCAATAGCACCTTTGCTGCTTGGGCCAACGACTCTTGCGACACGCGAGATGGCGGTGCCGTGTCGAGTTGTAGATCGTCTTCCGCCGAAGTCTTCAATTTCCCTACTCAATGTGAGTGATTGACCGCAATGCGTAAAACATACCGAACAATGCTCCCAGAGTCCACCAATTCTTGGCACACTGCTTCGATGACCACCGCAGCGGGCCGGTTTGCGCCTTCCCCCACCGGTGACCTGCACTTGGGCAACCTGCGCACGGCACTTGTGGCGTGGCTTTCGGCACGGTCGCAGGGCCTTGATTTCATCGTTCGGATGGAAGATCTCGACCGGGTCACGTCGTCGGTGGCCTTCGAGCAGGCCCAATACGAGGCGCTGACGGCGCTTGGAATCGACGTCGATGGCGAGGTCGTTCGCCAAAGCGACCGGTTTCATCTCTACGCAGCAGCGATCGACGAGCTCACCGCGCAGGGTCGAACCTACGAGTGCTTCTGCACCCGCCGCGAAATCCGTGAGGCATCGAGCGCGCCGCAGGGAGTCGAGGCTCCCGAGGGCCTGTACCCGGGCACGTGCCGCACGCTGAGCACCGAGCAGCGGGCGCAGTTCGTGCAACAGGGTCGCCCCGCGGCGCTTCGGCTGAGGGCCCACGAGCAGGTGATCGAGATCACCGACGAGGTTCGTGGTCCGGTGCGAGCAGCGATCGACGATGTGGTGTTACGGCGTAACGATGGCGTGGCCGCGTACAACCTTGCAGTGGTTGTCGACGATGCCGCTCAGCACGTGGCCGAGGTGGTGCGCGGTGACGACTTGTTGTCGTCAACACCGCGGCAGGTGATGCTGCAACGTCTGCTTGGGCTTCCGACGCCGCGCTACCGCCATGTGCCGCTGGTGCTTGGCCCTGACGGCGTGCGTTTAGCAAAACGGCATGGCGCGGTCACGTTGCCACAGCTCGCTGAGCGCGGCATCTCTGCGCAACAGGTACTGGTGATGTTGGCAGCCAGCCTCGGACTCGCTGACGAAGATGAGCCAGTCACCACTCGTGACCTCTTGAGCCGCTTCGACATCCAGCGCTTGCCGCGAGAACCATGGGTGCTGCCACCGCATCTGCAACGATCGGTGTCATGACCGATATCGACGACCTGCAGCGAGTGCTCGGCTATGTCGACGCAATCGACGACTCCACCGACATCGCGGCCGTGGGCCCCGACTTGTATGCCGGATCCTTCTGGACCCCCCAGTTCTGCTCGGCCATCATTCGTGCAGCCGAGGCTGTTGGTGCATTCGAGCCGCAGCCCGACGATCCGGTGCCGGGCCACGAGGTATCGCTGGCAGTGCTGAGCCCGCGCTTGTTTGAGCATGTGCAAGCCGACATCGGAATGCGCCTGTGGCCACAGCTCCGCAAGGCCTGGCCCTACATCGATTACTACGGCCTGCGCGATGCGTTCGTCATTCGCTACGCGCTTGGCGAGCAAGAGACCCTGCGTATTCATCACGATGTGGCGCAGGTGTCCGCCTCGATCAAACTGAACGACAACTACGAAGGCGCCGACCTCGAGTTTCCGCTACAGGGTTTCTCGAATGGCTCGATGCCGGTGGGCTCGGTGCTCGCGTGGCCGTCGCTGGTGACCCATCCGCACCAAACGAATCAGTTGGTGTCGGGGGTCAAATACGCGCTCACGATTTGGTGCGAACTGCCCGCATACGTTGCCTGACGCAGTGTCGCCGAGGCCCACTCGTGCTCGTGTCGAAAAGTTGTGCGAATGCATACGAAGTGTGCACGTGCAGACCGCGTTGCAGAGTTAGTCTTGGTCATCAAAACTCGTCCCCGACACGAACGATGCACGTTCGCTAGCGCGAGCAAATAACACATGACTTGGTCCTCACGAGCCCCCCGAATTGAAGCCTTCATCGCCCTTGGCGCCGTGGTTGGCGCGCTCACCCTGAGCGCCTGCTCGTCGCCGCGTTCCGAGGCCGG
>JBAXER010000118.1:0-5750 GCA_037140375.1 Actinomycetota bacterium
TCGGTGGTGCCGAGGTTCTCGCAGAGATCGTGGTTCACCTTGCTGACGCGGCTTGCGCTGTCGTCGCCGTTGTCGTCGAACGAGTTCTCGGTGGAGCTGTCGTCGGCCGAGTTGTCGGTGGCGGTGTCGTCACTGGCGAGTGCCAAGTTGTCTTCGGCGCTCTTTTCGGGGTTCGAGATGTCGATGCCGATGTGTGAGACGGCCCGAGACACGGCTGATTGTGCCGAGTCGGGCAGCACGCCACCGGCGGCTGCGGCGGTGGCCGTGAAAAGGACAACACCGGAAATGATGGCGGCCTTGGTGGCGGCCTTGGAAGTGGCGAAACGCTGACGCATGGAATTGCTCCTGAAAGAGATGACGTTGGATGGAAGTGGGGTCATCGCTTGCTGCATCGCCAAAACGATGCTGCCCTCGGCAGCGAGTTCCTCGGTGGTTGCGTCGGCCCGTGTGGCGTTGAAAAGATCGATCAAGTGCTGATCGATTGGATCGTTGCTGTCTGTGAGGTCGAACACGTTGAAGAGATCGTCTGAGCGATCCATCGCGTTACAACAATCTTTCGGAATATCTCTCGGCGAGCCGGCGAGTGGCTCGATGCTGGGTCACTCGCACCCAGCCTGCGTCGTGTCCGAGCAGCTCAGCGACCTGATCGACGCTGAGATCGCCCAATGTGCGCAGCAAAATAACTTCGGCCTGATCGTCGGTGAGCGCACTGGTAATCAGGTTCACGGCGTCTTGTGCCGACAGTTTGTCGATGGCCACCTGCTCGGTAGAGGCCGAGCTGCCGTCGTCGATGTCGGCGGTTGGGTCGGTGCGTCGACGCGTCGCCGTGCGGCGCGCATCGATCATCCGTAAGCGCGCGATGGTGAACAACCACGCGGCGAATTCTGAGGTGTTGCCCTCAAAGGTGCCGAGGCGCTGAGCCACCGCCAACCATGTTTCGCTGGCGAGGTCGTCGGCCAATCGGGGCTCTCGAGCGCGTAGGTATCGCAGCAGTCGTGGTTGATAGGTGCGAAACAGTGCGCTCAGTCCGGCAGCTTCGCCGCGTTGCGCGGCGCGCAGAGACGAATCATCGGGTGATGCGACGGGATCCGCCGTCACCTCGGGTTCGATGCCCGCCGGCCTCCACACTGAAGTACTAATGAGCCGAGGTTACCCCTAGGTGGCTCCGCCGTGGTGCTGGCTTGAGGCCCTCTTGACACCCTCTTGACGAACCTCTTGGCGAAGGTCTTGAGGGCTACAGGCGCTGCAAAATTGTGCCGGTGGCGATTGCCCCGCCGCAGCACATCGTGACGAGCGCGATCTCTTTGTCGGTGCGCTCCATCTCGTGCAGTGCAGTGGTGATCAAGCGGCTTCCGGTAGAGCCCACCGGATGGCCAAGGGCGATCGCTCCGCCGTTTACGTTGACCTTGTTCATCAGGTCGTCGCGCGAGATGCCATGCACTTGGGCCCAGCTGAGCACCACCGATGCAAAGGCTTCGTTGATCTCGATGAGATCGATGTCGTCCATGGTCATGCCGGCGTCGGCGAGCACCTTGCGAGTGGCATCGACGGGACCATCGAGGTGGTAGTACGGATCGCTACCAACCACGCACTGGCCGATGATGCGGGCACGTGGGCGCAGGCCTTCGGCGCGGGCGCGCTCTTCGCTCATCCACAACACGGCCGCTGCGCCATCGCTGATCTGGCTGCTGTTGCCGGCTGTGTGGATGCCGCCAGGAGCGACGGCTTTGAGTGTGGCGAGCTTCTCGGCGGTTGTTTCGCGCAGGCCGCCATCGCGGGTGATGACCCGTTCGTTGCCCTCGGCATCGGTGATGGTGACAGGAATGATCTGGCTCGAGAAACGGCCCTCTTCGGTGGCGCGGATGGCCTTTTGCTGCGAGATCAAACCGAGGAAGTCGACATCATCACGGGTGATGCCGCGAAGGTTGGCGATGCGCTCGGCGGCGCCGAACTGATCGGGCATGTCCCATGGGAAATCGTCGGCCTTTGAGCGGCCATTGATGAACACGCCGTCGACCTGAGGCACTGCGGCCCCGAGCCACACCGCACTCATGTGCTCAACACCGCAAGCGATGCCAACGTCGATGACGCCGGCATGGATCATGTTGTGGATCATGTGGTTGGCCTGCTGGCTGCTGCCGCACTGAGTGTCGACGGTGGTGGCCGCAACCGTGTACGGAAGGTTGGCCTGCAGCCATGCATTGCGGGCAACGTTGCTGCCCTGCTCGCCGGCCTGGGTGACGCAGCCGCCAACTACTTGACCCACGATGGCGGGGTCGATGCCGGCGCGCTCCATGACGCCCACCTGAGCGGCTCCGAGCAACTTGGTTGCGTGCAGGTTGGCGAAGTCGCCGTTGCGCTTGCCAATGGCCGTGCGGGCCGCTTCGACGATGACCGGATTACCCATGGCTGCTCTCCTGTGTGTGACTGCTCGCTCGTAACGAAACGATCGCGACTGTTTCTGACGGCGCGTCAGATTTTGTCACGTTAGCCGTTGCGGCCTGCTAACTCACGATGTTGGTCCCGCGCGTGAGGCGAACGCGGCGCTGCCAAGCGTGCTCTACTTGCAAGATGGACGCATGGGATCTCAGCCATCAGGTGGCGCTCGTTACTGGGGCTGGTAGCGAAAGCGGTATCGGCTTTGCGATTGCGCGGTCGCTCATCGACATGGGTGCTCGTGTGGCAATCACGGCGACAACCGAACGAATCCACGAACGTGCCCACGAGTTGGGGCCGCGTGCCCACGGATTCGTGATCGATCTCACCGACGCCGAAGCCGTGTCGGCATTGGTGGGCACCATCGCCGGATGGAGCAGCCGTGTCGACATTGTGGTGAACAACGCAGGCATGTCATCGGTTGTTGCCGGCCCCGATGCCGACCGCCGGCTCGATGCACTGTCACCTCGCGAGTGGGACGACACGCTGGCCCGCAATCTCACCACGGCCTTCTTGGTGTGCCGCTCGGCGGTGCCGCACATGCGCGCTGCTGGCTATGGGCGCATCGTGAACGTTGCATCTACCTCGGGGCCTCTCGCAGCGTTTGTCGATGGCAGTGCGTATGCCGCAGCGAAGGCGGGCATGGTTGGCATGACCCGAGCGCTCGCGCTTGAGGTTGCGCCCTACAAGATCACGGTCAATGCCGTTGCGCCCGGCTGGATCGATACACCGTCGGTGAGCGACCGCGAGCGTGAGGCTGGCGCCGCATCACCAATGCATCGCAGCGGCACGCCTGCTGAGGTGGCCGCTGCGGTTGCCTTTCTTGCGACTCCGGCAGCGTCGTATATCACCGGCACGATGCTGGTTGTCGATGGTGGCAATGCAATCGCCGAGGACCACAGCCATGTCTGATCGTTCTGTGGTGTTCATCACCGGTGGCGCCGGCGGCATTGGCTTGGCCACGGCGTCACGTTTCATCCGCGATGGATGGCGTGCGGCCATCGTCGACATCGATCCGCTCCGTCTGGCTACTGCTGTTGAAGCGCTCGGCGACTCGGCATTTGCTGTTCAATGCGACGTCACCAAGCCCGAGTCGTGTCATCAGGCCGCTGCGCAAACCCTCAGCATCGCGGGACGAATCGATCACGTCGTTGCTGCGGCCGGACTCTGGACCGAAGGCGACATCGACTCGGTCACTGAAGCCGAGTTCGACCGCGTGATGGCCGTAAACGTGAAGGGTGTGTTCTTCACGTGCCAGGCAGTGGTCAAGGCGCTGCGCGAGTCACGTGGTTCGGCCACGCTGATCAGCAGCGATGCGGGGCTCCAAGCCAACAAGGGAGCCGCGGTCTACTGCGCCTCAAAGGCTGCCGTGGTGTTGCTGGCAAAGACACTCGCGCTCGATCTTGCAGCCGATGGCGTGCGTGTAAACGCAGTGTGCCCGGGCGACGTGATGTCGCCGATGCTGCAGTACCAAGCCGACACGTATGGCGGTGGCGACACGCCCGCATACCTCAACACCCTGCTCAGCAAGTATCCGCAAGGCGCAGCGGCGCGTTTCACTGAGCCGAGTGAGGTGGCCGAACTGCTGTGGTTCCTGGCCCAGTCAGCAGCCCGGCCGATTACCGGAGCAGCCCTCAGTATCGACTTCGGGCTCAGCTCCGGCGTTCAGTAGCGGTCCGCCACGCACCACTGGCCGCGCACCGTCAACGTTTGGGCAAGTTCGGATCTCGTTGCTTGAGGCGGCGGATTCGTGTGCCGACATCTAGTGAATGGATCGCCGTACCGCCCGAATCACCGGACTCGCCACCGCCGCCAGCCTCACCTCGGCGGCATTCGCCTTTGTAACGCTTGGCGGTATGACTGCGCTGGGGCTTGGCTCCGCGACGGCGGTGCAATCAGCAGCCGCCGCCGAAGCTGGATCTGTCGCTACGTCAACGACTGTGGCCGCAGCGGTAACGACGACCACCTTGGTCGTGCCCGCATCGACTGTTCCTGCGCCAGTAGTACCGATCGACTGGCCGTCAGATCGGCCGCTGCCACCGCTGCCGGAGGCGTGCGCTGTGCCGCATCTCGATTTGTCGGGCGTTTGGAACTGCAACCCGTAACGGTTGAGCGGTTTAGGCGGTGGTGAAGAGCCACCAGGTGCCAGCGTTGGCCAGCGTGGTGCCGCCAGCGCCAATCGCACGCACCTGCCAGTAGTACGGCGTTTTGGCGGTGAGGCCGGTGATCGCTGCGGTGCGGGTTGTTCCGGTGGAGACCCACGCTGTGTCGCACAGGTTGTTGTTCACCGTGTCGACGCAGTACTGGTACGAAGTGGTCGAGGTGCTTGCGCCCCACGACAACGTGAGAGCAAGTGGTCGTGCAGTTTGGTTGCTGGTTGGGCTGGTCTTCGCAAACGCCCCGGGCAGCGGTGGGACCAAGGTTGTGAAGGTCCACGCCACATTCGCGTTGGCGGCTACGACACCAATGGTGTTGCGTGCCCGCACCTGCCACTCGTAACGAGTGCTCCCCAAGAGTGGGCCGACCGTCGCTGATCGGGTGACGCCGGTGCTGACCCATGTGGCGTCGCAGGTGTTGTTGACGACAAGGTCGATGCAGTACTCATACGACGTTGCTCCGGTTGACGCACCCCATGTGAGCAAGCGGGTGGTGGCGATACCGGTGGCAGCGTTGGCCGGCGCAGTTTTGGCGAGTGCACCCGCAACAGCGCCTGTGGTGAACGTGTAGCGCAACGAAACGTTGGCTTCGGCGGTTGCAGTGCCAGCGGCATCGATGGCCCGCACCTGCCACGAGTACAACGTGTTCGAGCCGAGCCCGCTGAGAGCGACGCTTGTTGCTGCGCCAGTAGAGATCCAGGTGGTGCACGGCGTAGCGACTCCGGCGACCACGCAGTATTCATACGCGCTCGCGCCGGTGCTGGCGGCCCACGTGAGAGTAGGGGCGAGCACCGTGCCAATGGTCCCGGCTGCTGGCGAGGCTTTGCTGAATGCGCCAAGGGTTCGAGGTCCGACCGCAGCGGCTGCAGTGACAGCATTCGCGGCGTCAAGGATGCCCGTGCCACACAACGCCGTAGTGCATGTGCTGCCCGCAGCGAACGGCGTAGACGTGCTGCGCAACAACGCGGTGAGTGCGGCTGGAGTAATTGAGGGCTGAACCGACTTGACCAATGCGGCAACACCAGAAACGTGCGGTGTCGCCATGCTGGTGCCTTGGTAATAGGCGTAGATATCGGTTGATGGCGAGGTGAGTCCGGAGTTCAGAGTCGATGCGATCTCGCCGGTGAAGTCACCGGCCGCTGCCACCGTGCCGTTGCT
>JBAXER010000119.1:0-5659 GCA_037140375.1 Actinomycetota bacterium
CGTCGAGGCTGATCGCCAACGGCCAACGACCCTTCTTGCACGTAGTCGTCGACAACACTGCAGCGATTCGCGTGTACGAGCGACTCGGTTTCAGCCATCGCATCACCATCACCGCCCAAGTGCTGCGCGTCGGCAAGCCTTCGTAGCGCACACAACGAAACGGACACCTCATGAACCCTGTCATGCTCATCACCGGCGGAACCCGCGGCATCGGCGCCGCTATCGCCCGAGCCGCGTCGCAAGCCGGTTACACCGTTGCAATCACCTTTGAAACCAGCGATGTAGCGGCCGACGAACTCGTGTCCGAGGGCTCAGTAGACCTTGCCATTCGCTCCGATGCTGGCGACGAAGCAGCCGTGGTCGCTGCGTTCGCCGAAGTGGTCGAGACCTACGGCCGCGTCGACGCGCTCATCAACAACGCTGGCATCGCTGGCTCATATGGAACCATCGACACCGTCACCGGTGACATGCTCGAGCGCCTCTGGGCAGTGAACATCTCGGCGCCGTTCCTCTTTGCCCGCGAGGCAGTGCGCCATATGTCAACGGCCAACGGTGGCCGAGGCGGCTGCATCGTGAACATCTCGTCGAAGGCGGCCGTGCTCGGCGGCAGCGGCGAGTGGGTGCACTACGCCGCATCGAAAGGTGCGCTCGAATCGATGACCACGGGCCTCGCCAAAGAGGTAGCGGCCGTTGGCATCCGCGTGAACGCGGTGCGTCCCGGGCTCATCGAAACCGACTTCAACGAGCATGCCTCGCCAGGTCGCGTCGAGCGCGTTCGTCCGATGGTGCCGATGCAGCGATCAGGCACGGTCGAAGAAGTTGCGGCCGCAGTGCTGTGGCTGTGCAGCGACGCATCGAGCTACACCACTGGCGCGTTCGTCGACGTTTCTGGCGGTCGCTGACAACGCCTGCAAACCACGCCGCCCGATACTGTGGCGCCGTGAACCTTGGCGACATCGGCAACATCGAAGCACTCGCAAACGGCAAGCCACTCGATGGCGTGCGCATCCTTGCCCTCGAGCAGATGCAGGCCCTCCCCTATGCAACGCAGTTGCTCAGCCGACTCGGCGCAACGGTCATCAAGGTCGAGCATCCAACCGGCGGCGACTTGGGCCGCGGCTCGTTGCCTGCAATGAAAGACCCGCAGGGTCGCAATGTTGGCGCCACGTTCTTGCGCAACAACCTCTCGAAGCAATCGATCTGCGTCGACCTCAAGAACCCCGCTGGACGCGACCTAATCTTGGCGCTGGCTCCCCGCTTCGATGTCATCGCCGAAAACTTCAAAGGTGGCACCTTGGGCCGCATGGGACTCGGCTACGACGACATCCGCGCCGTTCACCCTGCCGCCGTCTACCTGTCTATTAGCGGCTTCGGCAACACCGTCGAGACCCCGTACGACGGCTGGCCCGCCTACGCAGGCGTGGCCGAAGCAATGAGCGGACTCTACGAATGGAAACGTCAGCCCGGGCAGCCGCCAGCGGTCAGCCCCGTGGGCGCGCTCGGCGACATCGGCACCGCACTGTTTGGGGTCATCGGCGTGCTCGCTGCGTTACGTCATCGCGACAACACCGGCATCGGCCAATACGTAGACATCGCGATGTTCGACGCAATGGTTTCGTTCGCCGACGTAGTCGTGAACTACTGGAGCATGGGCGAGCGCCCCGAGCCTGGCCAAGGCTTGAAGTTGGTGCTCGACGGATTCCCCAGCGGCGACGGTTGGTTCATCATCCAGGTGGGCCGCGAGCATGAGTTCGAACGTCTTGCCAACCTTGTGGGCCACGCCGATTGGGTGACCGACGCACGCTTCGCCACTCGTGCCGGATGGCGCGAACACATCGAGGTCATTCGCGCTGGCGTGGGCGAATGGGCGGCAAACATGACCAACATCGAAGCCTGCCAAGCGCTGGCAGCTGCTGGCATTGCCGCCGGTCCGTGCCTCAGTGCGCAACAGGTCATCAACGACCCACACGTGGCGGCGCGCAACATGCTCGTGGCCATGCCGCGAACCGACGGCGTAGCCGAGCCAGTGATCTCGCCTGGCAACCCGGTGAAGATGAGCGCCGTGGCCGACGGCCCCGAAACTCGAGTGCCGTGGTTGGGTGAGCACACAGACGCCGTGCTGGCAGCCGAACTTGGTCTCAGCGAAACCGAATTGGCCAACCTGCGCAGCGCCGGTGCGATTGCCTAACTCGAATCGGCCAGACCGGCCGATTCAGTTCAAGGACGATATGGTCGCGTGCGCGCACGAGTACGCCTGCGGCGTGCTCAGACGAACGGACTGATCTCTCAGACAGTCACCGATTGTCAATCGGGCCTACTCAATGTTGCGGCAAAGTCGTTGGCGATCCCCTCAGTCCCGAACGAGACCGAGATTGACTTGACGTCGCCATCGGGCAGACCCAACGACCAATCAAACCGGTTGAGCACCACGGACTCGAATCGAATTGCAGGGGTCGTTTCGAAGTGGGTGGTCGGCTTCTCCGATGGCACGATTGCGACAAGTGTCCACGTGGAACCAACAAGCAACGAAGTGATACTGCCGACCAGCGTGTACGGCGCACATCCCACGACACCGGCGCTGTCGATAACGCACACTGCTCCGGCGGTGCCACGTCCACCGACGTGGCGCTCGATTGTTCTGCCAAGGATCCGGGCGGAGTCGATGAGCGGGGTCGACCTCAAGTTCGTTTCGATCAACTGACGAATAGCCACAACTGGGTCTTTCGAAATGCCACGAACATCACCCCGGAGAGCCTCCACCAGGTCGGGAGGACCAATGAGACTCACCACGTACCCATTCTCGATCCACCGAATCTGCTGAGGATCGCCCGCGACAGCAGGCTCAACCACGAACTCCATCTTGCCTCGACGTTGGATGAACGTACGCGCTGACAGCACATCATTTGCCTGAACCTCGGTTGAATTCGCCGTCGGGTTCACTGCCAGGGTGATGTCAATTGCGCCGTCGGAGTACGTGGTCGAGTAGCCAACTCCGACCCCGCCGGGCGAGTTGCGATCTTGGAGCTCGAATTGCGCTGCAACTTCGCGCACGACGGCATCGACATTCAAGTCACCCGATGCCTTCGCTAGTGCGTCAGTAATGTCGTCACGCACCGCTCGGGCGTGTAGCACTCCCGACAACGTGACCGTTACTTGCCGGGTGTTGGTAACAACGACTGCTTGACTGTTCTCAGAAGACGGGTCGGTCGCGCCGACAACCTCAGTGCTGGCGTCACTCGAGATGCGCTCATCCACGATCGTCAGGATTCCCCCGGCGGGGTCGCGGAACACTTCGATCGCGATGCCCTCAGCAACGTCGGGCCAACCGCGATCCGTTGCGAGGGTAACCGGTACGAAATCAGATGAAGTCAGCACGAACCCGGACGTCAGAGCCGTTGGGTCGGTGCGAGAAGACAGACTGATTGGCGGATTTTTCCCGCCAGAGTCGAAGGTGTCAGCACTGGAGGGCTGTGATCCACACCCCGTGCCAAACAATGCGCACGCTACAAGCCAAGCAGTCCCAATTCGTTTCATCGTTGCCTCTATCAATAGTGCATGTAGGTGGCAACCCACTGGTTGTAGGTTCGCGCACACGTCTGCGGGTACTCAGTCGAGCGGTCAAAGCCCGTCACGGTTGTTACAGGTACGAGGTTTCCTCCGATCGTCTTGAACGGAACAATGAACTCACCTGACGGAGTTGGCGCGGCGCACGTTCCGCCCGTAGCGAGCGGGATCTCCAAGAACGAAGACGCTCCTTGAGTTGTCCCATAGGCGAGCGAGTAATACGAGAACGCGGCGATCTGAGTTCCCGCGACTAACCCTTGGGCCACTGTGCACGAAGGAAGCCCCGGCGTACACCAGCCGGGCGTCGTAATGCCGTAGTAGTAGTTGATCGTAAAGCGGTAGGTGGTGTTGACGCCCCACCCGAAAGACTTCGCACACGAGAGGCCGGGAAGTCTGTCGGCTCCGGCCGAACAGTACGTGGGCTCCAAGTTGAAAATCGGCTGCCCATTCCCAAACATCGAGAAGTGCACGCTCTTGGACACTACTTCGCCATTCCGAGCGCCCTTTAACGTGCCCTGAGTCTGCATTCCCAGATACTGCGACCCTGAAGTCAGCCTCGCGTTGTAGGCCCAGAACTCGACGTAGCTTGCATGCTCACTTTGCGCCTTGATGTCCTGGAAGGTGTTGGACGGTCCGCTGTTGTTTGACCACAAGTAGTGGATGTTTAGTGTCAGCCACGGATCGACCGGTGTGCCCGACCCGGCAAACGCCGAGCTTGGAGCAAACGTTGACAACAAGATACCCAACGCCAACAACGCGCCAACTTTTGCCCTTGGCCGCGCACGGCTTCTGTTGTCAAGGGCGCACGGCATTGCTATAAAATGGCAATCACGCCAGCGCGGCTGACGGCACCGCTAACCCCTTGACGCTTTCCCTGCAGTCTGCCAGTGCCCAACGCATGTCCCCTCTTCGCAGTTGCGGAGTCGACAGCTGTACTCGCTAGAGAGAGCACGGCCCAATCGAAACGTAGCAGGGGTGGAGGCTGTCCGCTTCACACGCTTGATCAGATTGTTGATCGTTATCTGGAGCGGGTTCGCTGGGAGTCTTGTTCTGCAGGCGCTGTGCGTCGTGGACATGTCGCCGGCGTGAGGTCTCGAACCTGCACACGTTCAGCCATCCACCAATGAAAACAGATCCAACAGATCAAATGGCGGACGCGACCCCCGCGACGATCCCGGTCACGGCCCTAACTGCGCTCGTCGCGCAAGGCGCTGCGACGCACCTTGCCGGCGTCGTCGCGAACCACAAAGTCGACGAAGTCGTAGGTGCGCGGAATCTTGTAGCGCACGAGACGATCGGCAAGAAACTTGCTCATCTCATCGGCTGTGATGGGTGCACTGACCTGAACCACTGCGTGGATGCGGTTGCCGAGATCTTCGTCGGGCAAACCAATCGCTGCACACGAAATCACGCTCGGGTGCTCGTCGATGGCTGACTCGATTTCGGCCGGATAGATGTTCGCGCCACCCGACAAGATCATGTCGCTGCGGCGGTCGGCGAGATACAGATAACCGTCTTCATCCATGTAGCCCATGTCGCCCAGGCTCTCCCAGCCATCGGGGCTCACCCGCGCCTCGGCACCGATGTATTCGTAGCTCTTGCGATCGCTACCGGTGCGCATGAACACCTCGCCGATCTCGCCAGCTGGCAACACGGCATATGTGTCGGGGTCTTGGATGCGCATCTCGCCGCCAACAACCTTGCCGACCGAACCTCGATGCGCCATCCACTCGTCGCCGCGAATGATGGTGACCGACTGCGCCTCGGTGCCGGCGTAGAGCTCGAAGATCTTCTCGCCACCGAGCCATGTGCACCACGCCTCTTTGAGCCATGGCGGGCACGGCGACGCCATATGCCACACGGTCTGCAACGAATCGACGTTGTAGCGGTCACGCACTTCGTCGGGCAGGCGGGTGATGCGTTGCATCATCGTTGGCACCAACAGCATCCAGTCGGGACCGTGCTTGTCGATGGCCGCAAGTGTTGCTTCGGCTTCGAACTTGGCCAAGATCACCACGTGGTTGCCGTGCATGAGCGCACTTGCAGCAAAGCTAAACGGGGCGTTGTGATACAGCGGTCCGGGGATGAACGCCAC
>JBAXER010000120.1:0-5519 GCA_037140375.1 Actinomycetota bacterium
CGCGTCGGCCCATGCGGGCCGCGGCAACTGCGCTTACTGGGTGCTGATGCTGGCCCTGAACTCGCCCTCGCGCATCGCTGCGCGGGTGGCCTCTGACGGGCGATCGAGTCGGGTGAGGGTGACGCCGATGATTCGGGCCGTGCATGGAAACTGATGCGGGTATGGGCCCACGGGCGCGCCGGTATCGATACCGATATCGAAGGTTTCGCCGCTCATCGAGAAAACGAGGGGCACGGTCTTGTCGACTCGTGCGCTGGCAACGATTGCGTCGTCAACAATGAGCGCCGCGTGACCGCCCTGCCCAAAGCCGCCGTCGTAGGCGAACTCGACCGTGATGGTGTGCTCGCCGGCCGACAGCACCGATGGGTCACGCACCACATAGTGCTCGTGGCCAAACCAGTTATAGAGGTAGGTGGCATGGCCATCGGTGTCGAGATAGATCGACCAGCCGGCCATATTGCCGCCTTGACATGCAATGACACCAGTGGCGCCATCGGCGGGCACAACGATGTTGGCGCTCATCCGCCACGAACAGTTCTTCAAATTGAGCACCGATGACTCGGGCATACGAGTGTGTGCGGTGGTGTAGGTCATCGAGTCAATGCCATCGAGCACATGTGGCACTGCGAAGTCGCCATGCCGAGGCGAGCCGGGGTCGCGCAGTGGATAGACGCCGTAGTCGATAGCGCTTTGATGAAATATCTCTTGGAGTTCGCGGAGTTTGTCGGGATACGTGGCCGCGAGATCCACAGCTTGCGAGAAGTCGTTGTCGATGTTGTACAACTCCCACTTCTCTTGCGGACCGTCGAACTCGAAGCCCTGCAAACGAATCCAGGGCAGCCGCCCGTGAAAGCATGAGGCCATCCATCCATCGTTGTAGATGGCCCGATTGCCCAGAATCTCGAAATATTGACTGGTGCGATGGCTTGCTTCATCTGGATTGTCGAAGGTGTAGATCATCGAGGTGCCGTGGATCGGCATCTGCTCGATTCCATTCACGGCGGTTGGCGCTGTGATGCCGGCAATTTCATAAATCGTGGGGGCGATGTCGATGACATGATGAAATTGTTGACGCAGCGCGCCGGCATCGGCAATTCGTTTCGGCCACGAGATGGCCATTGCATTGCGCGTTCCACCAAAATGAGAGGCCACCTGTTTCATCCACTGAAATGGTGAATCGAGCGCCCACGCCCACGCAATGTTGAAATGGTTCTCGCACCGCTCGGTGCCGAAGTCGTCGATGTGCTCGAGCAGCCAATCGGGATCTTCGGGCACGCCGTTCTGGAACGACGGCGCGCTCCACGCGCCGTGGATGGTTCCTTCGGCCGACGCGCCGTTATCGCCCGTGATGTAGATGACGACGGTGTCGTCGCCGAGGCCCATTGCGTCGACCGCATCAATGACGCGCTTGATCTGCGCATCGGTGTGTTCGAGGAAGCCAGCGAAGACTTCCATCAGACGCCGAGCAACAGGGCGGTACTTCTCGGGGTAGTCCTCCCACGCAGGAATCTGTTCGGGACGCGCTGTGAGCGCAGTGTTTGGGGGAATGACTCCGAGGGCAATCTGGCGGTCGTAGATGTGTTGGCGCAGTTCGTCCCACCCGCCATCGAATGCACCGCGGTATTTGTCGCTCCACTCGGGCGCAACGTGATGCGGTGCGTGCACCGCTGGCGTGGAGAAGTAGCAAAAGAACGGACGGTTCGGAGTGGAAGCCTTTTGGCGTTGGATCCAGGTAATGGCCTGATCGGCAAGGTCTTCGGTGAGGTGGTAATTCTCTTTGCCCACGTGCGGAGAGATCGCTGTGGTCTGGTCGTAGACCGGCGGTTCCCATTGCGACGCCTCGGCTCCGATGATGCCGTAGAAACGGTCGAAGCCCATGCCTGTTGGCCAACGGTCGAATGGCCCCGCAGGGCTCTGTTCCCACGATGGCGTGAGGTGCCACTTGCCGAAACATGCAGTGCTGTATCCGGACATGCGCAAGACCTGGGCGACCGTTGCCGACTCGGGCGGAATGGCGCTGTCGTAGCCCGGAAATGAGTTAGCAATCTCGGTGATGCCACCCATGTGCACCGAGTGATGGTTGCGTCCGGTGAGCATGGCCGCGCGGGTGGGCGAGCACAGAGCGGTGGTGTGGAACTGGTTGTAGCGCAGGCCGCGCGCAGCAACGGCGTCGAGGCCTGGTGTGTTGACCGGGCCGCCGAAGGTTCCGAACGAACCAAAGCCCACATCGTCGAGCAGCACGAGCAAGATGTTGGGCGCAGAGTCGACGGTGCTCGGATTGCTGAGCCGTCGCGGCGTTGAGTCGGCGATGAGTCGCTGAGCTGATCCGGTGAACGGCGGCGTTGGACGGGGAAGGCTCACGCGCTTGTCCGCAGCCCGGCTACCTCAAACGAATCGAGGGCAGCGAGCAACTCGGCAGTGTTGCCGGCAACACGTACGGCACCAGCCTTGATTGCGTCAGCGATGTTGGTGGAGCCGGTGACGATGTCGATCCATAGTGATGGGGCCGATGAGATGGTGATCGAGGCGCCGGTGCCATCGGTGGGACACGCAACACAGTTGCGAATGTGCAGACCACATGTGGAGCCGTCGTCGAAGTTCCATGCAATGTGGGTATCGATGCCGAGCGCACGCGTGGGCTCGAGTAGCACTCGCAGAATGTGCACCGCATCGCTTGGCGGTGATGCTGCAAACTGTCGCTTGTGCAAGCGGTGCACATAGAAGCGTGCTCGGTCTTCGCTGCCGTCGAGGCCTCGGGCTCGGGCGAGGCACCAGTTACGGATGTTCGCCGCTGGCGTGCGTTGGGCAATGGTGCGCAGTGCCCGTGCCAAGAGATGGCGATCGGCTTCGGATGCATCGTCGCTGCGGACCAGCCAGCTGCAGAGTTCGAGCGCCCAGCGCAAGTCGTCGGAGTCGATGGCTGCTGTGGCTTGCGAACGCACCGTGTCGCGCCCGCCGAATCCGGCGATGAGCCGATTGCATCGATCGGCCGGTGGCAGCGGGAACAGGTTTGACTCGTCGCCATCGAAGAAGCCGAACAGGCCAATCTGGATTTGGCGAGTGTGGTGTTCGGCGACTCCGTAGAACTCGGACGTGAGGTAATCGTCGTCGTAGAAACTGGGCAGGGTGACCGTGTGTGCGAGCTCGCGACTGGTGGCCCCCATGTTGATGTGGCGAACGGTCTGATCCCACAGGTATTGGATTGAGTCGCGGTACTTGGTGACCCGTGTTCTGATTTCGTCGCGCCCATAGATGACCGGGCCGTGTGCGGCAACGAGGTAGTCGGCATTGAGCGACAACAGGTGATCGAGACCGCGTAGCAACACGCGTGGGTCGCGGTACTCCTCGCCGCGGATGGCGAAGATGTTGAACAGCAATGGCCACACGAGGTTGTTTACGCACACGCCAAGCGACGGGAACCAGTAGGTGACCGAGTCGTCGGCGTCGGAGGGTGCGTGGGTGACCTCGATGGTGAGGCCCGCCACGGTGATGGTGGTATCGCCAGCGAACGTGTGGGTTGCCGGGATGTGGCCGTAGCGAAACGGAGCGTGAGCGGGATTGCGATAAAAGTGGCCGAGACCCACGTTGACGATTGCGTCTTCGCCAGCTGAGGGAAGGCTTGTGGCGAACTGCTCGGCGAGACCGCGGCCGTAGGCCGGGGCGATTTCGGTTGCAGCGCGGGCGCGGTTGATGGCGACTCGCTCGTGAGCCCAGATGGGCAATGGCTCGATGTGATTGTCGCTGAGTACTGCAGCGGTACCCGACACGTAATGGAAGTGCGTGTAGAGCACCGCTGCGATCGGACGGTCGGTGTGCTTGCGAAGTTCGCCAAGTGCTTCGGCCATCTCTTCGATGGATTCGCCGGTGTCGATGGCGATGATGCCTTCGGGTGCGTCGATGAAGGTCTGGTTCGACAGGCCGTTGCCCATCAGCGACCACACTCCAGGGCGCACCGTTGCGAAGGTGCGGGCTAGTAACTGCGACTGCTGGAGATGATCGCGATGGGCGGCAGCGCCGTTGGGGGCCGTAACGGTGTCTACGCCTGTGGTTGAAAAGCTTCGCTGCCGGCCGGTCTGTTGCATAGACGTAGACAGTAGATGGCGACGTGAAGCCTCACGTGCTTGGGCGCGTGCGGGTCAGGGGTTCGTAGGTTTTGGTTTGTTGGTGTCGAAGCGAGACGTGCGCCCCCGTTGGGAGCCCCGCGCTTCTGAGAACAGCCGCTTGCTGCTGGCCACGTTCCAGGCGCCGCTGTCGAACTCGATGAGATCGGCCCGTGCTTGATCGAGTTCTTCGCTGTGGCCGGGCACCGTGCTGAGATAGCTGATGGACTCGGAGAGGGCGCAACGGGCGCCAAGTTCGTCGCCGCTGAGCAGGCTCTCGTGGGCCCGCTTTTTTGCCTGAGCAGCGCGCAAGATGTTGACCTGCTCGATGACCTCTTCGTTGAGGGTTTGGTCGGCCTGGGGATTGTCGGTGGCGTTGACGACCACGGGAATAGTGACCGTGTGCAACGACACATCGCCGATTGTCGAGACCCAACGAACAATGATCTCGCCGAGGCTCACTGCGCCGACCGCATCGGGCGATGGCATCGTGAGCATGGCGACAACACGCCTGCGCTCGCTGCCGTAGGCATCGCCGAGCGCAACCTGCATGCCGCCCGGCACATTGGTGATGGGGTATTCGTTGAGAATTGCAATCTCGACGCCGGGCACAGGGCGCAGCTCAACCGAAATGTTCTGGGCCACAACCGAAGCCAAGCCTTGGAACTCGGCGGCGAATACCTGTGGTGCTTGATCGGGGCCAGCGCACCAGTAGTTGTTACCGGAACCGGCATCGGCAAAAGCAGCCAGCAACACTTCGTCGTAGCCATCGTCGAAGCCGACAGTTGTAGTGGTGATGTCTTGCTCTTTCGCGGCCGCGGCCATTGTGCATAACTGCGCGGAATCGACGATGCCCTCGTTGGCATGGCCATCGGTGAGCACGATGATGCGCCGAAGTGCTTGAGGCCGTACATCGCCCGACAGCATTTCGAGGCCCTTGAGCCAGCCGCCGCTGAGGTTGGTAGAGCCGCGTGACTGAATGTTGCGTACGGCGGCACTTGCTGTGTCGAGGTCGTGGCTAGTGAGCGGCAGAACCATCTCGATTTCGTTGTCGAACGCCACGACGCCGAGGCGATCGTCGGCGCCAAGCAGACGCAGCAAGCTGCACGTGGCTTCGCGCACGGCGTGCATGGGCTCGATGCCCATAGAGCCGGAGCGGTCAAGCACCAGCACGACATCGAGCGGAGCCCGAGTGGCGGCGGCCGCTGCTGGCGCGGTCAGTTCGAGCATGAGGTGCACGACGCCGTCGACGTTGACCGCAACGAGCGTGCGATCGAGCTTGATTGAAGGTTGCATGGTGTGCTGCTTTCTGGAGACGGAAGATGCCCGATGGGCGGTCTGCCACTTGCGTGATGCCAACCCGCTGGGGCGGGCTGACAGGGCGAGTATGAAGCAAGGGTGTGACATGGTTTCGGTGTA
>JBAXER010000121.1:0-5453 GCA_037140375.1 Actinomycetota bacterium
GTGGCGGGGACAGGATTTGAACCTGTGACCTTCGGGTTATGAGACCACATCCGAACAATTGCTGCGTACCTGGTAGGAGGCTTTCACCTGTTCAGAGCGCATTTCGTGATGACCGCTGTTCCCCTTTGTGTACCCATGTTTACCGCTGTGTTGGTACATAAATGGTACATATTTCGCGCTGCCGGGTGGTCAGGCGGCGGAGCCTTTGCCAAGGTGCACCGGCACACGGCGGGCGTCGTCGTCGAACACCGCAACGAGTTCGAGGCGTGCCCCGAGCGCTTCCAAGTATTGGCGCAGCGTCGAGACACGGACGTCTTCGGAGTGCTCCAGCTTGGAGATCGCCCCTTGGGTGACATCGAGACGGCCGGCCAGTTCGACCTGGCTGATTGCTTCGCCATGTCGAAGCTCATAGAGGCGGATCTCTTCGAGTGTCTCGCCCCGCAACGCGGCGAGTCGCTCGGTAGCACCCGGCTTCGCGACGACGGCATCACGGAGTTCAGAGAATTTGGTTCGTGCCATCAGATCAATCCTTCCTTTCCAAGTTCGTTGAGATATTCGTCGTACAAGTCATCGGCGAGTGGTACCGCCCATTCGTACCACTCATTCCAAGCACCCGTCTTGTCGCCACCGAGCAACAGGATGGCTTGCCGTCGCGGATCGAAACAGAACAAGACCCGCAACGCACCACCCTTCGCGGCTCGCAGCTCCTTCATCGATTGATGTCTTGACGAGTGGATCCGATCGACGATCGGCCGACCAAGATCGGGGCCACGTTCGGCAAGCACGTCGACCCGATCGGTGACAGCTTCTCGTTGATCGTCGGTCAGCGTCGACCACCACTCGTCGAACTGATCGGTGACCTCGATCTCCCACACCCTCACAGTATGACTCTTCACTCATCATGAGTCAAGACTCATATCACGGCACCGCCTGACGTCTCGAACTACCGATCGGCTTTATCAGCTCTGTCCCTCGGTGATCGAGAGATCGAGCGCGCCTAGTAAACGGACCCACTGACTTTCCGCCGATCGACCTCGTAGGAGGCAATCGCGCTCCTGCTACATATTTAGTACATGCAGACGCGGAGAAGGGGCCCCGACGAATCGGAAACCCCTTCTGAGCTGGTGCTTCTTTAGTGGCGGGGCAGTACATGGATGGTACATATTTCGCGCTGCCGGGTGGTCAGGCGGCGGAGGGCTTGAGTTCGCCATGTTGAGCGACGGTGACGACGAGCGCGTTAGCGATATCGCACAGACGGGCGAGGCTGGTCGAGCGGTAGTCGTTGGCTTCGTAGCGTTGGATCTGCTGCTCGGCCATGCCAAGAGCTTCAGCGAGCTGACGTTGGGTCCACCCGCGGGCGATGCGCGCCTTGACGAGCACCGTCGAGAGCTCCTCCAACGAGGCAGCATCGAACGTTGACAGTGTGCCGCCGCGCAGCTGGTCGAAGTCGGCCAGTTCGACGCGCAGGTCGTCGGCCTGCGCGCGTACGGCGTCGAGCTCGAGCCGTTCGAGCTTGGTTCGCTTGCCGGGGCGAGCGTCGATGTTGACGGCGGCCTCCTCGAAGCGTTCGAGGTGTGCCTTGGTGGCTCGGTATTGCACTTCGTTGGTGATCACGATGCGTCTCCTTTCGAGAGGTCAATGACGACAATGCCTTTGCTCGACGACCTCGTCCCAGGATGCGACATGCTCGCCCGGTGGGAGCCTGCCACTGTCAGGATGGAAGACAGGAAGCACACCACAACACTATCATTGTGTTGCACCGGTCAAGGCGTGCCGGGCCAGTCGGACAGGCCGGCAAGACGGTACATGGTTGGTACATCGTCGCCGCCGCGAGCACGTGCATGACCAGCTGCGATGCGGTCGGACGCCTGCCGAACACCGTCATCGACCGCCACAGAAGATGCAGGCCGGATCGAACGTGCTACTCGTCGGGGACGAACCCCGAGCACAGGATCTCAAGCCGGCTGATCCGGCCGTCCTCCGCCTCGAGGTACGCCTGCTGCTCGATGACGAAGTCGCCGTCGGGACGCCGAGCCCGGAAGCGGTAGACGACGTGGTCGACGGTGCCAACCGTGTCGCAGTCGACCCTGAGGATCGCTGTGATCGACCGCTCCGGTGAGAACCACTTGCCCAAGATCACATCGTCGACGACTGCGTCGGCATTGTCTCCTTCCCAGAACTTCCCGGGCGTCACGGCCCGAAAATTCACGTCGGGTGCGAGCAACGCCCTGAGGGCGACTGCATTCTTGGCTGCAATGGCATTGGCGAAACGCTCGCCGAGGTTGGTTGGCATCGTTGGCCTTTCCTGTCGATCGGTGTGGGGCTGGTCAGTAGCTGAATGTGGTGGCGCCATCGCCGATCCATTCCCAGAGCTGCACAGTGCCGCCGAGTCGGGCGTTGGAGATGAGCGTGGTCTCATCGAGCCGCTTCGAGTTGAAGCAGACCGGGCACACCAGCATCACGCCACCGGCGGATTGGAAGCGCTGCATCAAGTCCGCGATAGACGGACAGCCATCACACGCCACGCCGATCGCGAAGCCTTCGGTCGCGAGGCGGACCGCCTCCTTGGTCAGGAACATGAGGGTGTCCCGGCCGGCTTCGGCGGCACCAACCGCCACCAATAGGGCGACCGTCACCTTCTCCGAATCCTCGAGGCCGGTGGTGAGGCTGATCGCCGCCCGGCTCATCGGGTCACCTGCGCAGTGGTCGGGTCGATGATGCTGCGGACCTCGTGCACCGAGTCAACCGGGAACCCGCCGCAGCGGCCGTGCTCGCGAACGATCTCCTCGCTGGCGGCCACATAGACGCACGTGATCTTGTCGTCGGTGACGTAGCTCTGCACCCACTGGATGTCGGGTCCGAGGTCGCGGAGCACCTTGTTGGATTCGCCGGCGACAGCTGCGAGACCGACAGCGTCCATCTGTCCGGCCCCCGGAACGGTGCGCTCGATGAGGAACTTGGGCATGATCAATCTCCGTTTCTGCGGCCGCGATGACCGCTCGAGGTTGACAGTAAGGAACTGGCGGGCGGCCGTCATGGGGCGTTCACCCCATAGCGCAGAACGAAAGTCGGTGCATCGCTATGATGCGGAAATGGAAGACTCGGGCATCCGCCTCTCGGACCTGATGGTCTCGCTGTCGATGGCCACCGACCTCGGATTGGGGCAGCCACCCGAGCACATGGCCCGCTCGGCGAGGATCGGCATGCGTCTGGGTGCCCGGTTGGGTTTGGACGCGAAAGACCTCGCCACGCTCCACGACGTCGGCATCTTGACCTACGTTGGTTGCCCGGTCTACGGCAACGAGTCGGCGATGCTGTTCGGTGACGACATCGACTTTCGGGCGCACGCGATCGAGGTCGACCTCGCCGGGTTCCCAGCGATGATGTTCATGCTGCGACGGGCCGGGCACGGGACCTCCGCATTCAACCGCGCCCGTCAGGCTGCCTCGCTGATGGCCGGCGGAGGTCGGCGAGTGATGCAGCAGATGGCAAACCACTGCTCCGCTGCCGGATCCCTCGCCGCCCGCCTGGGGCTGAGCGACGATGTGCGTGCCGGCATCGAGCAGGCCTATGCCAGATGGGATGGTCAAGGGGTTCCCGACGATCTGTCAGGCAACGGACTGAGCTTGGCGGCGCGGGTCTCGCATGTGGCCGAGGCGTGCGAGGTCTTCGAGCGCACGGCCGGCGTGGACGCGGCGGTCGATGTCATCCGTTCGCGGAGCGGTACCCACTTCGACCCGGAGATCGCCAAGCTGGTGTCGACCGATCCCGAGTCGCTGTTCGACGACCTCGATCACGACCCGGTCGACGAGTTCCTCGCCGCCGATCCAACGGACCGGGGTTCGTTGACCGACGACGACCTCGACCGGGCGCTTGAGGCGATCGGCGACTTCTGCGATCTTCGGTGCGACTTCTTCGCCGGGCACGCCCGCGGCACGGCTGAACTGGTTCGAGGTGCCGCTGAGATGATGAACCTGCCTTCAGCCGACGCGGACCTGGCCTATCGGGCCGCACTCGTGCACGACGTGGGGCGGTTCGGGGTTCCGGGTTCGCTGTGGGCCAAGCCCGGGCCGCTGACGGCCAACGAGATGGAGCGGGTGCGTTTGCACGTCTATTACGTGGAGCGGATCTTCAACCGCCCCGAGCCGCTACGCCGCATCGGCCTACTCGCGGCCACCCACCACGAGCGGATGGACGCCTCCGGCTATCACCGCGCCGTCGGCGGCACGATGCTGTCGACAGGGGCACGGATCCTGGCGGCCGCCGATGCCTACAACGCCATGCGGCAACCGCGCCCGTATCGGAGCGCGCTGAGCGAGGCGTCAGCCCGCAGCGAACTCCGAGCCGACGCCACTGCCGGCCGTCTCGATCCCATCGCCACCGACGCTGTGCTGGCCGCGGCCGGGCACCCGGTGAGCCGTTCGCGGGCCGGGGGGCCGGCCGGGCTGACGACACGCGAGAACGATGTGCTGTCGCTGCTGGCTCAAGGGATGCCCAACAAGGGCATCGCCCGCGAGCTGGGGATCAGCCCGAAGACGGTGAGCAATCACATGGAGCACGTCTACACCAAGTTGGGCGTGTCGAACCGAACCGGCGCCGCAATGTACGCAATGCAGCACGGGATCGTTGGATCCGGCCCTCCCCGAGCGGTGTGACCGCGGCGGTCGTGGCCGGATTCAGCTTCTGGCCACGTCTTCTTGGAGGGGGGACAAAGTTTAAACCCGTGACCTTCGGAGTAAAGGCCCGATGGCTCGCGCAGGTCGATCGTACGCAAGAAGGGCGAATATGCGCTCGCCCCGATCGATGCGCTGATGCATGACGAATGGGGCGGACCTGAGGGCGGGCTCCTCATCTACTCCATGCACGCCCCCACCGGCGTCATCTTCGAGTATTACGACGAGAACCTGGAGAACCCGTGGAGCTACTCCATTGAGAACTTCGTCAACGATTGGAACAGCGGCGCGATCTACGGGTGGAAGTCGGAAACCCACAAAGCGGCCACTGGTTAATCGACCCGAAACGCGGCCGATCGCGCACGAGGTGTTGACAATCGTTTGATCTGACCACCCGTGCGCAATGAAAATTGATCAGAAGTGGATAGCCGCTCGTGATGGAGCGATCATGCAGTGAGGTGCTACCGGAGTGCGGCCACTTCCGTTTGGTGGCCGATGACGTCACCATCGAAGAGGGCTCAACACCAACAGACAAGAACAAGCGCGCGTAACACAGCTACCGGAACCACTGTCGCCCAGCTACCGGAGCCAGTCCCCGAACCGGAACACACCAACCGGAGCCAACATGTCCACTATGAACCGGGACAGCACAGGGACAGCACACGCTCGTGGTACATATTTGGTACATGGAGACGCGGAGAGGGGGCTCCCGATGAATCAGAAAGGCCCGACCATAGTGGTCGGGCCTTTCACATGGTGGCGGGGACGAACGAATGTCGC
>JBAXER010000122.1:0-5437 GCA_037140375.1 Actinomycetota bacterium
GTCAGTGCGCCGCCGCGACAAGCGACAAGCGACCCGCGAACTATTGACCGTCGGCTTCGAGGTCGAAGCTTCCTTCGTCGGTATGGGTTTCGGCGCCAGCGAGCGCGGGGGAGAAGACGCACACCAACCACAAATCGCCGGCGATGGCGCGCACGATATGAAGATCGTGCTTGTCGAGCGCATAGATAGTGCCCGGCCGCAGGGGATAGGTGATGCCCGTGGCCACATCGGTGACCTCGCCTTCGCCAGCCATGCAGTAGTTCACCTCAACGTGATTGAGGTACTGCATGGTGAGTTCGGCGCCCTCGCTCACACGTGTCTCGTGCATCGAAAACCCGACGCCATGCTGTTTGACAATCATCCGTTTACTGTCCCAGCCGGGGCCGAAAACGTGACGGGGTGAGTTGGCGATCTCTTCGGATGTAACGACGATCATGTCTCCAAAGTAGTCGTGACGAAAGCGGCCGCTGAGCGACGCACGGCCTAGCCTTGCCGCATGGCTCAGATCACCATCTATCACAACCCGAATTGAAACTCTTCGGTCAATGCCGTGAGCATTGCCAAAGACCTTGGCGTCGCCGCCGACATCGTGTTGTACATGAAGACTCCGCCCGATGCAGCGACGTTGGCTGACATCATCGCCAAGCTCGAAGACGCTCCGACAGCTCTCGTTCGTCGAGACGCCAACTTCGCCAAGCTGGGCCTGAGTGACGCCGATGTGCAGACGCCTGCTCAGGTGATCGACACGTTGGTGAAGCACAAAGCATTGCTGCAACGGCCAGTGGTGGTCACGCCGACAACGGCGTTAGTCGGTAGGCCCAAGGATCGGGTCACCGAGGCATTGCGCCCCTACGCGTAAGTGGCGTTAGCCGTTCTTGGGTAGATCGCGATACGGCGTGGTGCGGAAATCGCCTGGCTCTTTGGGCAAGCCCAAGCCGCGCTCGCTCACGATGTTGCGCTGCACCTGATCGGTGCCGCCGTAGATCGATGGTCCGGGCGAGAACACGGTGAGTTCTTGCACGATGCCGCCCGACAGCGAATCGGGGCCCCACAACATGCCTTGCGCACCGATGATCTGGTTGCCGATTTCGCGAGCACGACGAAGCGTGTGCGTGGTGAGCAACTTGGCGAGGTTGCCCTCGACTTGGGTTGAGCGCTGGCCGCTGCGGGCGCGCATCATGTTGAACTTGTTCACCTCGGTGAGCGTGTGCAATTCGGCGAGTCCCTGACGAACCGTGGGGTCATCGATGCAGCCGGTGTGGCGGGCCAACCCGGTGAGCAGTTTCACGGTGCCGCCGCCGATGGAGTTCGCCGATGAACCGGCGCGATCGACAACGAACTCGCCAACGGTGCGCTTGAGGTGTCCGGCAAGTGAGCCGGGCAGGGCCACGCCGAGGCCACCGCTGCTGCCGCTACCAAGGCTTGCCCGCTCGACCATCAACGTGGTGTTCGCAACGGCCCAGCCGTTGTTCAGCCCACCAATGATGTTGGCCACTGGCACGCGGGCTTCGTCGATGAAGACCTCGTTGAACATCGCGCGGCCGGTCATCTCGCGCAGGGGGCGTACCTCGACACCGGGCTGGTGCATGTGGAACGCGAAGTAGGTGATGCCTTGATGCTTTGGCGCGTCGGGGTTCGTGCGTGCGAGCAGCATTCCCCAGTCGGCGTGCTGGCCGCCACTGGTCCAGACCTTTTGACCGGTGATGACGTATTCGTCGCCATCGAGTTCGGCCTTGCAGCCGAGGCCAGCAAGGTCGGAACCGGCGCCTGGCTCGCTGAACAACTGACACCAACCATCGGTGCCATCGAGGATGCGAGGAATGTAGGTGCCCTGCTGCTCGGGCGAGCCGTGCACGGCGATAGTGGGGGCGGCCAACATCAAGCCAAGCCCCATCGCTGCGCCGACCACGCCGCGAGCGCCCATGGCGTTGCTGACGGCGATCGAAAGGTCGCGGGTGTAGCCCTTGCCGCCCATTGATTCGGGCAACATCGGCGAGGCGTAACCGCTTGCGGCGAGACGAGTCCACCACTCGGCAACAGTGATCGTGGGATCCCATGCTGAGTCGAGCCATGTGTTGACATCGTCGCGAACTTGTTCTGCGGAAATTTGAGCCATGGGTGGACGATAGGTGCCGCACCGACGTGAGCAAGAACTGGCCGAGCCAACGCTGGGGGCTTCTGCTCAGACTGTTTGCTCAACGAGGTCAACCGCTACTCTGGTTGCGTACGCAAGCAATTGGGGGAACACGTGGCGCAGGTGGTCGAAGAGGTGGGGGCGCAGCCTGCGGCCGAGCGCACACCGTGGCGGCTCCTCACCTCATTGCTCGGCCAGCAAAAGCGTGGTCTCACGGCTGGCGTCGTTGTCGGTATCTGCTGGGCTGCGGCCAAGGTTTCCATCCCGCGCCTCATCCGTAACGCCATCGACCGCGGTATTCGCGGCAACGAATCGCTGTTGAAATGGGCGCTCATCATTGGCGCCGTTGGCGTGCTCGCAGGCATCTTCATTTCGTGGCGGCGATGGCTGGCGTTTCGTGAAAGTCGTCGCACCGAGACAGTGCTTCGAGAACGGTTGTTCAACCACATCATCCGACTCGACGTTCGGTATCACGATCACGCCCAGACGGGTCAGTTAATGAGCCGAGCCTCGAGCGATCTGCAACAACTGCAGGCGTTCGTGGTGATGATTCCGCTCACCATTAGCAACCTGTTCCAGGTTGCCGCGATTCTGATTTTGCTACTCACGAGCGACCCATTGCTGGCGCTTGTTGCGTTGGCGCCACTGCCGTTGGTCAACCTGATGGCGCGCCGATTCAGCAACAAGATTCATCCCGCGGTGATGGAGGTGCAGAACCGTCAAGCAGCGCTGGCCACGGTGGTCGAAGAATCCATCTCGGGAGTTCGCGTTGTCAAAGGCTTTGGTGCCGAAGGTGTGCAGGCGCGCAAGTTGCTCAGCGAAGCCGATCAGATCAGGGCCGTCTCGCTCGAGGCCGCCAAGATCCGCAGTCGTTTCCTGCCCGCAATCGATGTGTTGCCATCGCTTGGCCTGATTGGCGTATTGGCAATCGGCGGCCATCGGGTGCTCAACGGCGACATGACCATCGGCCAACTGGTCGAGTTCAACTCAAGCGTGATGCTGCTCATCTGGCCCATGCGCACCATCGGTATGACACTGGCCACCGGACAGCGTGCTGCGATAGCGCTGCAACGGGTGCAGCAGGTGCTCGCTACCGAGTCGGCTGTGGTGAGCCCGGCCCAACCTGTTGCGTTGCCGCAAGCCGGTCAGCTCGGCGCCCTCGAGCTTCGCAATGTGCGATTCGGTTACGACGCCGACAGGCCAGTGCTCGACGGCTTCGATGTGTCGATTCCAGCGGGATCGTCAGTTGCCGTCGTTGGCGCCACCGGTACGGGCAAGTCCACCATCACCCGCTTGCTGCTGCGTTTCTACGATGTGCAAGCCGGCAGCATCGAGCTCGATGGTTGCGACCTTCGCTCGATCGAGCTCAACGAACTACGTCACGCGGTTGGTGTTGTGTTCGAAGACACCCTGCTGTTCCACGACACCGTTGCCGCAAACATTGCCTTCTCCGATCCGCATGCCTCGATGGAACGCATCGTGAGCGCTGCTCGCCTGGCCGGTGCCGACGAGTTCATCGATCATCTGCCCGAGGGGTACGACACCATTTTGGGCGAGCGCGGCTTCTCGCTCAGCGGCGGCCAGCGTCAACGCATCGCTATCGCCCGCGCCGTGCTCGCCGACCCGCGCGTGCTCATCCTCGACGACGCCACGTCGGCCGTCGACCCATCGAAGGAACATGAGATTCGCGATGCAATGGCCACCGTGATGCGCAACCGAACCACCATCGTGATCGCTCATCGCCCGGGCACCATTGCGCTGGCCGACAACGTGTTGTTGCTCGACGGCGGTTGCGTTGCCGCCCAAGGAACTCACGATCAACTCATTTCGAGCAACGCTCGTTATCGCGAGGTGCTGGCCTCGTATGCCGAGGCCGAAGCCGAAGCCGATCTCGATCTCGACGCTGAACCAATCGGGGGCGAGTAGCCGTGTGGTCCATGAACGCAGTTTCCAAAGACGACATGCTCGACCGCGACACGGTCAAGAAAGTGATCCGCCGTTCGTGGGATCTGGCGTTGCCATATCGACGCACTACGAGAGCAGCGCTTGTGCTGGTCACGTTCTGGACTGCCACAACGCTGGCCGGGCCAGTGATCGTGAAGTTCGGCATCGACGAAGGCCTCGTCAAGAAGAACGGGCACTCGCTCAACGTTGCCGTTGCGGCATATATCGCCACCACGATCGCGGCGTATTTCATCGCTCGATTGCAGTTCGTCTACATCAACCGCGCTGGCGAGGGCTTTCTTCGCGACCTTCGTGTGCGGGTCTTCGATCATCTGCAACGCCAAGGTCTGTCGTTCTTCGACCGTGAGAAAACCGGTGTGCTTGTTTCGCGCATGACCGCCGATATCGAATCGATGGGCGAGCTCATCCAGTGGGGCCTGTTGCAGTTTGTGTCGGCCGGCCTGATGGTATTGATGGCGCTGGTGTTGCTGTTCATTCTCAGCTGGGAACTCACGCTGCTGGCGATGGTGGTGTTCCCTATCATCGTGCTCGCCTCCATCCGTTTCCAGCGTGATTCGAATACCGCCTATTTGGCGGTGCGCGAGCGAATCGGTAACAACCTCAGCGCGCTGCAAGAGGGCATCAGCGGCGTTCGTGTCATCCAGGCATTCGCCCGTGAAGACGAACAATCGCGGCGCTTTCACGAAACGAACGAGGCGCTGTACACCAGCCATATGGACAGCATCAAGATCTCAATGTGGTACTTCGGTCTCGTTGAGTTCTGCGGCATTCTCGCCACTGCCTCGATGATTGGTGTTGGCGGATGGCTTGTGCATCGTGGCTCGGTCAGTGTGGGTGTTGTCACCGCGTTCGTGTTGCTTCTCGGCAGCTTGTTCGATCCGGTGCAGCAGTTGTCGCAGCTGTATAACACCGTGCAGTCTTCTGGCGCGGCGCTACAAAAGTTGTTTGGCATTCTCGACACGCACCCCGAGGTCAGCGAGATCGCCGATGCAGTTGAGTTACCAACCGTTGGCGAGGTTGTGGTCAGCGATGTGAGTTTCGAATACGTGCCGTCGCGCCCCGTGCTCAACAACGTGACGATCACCGTTGGTATCGGCGAGCGGTTGGCCTTGGTGGGCCCAACGGGCGCCGGCAAGAGCACGCTCGCGAAGCTGATGTCGCGTCTCTACGACCCAAGCTCGGGCACCGTTTCGTTTGGCGGCATCGACCTGCGTTCGGCCACCTTGCGGTCGTTGCGTGAGCGGGTCGTTGTGGTGCCTCAAGAGGGCTTCTTGTTCAGCGGCACCATTCGCGACAACCTCAGCATTGCGCGGCCCTCGGCCACCGACGACGAGATCA
>JBAXER010000123.1:0-5308 GCA_037140375.1 Actinomycetota bacterium
GCTGTTCCAGCCGGTTGGTACGCAGATCCGGCTGGCCGCTTCGAGTTGCGCTACTGGGACGCCAACCAGTGGACCGAGCACGTGTCACGCGCTGGTCAGCAATTCACTGATCCACCAGTGGCCTGATCGGAATCGCCCATGCGGGCAACATCCATCGGCCATGCCGGCATCCTCATCGAAACCGAATACGGGTCCATCACCTGCGACCCATGGTTCGATCCAGCGTTCTTTGCCAGTTGGTTTGTCTTTCCGCGTAACGACCAACTGTCTGCCGATCTGCTGAGCCGTATCGAGAACGCCGACTACCTGTACATCTCGCATCTGCACGGCGATCACCTCGACGATTCGTGGCTCGCCACCCACATGAGCCGCGATACCACCGTGCTCATTCCCGGCTTCCCAACTCGCGAACTCGAGCGCCATATGCGCGCCCTTGGATTCAACAACATCATTCGCACGGTCGATCGCGAAGAGCTGAACCTAGGTGGCATAACTGTGGCCATTCACGTGGAGACCTCGATCACCGATGGCCCTGGCGGCGACTCAAGCCTGATGGTCAGCGATGGTCAGACGCGTCTGTTCAATCAAAACGACTGCCGCACTACCGACCTCGATGCACTGCGTCAGCACGGTCCCGTCGATCTGCACTGGCTGCAGTACAGCGGCGCCATCTGGTACCCAATGGTCTACGAAGAGACCCCCGAGCGCATGCGCGAACTCATCGATGCCAAGGTCGATAGCCAGTTCACTCGGTCGCTCAAATACGTCGACGAGATCAACGCCAAAGCTGTGGTTCCCAGCGCTGGCCCGCCATGCTTCCTCGACCCTGAGCTGTTTCAGTTCAACATGATTACGGGCGACGAGCTCAGCATCTTCCCCGATCAGATGTCGTTCCTCAGCAGGCTCACCGCCGCAGGCCGCAACGGTTTGCTGGCAATTCCCGGCTCCGAGATCGAGATCACGCCGCAGGGCTGCACGGTGAAGCATCCAATCACCGAGGCCAACGTGCAGGCAATCTTTACGAACAAGCTCGACTACCTCACCCAGTACCAAAGCGACTGGGCACCGTGGCTCGAGCAGGCCAAGGCATCGTGGCATCCGCCAACAACCAACTTGTTGCAAACGCTGAAGGCGTGGTGGGAGCCGTTGTTGGCGATGGCCCCAACGCTGCGCTCAGCAGTTGGCGCCAACTGTCTGATGCGCATTGGCGACCTTGAGATCATCATCGACTTTCCTGCTGGCGAGATCCGCGAATTCAGCAACGAGCCCTATCGCTTTCGATTCGAGATTCAGCGCGAACTCGTCGAGACCGTGGTGGCCGATCGCGCTGTCGACTGGAGCAACGCGCTGTTCTTGTCATGCCGCTTTCGGGCATGGCGCGATGGCGCCTTCAACGAATACCTCTACAACTTCTTCAAGAGCTTGTCGGTCGAGCGCATGCGTCGGGCCGAAGCCGAGGCACGTCGCAAACTCAATCCACCCGATGGCTCCGAAGAAATCGAGCTTGGTGGCTACATCGTCGAACGAGCATGCCCGCATCGGCAAGCCGACCTCAGCGTGTTCGGCGAAGTAGAAGGTCAGACCTTGGTCTGCACCTTGCACGGTTGGCGTTTCGATCTTGAAAGCGGCGAATGCCTCACCGCTTCCGATCGTCGCTTGCGGGTGCGCCGCTCCGAACCGACAGCCGGTAGCTGAAGCGATACGTGCCCGGCGTGAGGCGATACCGAGCAAGCACATCGGGGCCGCAACTCGCTGTGCCAAGGCCGCGATGTGCCGTGTCTACGCACACCACCAGATCTGAGTTTCGAACAAGTTCGCTGTCGTGTCGTGCTTCGAACAACTGCGCCGGCGTGTGTCGAGTTGCAGAGAAGTGCAACAGCGAGTCGCCCACCGACTCGACACGCACAACCCGCCCGCGCTTGTCGATGCACTCGAACCAACTGCAGTCGGTGCGCAGCCCGAACTCTTGCGGCACGAGGTACGGCGACGAGTCGATGGGCTGCTGCCAGACCTCGCGCATCGCGCTCGACTTACGGTCGGGGTAGTTCTCGTGGGGGCCGCAGCCAAACCAACGCACTTCGCTGAAGCTGGCCGGCAGTTGAAACATCACGCCGACGCGGGGCAGGTCGGCGAGTTCGACAGGCACCTGAACTGTGTGGTGATACGTGACCGATTGATCCTCGCTCATAACGCGCTCGACGCTGTGCTGCACCAACTCGTCGGCTGGGCGCGTGTGCACGCCGGCAAGCATCCACGACCCGAGCGCTGGCCCAAGTCCGCGAATCTGCTTCGACAAATCGATGGTCAACTTAAAGCCGTCGTTATCAACGGGAGCGCGCCAGAGGTTCAAGCTGACTGGCTGAGTGAGCAACCGTTCGACTGGTGTCAGCGGAACGTCGCCCCGACCCAAGGGCTTCGGCGCTCGCGCCCGGCGAGCCCGGCGCAACACCACTTGATCCCAACTCACAAGATGTCCAGCGCCAACGCTCGCGCTCGCTCGGCGCTGCAACCAACGCACTGACAACGCAATGTCGTGGTTACCGTCGGGCACCGCGCACGGCAGTGGCACCGTGATGGAACTGTGCGGGTTGCACGCCCCAACCTCGAGTTCGCCCTGCTGAACAAGTTCGCCATCTACGTGCAAGCTCCACATCGCTCGCAACGCAGAAAGATCGCTAAACGACTGTCGATTCGAGACGGTGACAACGTTCTTGCGCTTCGCCGCCGAGACAGTGACGGGGCGATAGACCCACGCAACTTCGCGCATCGCCGGATGCGGAATCATGTCGGCCGAGATGAGTCCATCGGCGACGAAGTTGCTGTCGTTGGGCGTGTCGCCAAACAGGCCGCCATAGGCAAAACGCTTGGTGCCATCGGGCAGGGTCTGAGTGAGCCCGTGGTCTTTCCATTCCCACAAGAAGCCGCCCTGCAGACCTGGCGTGGTGGTGATGGCATCCCAATAATCGGCCAATGATCCGTTCGAGTTACCCATTGCATGGCTGTACTCGCACAAGATGAGTGGACGATCGCCAAGGTTGTCGCGGCCGTACATCACGATGGCGTCGATTGGCGCATACATCGGGCACACCACATCGGTAGCGAGTCGGCCACCGTCGCCCCATCCGGCATGAAACGAAGCACCTTCGTAGTGCAACAGGCGCGACGAATCGTTGTGCCGAATCCATCCGGCCAACGCATCGTGGTTCGCGCCATAACCGCTCTCGTTGCCCAGCGACCACATGATGATCGAGGGATGGTTCACATCGCGCTCGACCATGCGCGAGCCGCGAGCGAGCCATGTGGAGCGGTAACGATCGTCGTGGCACAACGAGGTGTTGTACGCGTGGCTCTCGATGTTGGCTTCGTCTACTACGTAGAGCCCGAGTTCGTCACACAGGTCAAGCAGACGCGGATCGTTGGGATAGTGCGACGTGCGAACCGAGTTGACGTTGTGCTGTTTCATCAGCACCAGGTCGGCGCGCATGTCGTCGTAGGTAACCGCCTTACCGCGCGTGGGGTGATGGTCGTGGCGATTGACTCCGAAGATCCACACCGGCTGACCATTCACGAGCAACTGACGATTGCTCACCTCAACATGGCGAAACCCAACCAGTTGGGCGTGTACTTCGCGAACCGTTTGGTCGGGACCCAGCACCTCGACAATCACGCGATATCGATTGGGGTGCTCGGCCGACCATGGCGCAACATCGGCTACCTCAAACGCAGCCGTGGCCCGATAGCCCTCGAAGATGTAGGCGCGGTAGAAAGCGTGCGGCACGGCGGCGACAACGGGCTGACCAACGCGCTTGCCGCCCAGCGTCTCGAGCGTGGTGCGCACGGCCCATCCGCGCTCGGGCGTATCGGCAAACGAAATCGACGAGGTGACCGTGAGTTGGCCGACACCGTCGGCCACGCGCAGGTCGGCGTCGCAGCGAAGGTTGCTGAGATGCGTGGCGGCGCGTGACTCGATAAACACTTCGCGATGCAGACCGGCCATCCACCATTGATCTTGGTCTTCTACGTAGCTCTGGGCGCTGTAACGCATGACCACGATGGCCACCGTGTTCTCGCCAGGCACAACGAGATCGGTGATGTCGTACTCGCTTGCGAGGCGGCTATCGGTTCCGTATCCGCTGAACGAGCCGTTGATGTAGACAGCGTGCACACTCTCGGCGCCACCGACGTGAAGCACGACTCGGCGATTGCGCGACCAATTGGCCGGCACCTGCACCGTGCGCCGGTAGACACCCGTGGGATTGCGGTCGGGTAAACGGGGTGGCGGCCCGGCGAATGGCATCTGCACGTTGGTGTAGTGCGGCAGGTCGCCAGTGTCTTGCAGCGTCCAGTTGCCAGGCACCGCAACCGACTGCCACGCATCGGTATTGAGCACTGCATTGGTTGCCGTAGACGGCACCGAGTCGGGCGTGTCGAACACGCGCAGCTTCCACGAACCATTGAGAGTGCGCCACCACTTCGATGCGGCGCGGTCGCCCGCGCGTGCACTGGCAATGTCGGCTTGAGCAACTGTTGGCACCCGCATCGACAAGCGACCGAGGGCCACCGTGTTCGGGTCTTGCCATGGCCGTAGCGGCCCGAGAACGTTCAACACGGGTGAGAGTCTGTCACCTGTGTGCCGACCAACGTTGGCTCAGCTATGCACCCACACATGCATGCCCTTGGGCATGATGTTGTTGGCCCAGATGAAGTCCATCGCCGGAACGCTCACGCGTACGCAACCGTGCGAGGCCGGATAGTTGGGCACGCTGTTGGCGCCATGCACGGCAATGCCCTTATTGAAATACTTCGGACGATAGATATCGCCAAGGTCGCCCTTCCACCAGCCGTCTTTGCGCTCGCGATCGACCTTCCACAGACCATCGGGGGTCAGCGCCACACCGGTGACATTGCGGGCACCGGGAGAGTTCTTGTCGGGCTCATCGAACGGCAAGCCGTTACCAGTAGATGCGTTGATCACCCATTGGGTCACACCGTCGACAACTACGAACAACAGTTGACGGACCTTGTCGACCTCAATCAGCGTTCCGGTGTCGGCAGCGCCATGACCCTTGATTTCGAGGGCCACAATCGCAGCGGCCGTGACTTCATCGACCAAGCCAGTGGCTTCAATGCCGCTGTACTTCTGGAACGCCATCACCGCTTGCTTCGTGGTGACGCCGTACTTGCCGTTGGCCTGCGCATTCCAAAACCCGAGCTGGATCAAACGCAACTGGATCACGGCCGTATCGGGCCCATCGGCGTTGCCGACCGGAACAATCGTGCCAGGGAAGGCACCCACCAAGATCTGGTT
>JBAXER010000124.1:0-5237 GCA_037140375.1 Actinomycetota bacterium
CCCAAATACGTGGGGCCACGGCGCCTCATTGAGGTATCGGTTGCAACGCTTGCCACCGATCGCGCTCTGTTGCTGTTGGGCCTGCCCGGCACTGCCAAGACCTGGGTCAGTGAGCATCTCGCTGCGGCCATTAGCGGCAACTCCACATTGCTGGTGCAGGGCACTGCGGGCACCGCCGAAGAAGCAGTGCGCTACGGATGGAACTACGCCCGGCTCCTTGCCGAAGGCCCAAGTCCCGCGGCGCTAGTTCCATCGCCGGTGTATCGAGCCATGCAGCAGGGCTCCATCGTGCGCATCGAAGAGCTCACCCGCATGCCCAGCGATGTGCAAGACGCGCTCATCACGGTGCTCAGCGAAAAAGTGCTTCCCATCCCCGAGCTTGGTGGCGAGATGCAGGCGTTGTCAGGGTTCAACCTCATCGCCACCGCCAACAACCGCGACCGCGGCGTGAACGAACTGTCCAGCGCTCTGCGGCGGCGCTTCAACACAGTGGTGCTGCCATCGCCAGCCACGGTCGAAGAAGAAGTGCTCATCGTTACCCAGCGCGTGTCCGCCATGGCGGGCATGCTCTCGTTGCCTGCGGTCACCACCTCGGCCGAAGAAATCCGGCGAGTGGTCACGGTGTTTCGCGAGCTGCGCTCGGGCCAGAGCGAAGACGGCCGCATCAAGTTCAAGACACCGTCGGGCACGATGAGCACTGCCGAGGCCATCTCGGTGATGGTGCAGGGCATCGCTATGGCTGCGCATCTTGGCGACGGCACCCTGAGCTTCGATGCGTTACTTGGCGGCATCGAATCCACCGTGGTGAAAGATCCCGTGCACGACGCGGTGGTGTGGCGTGAGTATCTCGACTCTCTCGCCCGGCGCTAACGCCGACTCCGCCCCGGGCACCCCAGCTCGCGGCCCCGAGGTGCGCCTCTACGGCGTGCGTCACCACGGGCCGGGGTCTGCGCTGGCCATCAAACGCGCGCTACGCGATAACCCGCCAGACATGGTGCTCATCGAGGGTCCGCGCGAAGCCGACGCCATCGCTGCGTTGGCCGCCGACCCCGATATGCATCCCCCGGTCACCATGCTCGGATACGCCATCGGCCAGCCCGACCGAGCGTTGTTTCACCCCTACGCGTCGTTTAGCCCCGAGTGGGTGGCGCTGCGCTGGGCCACCGATGCCGATGTGCCGGTGCGGTTCATCGATCTCGCGCTTGCCAACGTGCTGGCGCCGTGGCCAGCCGAGGTGCAGACCTCGCTCGAAACCCTCGATCAGCGCCCGGCCGATCCACTTGCCGAACTGGCGCTCGCCGCTGGCTACGACGATCCCGAGCGGTGGTGGGAAGACGTCGTCGAGCATCGTGAGGGCGGCTCTCTCTTCGAGGCCATCGCCGAGGCAATGGGCGTGCTTCGTCAGGCCTATGACCCCGATCTTGTGCCCGCCGAGCGCATCGAGCGTTGCCGCGAGGCGCAGATGCGCACCGGCATTCGCACGGCGCTCTCCGACGGCTATGTGCGCATTGCGGTGGTGTGTGGTGCATGGCATGTGCCGGCGCTCGAGCGTGCTCAGCATCCCAAGCAGGCTCGGGTCGATGCCGCCCAGTTGCGCGGCATGCCCAAAACAAAAGTGTCCATCACCTGGGTGCCGTGGACCCATCGGCGCCTAGCGTCGGCTAGCGGGTACGGCGCCGGCGTTTCGTCGCCCGGTTGGTATCACCACCTGTTCACCCACCCCGGCGAGCACACCATTGCGCGCTGGTTTGCCCAAGCCGCACACGTGCTGCGCGCCGCCGACTATGGCGCGTCGGCTGCCGACGTGCTCGAGGCAACCCGCCTCGCCACTTCTCTGGCGGCGCTTCGTGGTCGACCACTGGCGGGTCTTGTTGAAGTCAACGATGCGGCCCGCGCTGTGCTGGGTGATGGCACCGATGCGCCGATGACGCTGCTCAACAACGAACTCATCGTGGGTGCGCTCATCGGGCGGGTGCCCGCCCACACGCCGATGGTTCCGCTGGCCCGCAACCTTGCGGCAGAGCAAAAACGATTGCGGCTCAAACCCGATGCCTCGATGCAAACGCTTGAGCTCGATCTGCGCAAACCGCTCGATCTCTCGCGTTCGCAACTGTTGCATCGCCTTGCGGTGCTGCGCGTGCCGTGGGGCCGCGAGGTCGATGGTCGTCGTAGCGTCGGCACCTTCCGCGAGACATGGCAACTGCTGTGGGAGCCCGAACTCGAGGTGCGTCTCATCGAGGCGTCGGCGCTGGGCACCACCATCGAAGTTGCCGCTGCCGCAGCGATGGCGCAGCATGCAATCGGGGCATCGTCGTTGGGTGAGCTCACCCACGCAGTCGAGGTGTGCCTGCTCGCCAACCTTGCGTCCACGTTGCCGGGCATCGTCGCGCTCATTGCCGATCGCGCGGCGCTCGATCTCGATGTGTCGCACCTGATGGCTGCACTACCGGCGCTGTCGCGCACCATTCGTTACGGCGATGTGCGTGGCACCGATGCCCAGTCGCTGCAGTCGGTGTTGCATGGCGTGGTGCAGCGCATCGCTGCGGGGCTGGTGCTGGCGTGCGCCAACCTCAGCGACGACGCGGCCAATGTGGTTGGTGCGCAGATCAACGAAACCCAATCGGCGCTGTCGTTGCTTGGCGGCGGCCAACTGCTCAGCGCCTTTCACGGCGCGCTTGGCGATCTGGTCGAACGAGATCGCGTGCATGGGTCGCTACAGGGTCGGGCCACTCGATTGCTCGCCGATGCCGGTGATATGTCGGCCGCTCTCGTAGAAGCCCGTGTCTCGCGGGCGCTGTCACGCGGCACGACGCCCGCCGATGGTGCCGCGTTTATCGAAGGTTTCCTCGGTGGCTCAGGCGTGGTGCTGATGCACGATGCCGAGTTGCTCGCCCTGCTCGATCGCTGGCTTGCCACGCTCGACTCAGAAGCCTTCGTCGAGACCCTGCCGTTGCTGCGGCGAACCTTTGGCACCTTCGAACTCGCCGAGCGCCGCCAGATTGGCGACCGTGTTCGCAACGGCAGTGCGCCAACCGCCGGGCTGGCGACGTTCAGCTTGTCGGCCGAGCGTGTAGCGGCAGGCCTCCAAACAGTTGCGCAACTGCTCGGGGCGCCACGATGACCACGCCCGACGATTACCGAGTGCACGAAGGCGAGCGCTTGCGACGATGGCGCATGGTGCTCGGTGCCGAGAACTCTGACTCCGCCGAGATGGCCAGCGGTGCCGAGGGTTCACTCGATGGCGACGATCGAGCCATCGATGCCGCGCTCGGAGCGCTCTACGACGCACCCACTAGCTCGGGTGCGCGCGGTCGCGGATCAAAGCGCGCAGGCGGCCTTGCTGCATCGGCCCCCAACGTGGCGCGATGGCTCGGCGATATTCGCCGCTACTTTCCTGCCGGCGTGGTGCAGGTGATGCAACGCGACGCAATCGAGCGGCTCAATCTGCAACGCATGTTGCTCGAACCCGAATTGCTCGAGGCCATCGAGCCCGACATTCATCTTGTATCGACGCTGCTCTCGTTACAACATCTGCTTCCCGACACCACTCGCGCTACGGCGCGTTTGGTGGTGGGCAAAGTGGTCGCCCAACTGCACGATCGTCTCGCTCAGCCCACGGCGCAGGCGGTGCGCGGCGCATTGGCGCGTTCGGCGCGCACACGTCGGCCGCTGCCTGGCGACATCGACTGGAACCGCACCATTCGGGCCAACCTCGCCAACTACCAGCCAACGCTCAAGACGGTGATCCCCGACAAGCTCATTGGCTATTCGCGTCGGGCGTCGGCGGTGCAGCGCGAGATCATCATTGCCATCGACCAGAGCGGTTCAATGAGCGACAGCGTGGTCTACGCGAGTGTGTTCGGCGCAGCGTTGGCGTCGGTGCGCTCGTTGCAGACCCGTCTCGTTTCGTTCGACACAGCGGTGGTCGATCTCACCGAGCAACTCAACGATCCGATCGATTTGTTGTTCGGCATTCAGTTGGGCGGCGGCACCGATATCAACCGGGCGATGGCCTATTGCCAATCGATCATCACCAGACCCGCCGACACGGTGCTCATCGTGGTCAGCGATCTCTACGAGGGCACTCCGGGCGGCGATTTCGTGGCTCGCATCGCAGCAATGGCGCGTAGCGGGGTCACGTGTGTTGCGCTGCTTGCGCTGAGCGACGAGGGCGCTCCGTCATTCGATCGGGGTGCAGCCAGTGCGCTCGCCGAACTGGGTGTGCCGGCATTCGCGTGCACACCCGATGCATTTCCAGACTTACTGGGCGCAGCGATCAATCGCCGCGACCTCGGCACCTGGGCCGGCGGTCAGGGTCTCGTAACTCGACCCTGACCCGCCAACCCGGCGCTAGTTACTTGCGTTTAGTCGCCCTGTGGGCGGCGCTTGTCGGCCGTGGCCGGACCGCGCTTGAATCCGCCGGGCTTGAACCCGCCTGTGCGTGCGCCACCTGGCTTGAAGCCACCGGTTGAACGGCCAGCGCCGCCACCCTTGTAGCCGCCGCCTGCACCGCCAGGACCGCCTGCACCGCCAGCACCGCGGTAGCCGCCACCGGAGTTGCCGCCGAAACCGCCTGGCTTGCCAGCGCCATAGCCGGGACGGCTTGGACGGGCATCGCCCTGTGGTGCGCCCGAACGATCGCCGCGGTCACTTGAGTAACGAGGGCGGTCGGCACCGGCTGCGTCGTCGCGGTTGCGCCATGGGCGATCACCGCTGCCATCGCGGCCGTATGGGGGACGCTGTCCGTCGCGTGCAAAGCCGGGACGATCGCCGGTTGGGCGTGAGCCGCCCGGACGGCTGTCGCCGCGCTCGGCGCTGAACCGTGGGCGGTCGTCGCGGTTGAAACGGCCACGGTCGTTGCCGCGGTCGTCGTCGCGGCGTGGGCGTGGCGTGAAGTCGTTGCGATCGCGTGAAACTGGTGCGGCATCGGTGCGCTCGTTGCGACCCTGATACCCGCCGCGTGAAGCGCCGTATGCGGGACGCTCGGTGCGTGCTGCTGGTGAGTCGTCGCGACGTGGGCGTGGTGACCAGTCGTTGCGGTCGCGTGGCGGTGCTGCGTCGGTGCGGTCATTGCGGCCTTGGTAGCCGCCGCGCTCGCCGCTGCCGCCACGACCCTGATAGCCGCCGCGGGCTGCGCCGTATGCGGGGCGATCGCCACCGCTTCCGCCAGCACGGTCGCCACGACCTTGGTAGCCGCCGCGCTCGCCACGATCAGCGCGGTCACGGTCGGCGCCGTA
>JBAXER010000125.1:0-5212 GCA_037140375.1 Actinomycetota bacterium
AAACAAGCCCCAGACGCGACCGAGGGGGCGCCTCTGGGAGGTGCCCCTCAGTCAGCAAGCCCGTTATTGCAGATCGAGTCTGCGAGCCCCTTACAAGGGGTGTGGCTGCTTCTGAGTTCATGGTGCGCCTCATCACCAGCAAACGCAAGTATGGGTTTCGTAAAGTTTTTCAACGCACCAACGGCGTGCGCTCAGCGCGACCCAATCGTGTCGACGGCGGCACCAACGAGCTGATCAATCACGGGCGTGAGCGAACGCATAAACGTGTTCGAGACATGGCTTTCGTCGCGGTAGACCAGTAGGTCGCCGACGATCACCGGACACACGTCGTTCGAGCACAGCCAGCGCCGTGGCTCAACAAAACCAGTGCCGCTTGATGTCGTAATCGAGCGAACGGCATCGTCGATACCGACCACCCGATCGCTGGCGGCCTTGGGCGCGCAATCGTTCACAGCGCGGCGATGCGACGAGACGCAGGCCGGCACTGCCGACGGCGGGTCTGGCGTGTCGCCGAGCATGATGGGTTCAATGCCATCGGCACGCAGGCTGTCGATGAGCGGTGCTAACTGCTGCTGCCATGAAGCGACGGTGATGGGCTGACGGTCGGTCGATTTCAGTAGGCCGTAGTACTGCGACAAGAAGACCACGTTGGCGCCGCTTTGCTTCATGAAATCGCGGGCGCTCTGCCGCCACGGAACGCAATGGTTGAAGGTGGCATTGGCGTCGCGGTTATACGTGAGCACATCGAGAAACGGACACCCGCCTTGGGTGAGCGAGAGCACCTTCCAACCACGTTGCTTGCCGATTGCATCGAGCGCCACGAACCACTGCGCCGCATGCGAATCGCCCCACAACGCAACAGTGACCGAGCCATTGGGATCGCCGAACACGCAGTCTTTCTTGACGGTGCTCTTGTAGTACTGATGACAGTTGTTGGTGTAGATAACGCTCGTGTCCTGCTTGGCGTTGAGCAGCGGCGGCTTGAGGTTGTCGGGGACCACGCTGACCGACACAGCATCGACAATCGGCTGCAGTGGTGCAGCCGCGGCCATCGAGAACGGTGCCGTTGGGCCAGCTGGCGCCTGGGCGATCGTGGTGGGAACGTCCGCACTGGTGGCGGTAGTGGCGGTAGTCGCCCCAGTGGTAGAGGTCGAATCAATAAGGGTTGGCGACACGGCCAACACACCCGTGGTGATGTCGGGTTGGTAGTTCGTGAGCACAAGGCCGACGAATGCACCAACCACAATGAGCGCGGCGCCGAGGCGCAAGGTGAGCACCGAATTGGTGAGCAGCCGCGGCGATCGACGAACCGGATTCTCAATGAACCGATAGCCGAGGTCGGCCACGCCGACAACGATGAGCAGTACGCCGATCTTGGCCTGCAGGTGGAAGTCGTTACCCACAGCGGCCTGGGCGATGATGAGCGCTGGCCAATGCCACAGGTACAGCGAATACGAACGTTGACCCACCCATTGCAGCGGCCTTGCGCTCAGCACGCGTGTTGGACCATCGAGCGCATCGTCGCCGGCAAACAGCACACAAGCCGTTGCGACTACCGGCAGCAACGCAGCCCATCCGGGGAAGGCGACAACAGATCCGAACGTGACGACCGAAAGACCAACGCCGGCGAGACCAACCCAGCCGATGATCGAGCGCACACGTTGGCTGGTGTTGTGCGACGAACGCACCACGGCCGCTACCAGTGCGCCGAGACCAAGCTCCCATGCGCGTGTATGCAGGCCGAAGTATGACCACGATGGATGCCCCGACGTGAGTGCAATGCTTGCGGTGAGCGACAACGCAATCAGCACCACCATCGTCGCGGCCACACGACGCCGCACGTTGCGGGCGCCAATGGTGACCAGCGCGATGAGGCCGGGCCACACCAAGTAGAACTGCTCTTCGATAGCGAGCGACCAATAGTGCTGCACCGCCGAAGGTTGCGCCGCAGCGCCGAGGTAATCGGTGCCGCGATTGGCCAACACAAAGTTCACCGAGAACAACGCGGCGGCCATGATGTCGCGAGCCAAGTCGGACAAACGAGTGGGCTCAAGCCACAACGCAGCGGCTACTGCAGTGACCGCCAAAACCACCGCCGAGATCGGCAGCAATCGTCGGATGCGCCGAGCGTAGAACGCGCTCAGCGAGATGCCACCGGTGGTCGATCGCTCTCGAATCAACAGCGACGTGATGAGGAAACCCGAGATGACGAAGAAGACATCGACGCCTACATAGCCACCATCGAATCCGGGAACACCGAAATGGAACAGCAGCACCGCGATAACAGCGACAGCGCGCAACCCTTCGATGTCGCGACGATGACCCACGAACACGACGCTACCTTGAGACGTCAGCCCCGACCGGATCACCAAGGCGAGCTATTTGAGCGGCGAGAAGTTGGTGACGAGGTCGATGAGCAACCGCGTGCCGTAACCAGTGGCGCCCTTGGCCAACCAGCCATCGTTGCCATCGACCTTCATCGTGCCCGCCATGTCGATGTGCGCCCACGGCACACCGGCGGTGAACTCGTCGAGGAACAACGACGCCGTGATGGTGCCGGCATAGGGTCCGCCAATGTTGCGCATGTCGGCAACATTGCTGTCGAGCAACTTGCGGTATTCGCGAGCGAGCGGCAGCTGCCATGTGGGCTCATCGGCGCGAGTGCCAGCGGCACGAACCTGATCGACCCATGCTTGGTTGTTACCCAGCACGCCAGCCATCTTCTCGCCCAGCGCTGCAATGACTGCGCCAGTGAGCGTGGCGATGTCGACAATTGCGTCGGGCTTTGATTCGGCGGCAAGCGACAGGCCATCGGCCAAGATGAGGCGGCCCTCGGCGTCGGTGTTGTGAATCTCAACGGTCTTCCCGTTGCGCATGGTGAGCACATCGCCAAGCTTGAGTGCGCTGCCGCTGGGCATGTTGTCGGTGCACATCAGGTAGCCAGTAACGGCGGCCTTGCACTTGAGCGCCTTCAGCGTGCTCATCGTGGCCAAGACAGCAGCAGCGCCGCTCATGTCCATCTTCATTAATGCATGCGATGCATCGCTGGGCTTCAGGCTGATGCCACCCGAGTCGTAGGTAACGCCCTTACCAACAAGCACCACATGACCCGTGGCGTTCTTGGGGGCATACGTGAGGCGCACCATGCGCGGCGGCTCGGTGCTGCCAGCGTTGACGCCAACGATGCCGCCGCAGCCCATCGCCGCGAGTTGGTCGCGGTTGAAGACCTCGACGCCAAGCCCAGCGGTGGCGGCCATAGCGGCTGCCGCGTCGGCCAACTTGCGAGCAGTGAGATATGCCGGCGGCGTGTTGATGAGTTCGCGTGCCACGCACGCAGCATCGGCGATGACAACGCCACGATCGGCGCCTACGCGAGCCGCCGCAGCGCGAGGAGCGCCCACGATGAGGGCCAGCGACTTCACTGATGACCCGGTCTTGTCGTTCTTGAGACCCACATAGCGGTAGTTCGCCAAGATCACGCCTTCGGTGACGGCCTGCGCTGCGGCACGAGCCTCGACGCCATCGAGGTCGGCCAGCGACGTGGCGAGATTGGCACGTGTGCCAGCAACGCGGACCAAAGCAGCCCCGGCGTTACGTAACGCGCTGACCGACAATTCTCCGGCCTTGCCGATACCGAGCGCAATGAGTGCCGGGCCAGTGGCCGATGGCAGCACCAGCGTTTGGCCGGCCTTGCCCTCGAACCCGTTTGCAGCAAGGGCCGCGCGGCTCATACCCAACGAGCGCGGCACCGCACCCTCGGTAGCCACGGGCACGCCAATGGCATCGGCATTGCGCGGCGCGGAACGGACAATTTCGAGTTCGAGACTCACGTTGACTCCCAGGGGTTGTTGGGCGGCGGAGATGGCTGTGATAGCTGTGACGGCTGTGATCGCTGCGATCGCTGTGGAGGCGAACATCAAGACCTACGCCCCAACTAGTGACGCAATGATAGATCTTGACGCGTTCCAGACAGCACTCTTACCGCAGCAGGTAGACAGAAACCAATCGGTGCCCCATGATGATCCCTCAGCAACTTGCGCTGCCGTAGGAGTACTTGTGAAGAAGCATTGGAAGAAGATCGCGCTCATTGCCGTCGTTTTGGCCGTGCTCGTGCCGACGGCCGGCATCTGGCTGTATATCAACGTCTTCAAAGACGACGCGCCCAAGGCACTCTCGGTCGATGACGCACCGGTGGTCTCATCCGATGGATCAACCCCGGCTCCGGCCACGAGCAACACCTGGTCAATCGCGCCCGGCTCGCAGGTGGGCTATCGCGTGGTCGAAGTGCTCTTCGGCCAAGACACCGAAGGCGTGGGGCGCACCGAGGCCGTCACCGGTTCACTCACGTTGGATGGCACCATCGTTTCTGCGGCCACGTTCACCGTCGACATGAAGACATTGGTCTCCGACGACGCTCGCCGCGATCGCAAGTTCATCGGCGGCATCATGAACACGGCCACCATTCCAACCTCAACCTTTACGCTCACGTCGCCGATCGACCTTGGTACTGCGCCAGCCGATGGCGAAGAGATCACGGTCTCAGCAACGGGCGATTTGCTGTTGCACGGGGTGACGAAGCCGGTCACGTTTGACCTCACCGCAAAGCGCACCGGCGGCACCATCGCTGTGGCCGGATCAATCGACGTGAAGTTTGCCGACTACGACATCAACAACCCATCGGGCGGCCCAATCACCACTCAAGATCACGGGCTCATCGAGTTTGCTCTGGCGTTCAGCCAGGGGTAGCCGACGAACCCTGCTGATTGCGTTCCCAAGCTGCCGATAACGCTGCGTACTTGCCGCCGAGCGCTACGAGTTCGGCGTGCGAGCCCAACTCGGAGAGCGCGCCATGGTCTACTACGGCGATGCGATCGGCGCGACGAACCGTAGACAGTCGGTGTGCCACCACGATGACAGTGCGGTTCAGCATCAGCGACTCGAGGGCGCGCTCGACCTCGGCTTCGGTGCCTGGATCGAGGTTGGACGTCGCTTCGTCGAGTACCAACACAGCGGGATCAACAAGCGCTGCTCGGGCCAATGCAACCAGCTGACGTTCGCCTGCAGACAGACGAGATCCGCGCTCGCGTACCTCGGTGTCGAGCCCCTCGGGGAACGCGAGGAAATGATCGAGCACACCAATGCTGGCGAGCGACGCTGTGATCTCGTCGTCGGTGGCCGAGGGCCGCGCAATGCTGAGGTTGTCGCGAATGGT
>JBAXER010000126.1:0-4973 GCA_037140375.1 Actinomycetota bacterium
GACTTCTCTGGAGCCGGGTGCGAGGATCGAACTCGCCACCTCATGATTACAAGTCAAGCGCTCTACCAACTGAGCTAACCCGGCGGGGATTCGTGAAATCGTAGGGGACTCGGAATGGCAAACCTACGGTCTTGCCAGTAAGCAGATCATTTTCGAAAAACTTCCGCGATCCAAAACGTCAGGCCCACCATCCGCCGAATCTGGTTGCATGGGCGCGATTTGGGACAACCCCTGTCCCAAACCGCGCCCATGCGGGCTGGAAGTAGGCGTGGGAGTGCGGTGGGGTGCGCGTTAGCGGTCGAGGGGGTCGTCGTCGCTGGCGAGGGTGGCCAGCACTCCGCTTCGAACTGACCGTTGCTTGTCGATGACACGCACACCTGCGGGGAGTTTCGATGCAGCGACTTCGGTGGCATCGAGAGCAGCGATGATCGATTGGTTTCGACCCGCTCCCTTGGCGGCGTACAACGCACCGTCGGCTAAGCGAACGGCGTCCTCGAGACTTGCGCAAACGGCAGCGTCAACGATTCCGAAGCTGGCGGTGAACCCGGGCAGATCGCTGGTCGACAGCCGCACTGAGAGCTCGAGTCGAATGCGGTCGATGGTCGCCTGTGCTTGCTCCGGATCGAGATCAGTGAACGCAAACGCAAATTCCTCGCCGCCCCAACGACCGATGAGGTCGGTGTGCCGCAGCGCGCTCTTGGCAACCTCACAGAACGTCTTGATTGCTCGGTCGCCCGTCTCGTGGCCGTAGGTGTCGTTCACTTGCTTGAAGTGATCGATGTCGGCCATCACGAGTGTGAACGGAATGTTGCTGCGACGCAGTGCCCGAACCCGGGTCTGGAATGTGCGGCGGTTCATCAGTCCGGTCAACGAATCAGTTGATGCCTGCTCGCCGGTACGCACCATCGTGCGCAGCATGCCGATGCGGGCACCGGCCTGTGTGGACAACATCGACAACGCTTCGATTTCGGAGGCAGTGGGAACTTCGCCCTCTTCGGCAACTGCGTGGATGACGCCGATGGCTCGTCCCATAAAGGTGACCGGAACGCACACTGCTGAGCACGCGGTGGCGCCGCGATGACGCAGGTGCGGGCAGGCATCGAGCGCGTTGCTCGATTCGAACGTGACAGCTGCTCCGCTGCGGACAGCGACACAGGAGAACGGCGAAGCAACCGGGCAACCTGGTCCGTCACTGTTGGTGCCAGCGACCACTGCTTGCTCAAGATTCGACTTGCTGTTGTCGGCGAGCAGCAGCTCTGCTGAACGTCCCGGCAACATCGCAGCCATGGTGATGCCGATCACTTCAAGTGATGCCGCTTCGTCGTCTGCCATCTCGAACGCGCGATGAACCCTTGTCGAGGTCTCTTGGCGGGAGTGCTCGGCGAGCAGGGTCTCCTCACGAAGGCGAAGCTTGCGCAACATGCTGTTAAACGCTTGCGCGAGTCGACCGGTTTCGTCGTCGCCAGTAACGTCGGCTTCGGCCTCAAGGTCGCCTTCGGCCGCACGTTCGGCTGCGAGCTGCACCCGGTGAAGCGGATCACGAATGAGCCTGGTGATGACCCAACTTGCGGTCAGCATGACTGCGAGGGCAATGAAGCCGAGGATCACTCCAAGTGCTTGAGCGTCGGCCGAGGTTTGAGCGAAGTTGGTTACGGCGTCGGCTTGTGCTTCGTCGGCAAACTCGGCGTACGCCGTTGCATCATGGGCCATGAAGCTGAATGCCAGATTCTCTGGGCCGAGCGTAAGGTTCTTCGCAAGCGTTGCGTCGCCGGCCTGCAATGCCTGCCAGATCAGTTGGTCGGTGGCCAAAAACGTTTGGTAACCAGTAGCGATCTTCTCGACCAGCGCCGACTCCACGGGATCGCCACCAGCTTCACGCAAGTTCTGCAGCGATGCTTCGAATTGGCCGGTGGCCTCGTCGAACTTCGAATGACCAGTGGGCCACGACATCACGTATGACTGCTGCGCTGCTCGGAGTTCAGCGGCTGCGAATCGAAGGTGATCCGCCGCATCCGAACGAACGGCGGTGCCCGCGACAATGTGGTTGTTGGCCTGCCCCAGACGGTCGACGGTTAAGAACAGGCAGCCGAGCACGAGGACCAACACACCGGTCAACCATGCAAAGCCGATAAAGAGTTTCCTGCTCACCGGTAGGTCGATGACGCGCTGCTTCAGCGTTTTGGATTCAGTCGAGATGTCCATCGAACGTGGCCTCCTCGTTCCCGATAGTCACCGTCAAGCGGAGGTCGCTGTTGTTTGGTATGGCGACGTTGTTGCCGAAGTGAATATCGAGCGCCCCAATGTCGAGATCTTGCATCAACGTGGGCGGCACGTTGGTGTGCCTGCCGGTACCTCGATCAACCAACGTGATCTGTGGAGTCACGCCCGTGAGGGGTAGGCCAGTGAGTCGGTCGTACACGTGGGCTTCGACGTGGCGAATGAGTGGGCCGACGGGAGCGCCGAGACCGATGATGCACAGCTCGCCCTCGATGGGGTGTTCGGACGCGACCTCGGCCTTGGTGTACATCTCCTCACCCGGCAGCACGTTGGCGACAACGAGGTAACTCTGTGTGGTTGCGATTCGAGTCCAGCCCGCAACGCTGGCAACGTCTTGTGTTTTTGACGCTGCGAGTGCATCGACCTCGGTGCCGAGCAGGCGACAGCCGCCAAGGGACAGGCACAGTGCCGGTACCCATGTGGCGACCCGCAGACGTGGGCCGCAGCTCGTTTTTCCATTCGCGTCGTCGACGTATTTCTTCATTCTTCAGTCATCCAATGTCGTTCGATTACCTCAAGAGTCTTCGACGCAATTGCTGAAACCTTGAGGAATCTTTCGAGACGAATGATCCGTAGGCGCGCCACAGGCGAGGCCCGAAGGCCTCGCCTGTGTGCATAGCTCACGAAGAGCTACTGGTACTGCCGGCGAGGGGAGGGAGGCCCCTCGCCGGGGTCTGGTTTGCCTAGCCGACGATGAAATCGTCGATCGTGATATTGGCAAGAGTTTGACGGCTGAGCGTGATGCGAATGTTGCCGACGATGATGCGCACGTTGGCGCCGGCACGGGTGATCTTCACCTGGGAAGCGAAGCTTGCGGCGGTGACGCCGAGGCCGGTCAGATCGATCTGGTCCTGGCCGCCGGTGGCCACGGCATCGAAGTTGTTGATGACGTCGCTACCCGAGCCTGGGATGTAGGAGAACACGTCGTCTCCGTTGCCGCCAGCGAGCGTGTCGTTTCCGGCACCGCCACGGATGATGTCGTTCAACGCCGAGCCGCTGATGTTGTCGTTGCCGGCGCCGCCGTCGATCATGTCGATTCCGATGAGCGCAACGGCGCCGAAGTGCAACGTGTCGGCGGTTGGGCCACCCGAGATCGTGACATTCCAGTTGCCGCCGGAGGTCACTTCTTCAACGTTGCTCATCGTGCGCATCCCGATGACTGTGTCGTTAGCGAGGGCAGTCACCGTGTCGAAGTTCGCTCCGCCGTTCAGTGCATCGAAACCCTCGCCGCTTCCGGTGAACGTGATCAGGTCGCTGCCTGCACCACCATTGATGGTGTCGTTGCCGCTGTCGCCAGCCAAGGTGTCGTTGCCTGCGTTGCCGGTGAGCGTGTCGTTGCCAGCGTCGCCGGAGGCCACGTCGTCGCCGGAGGTGCCGACCCAGACGTTGTTGCCAGCAGTGCCCACGAAGGTGACGCCGACGACCGCTGTGGCAGAGCCGGTAACGACTTCAGGGCTCATGATGTCATCGGAGAACGAGACGGCGACGCGGATTCGGCGGCCGATTTGGTTTGCCGTCACCGTGAATGTTGGGTCGATGGCATCGGCGATGTCGGTGAATGGACCAATCGCCCCAGTCGTCGGACCCTCTTGCCACTGGAACGAGTAGATGGCGTTGACGAGACCGTCGGCGTCATCGATCGACCCGGTGGTTGCGGTCACCACGGTGTCAACTGTTGGCGACACGGTAGACAGCGCAGGCGCACCGGTTGGCGCAGTGTTGGCAACCACGTTGACCGTCATCGGGATGACCACGGTGGCTCCGGCGTTGGATTCGATGTTGAGATCAGCACTGTGCGTTCCGAGCGTTGCTGAGCTGAACGACACGTTGAATCCGCATGGTGTGATCACATCGATCGGCACGTTGTTGCAATCGAGCGTGAGCGTGAACATCCCGGCGTCGGGGCCGGTGATGCTGATGTTGCCCACGAGCAGAAAGCCCTCGCCGATGTTCGAGATGGCAACCGGCTGGACAACGCCTGGGGCAACATCGCTGAGGTTGCCGAAGTTCAGAGCGGTAACCGAGGCCTGCAATACCGGCTGGGGCAACGCAATCACTGGTGAGCTTGGTGTTGAGATAAGTGTTTCGAGTGTGCCCTTGAGGTCGGTGAACGAAACGGTCACACTCAAGACGCCGCCGACCATGAGAGCGTCGGGAGTGAAGGCCTGGGCGTTTGCGCCGACGATGTCAACGCCGTCGAGCTGCCACTGGTACGCAAAGCCGGTGCCGAGTGGGGCGGCCAAGCCGTCTGCGTCGGCGATGCTCGTGATGTCAGCGACCACTTCGACAGTTGCCATTGGCTGGGCGGGCGTGACCACTGGTGCGCCGGTGGCTGGCTGATTGGCCGCGGCGACCGCTGGGCTCACGTCGCTGAGGATCTCTTCGATGTTGCCGGCGAAGTCGACGAAGACAACCCGCAAGCGCAAGGCCAATCCGGCTTCTGCGGCGGTTGGGGTGAAGGTAGGAGCATCGCCCACTGGAATCCAACCGATCTGGGGAACGTCGGCTTCCCAGGTGAGAAACACTGGTGGCACAAAGGCGTCGAAGCCATCAGGATCCGTGATCGAATCGATGAAGGGCTGCGGGAGGCCATTGGGGCCAACGAGCAAAGGAGCCACAACAGTGAGCGGTACGCCAACCGTAGGGGTCGCTGGGGTGAAGCTGATTGTGCCCACGGCTGGGCTGTTCGGGACGCC
>JBAXER010000127.1:0-4959 GCA_037140375.1 Actinomycetota bacterium
CCACATGAAACAACGGCATCGGGTTGAGATAGCGGTCGCCAACGCAGAAGTCGCTCGTGGCGTTGAGCGTGAGCAATGCGGCCATCTGCGTGTTGTGCGTGTGCATCACGCCCTTGGGTAGGCCCGTGGTTCCTGAGGTGTACATGATGTACAACAGGTCATCGTTGAACGCCGAAACGGTTGGCTCGGTGCCTGGCTGATGATCGACGAGGCTGTTGAACTCACTCGCGAATGATGGAGTGGTGTCGGCCGAACCGACGTGAATCCACTGGCCGACGTCGGTCTTGTCGCCTCGCGATTGCAACTCGACAACCGACGCCACGAACTCTTCGCCGTAGAACAACACCGTGGTGCCCGAATCTTTGAGAATGAACTCAAGTTCGTTCGGCACGAGGCGCCAGTTCAGCGGAACCACGACACCACCGATCTTGGCGATGGCAAAGAAGGCCGTGAGGAACTCATGCGAGTTCATCATCAGCAGCGCAACTCGGTCGCCCTTGTTGACAGTGGACGAAATGGCGTGGGCCACTTGGTTCGAGCGCGCATTCAGCTGCTCATACGAAAACCGTCGGCCGGCAGCCACGTCGTAGAGCGCTTCGAGATCAGGATTAACGTATGCGCGCTGCGTGAGAAGTTGACCGATGTTGACCTGCATGAAGATCATTTTGGCATAGCCCGTTAACCATGCCAAACATGTACAGTCGTGCCATGTCACAGCTCGTTTCTGTCTCCCGAGATATTGCCGCTAGCCCCGAAACAGTGTGGGCACTCGTTTCTGATCTGCCTCGAATGGGCGAATGGTCACCCGAAAACCAAGGTGGCGAATGGGTCAAGGGCGCCACGCAAGCCGCAGTTGGAGCTCGCTTTGCGGGATCGAACAAGAACGGCAAGAAGAAGTGGAAGACCGTTGTTGAAGTGAATGTCTGCGACGCGCCAAAGAAGTTGTCGTTTGGTCTGATGTTGCTCGGCAAAGACTGGTGCGACTGGATCTATGAAATCGAACCAACCGCCACTGGTTGTCGCGTGACCCATAGCTGGGCGGACCACCGCAAATCATGGCACGACCGCTTAGGCAAGGTTGTCAGCGGCGTCTCAGACCGAGCTACTCACAACCGAGCGAATATGGAAATCACGCTCGCTGCTCTCGCTACCGCAGCCGAGAAGTAGCCGCGATGAGCAGCTCCCCCGCCATCGACCTATCGAACATCGATCTCTTGGCTAACACGTGGTCGCGCGAGGCACCCCACGATCAGTTCGATCTGCTCCGCAAAACGGCGCCGGTGTTCTGGCACGACGAACCAAATGGCTCTGGGTTTTGGGCGATCACCAAGCACGCCGACGTCAAGAAGATCAGCCGCGACCCGCGCACGTTTTCGTCGGCGCTCGGCTCTACGTTCATCCCCGATCAAGACGAAGAGACGCTGATGATGTTGCGCCTCAGCGTGCTCAACATGGACGACCCGCAGCACACTCGCTACCGCAACATTGTCGCCAAGGGTTTCACCCCACGCGTGATTGCCAAGCTCGTCGAAGACACCAACGCCCGAGCAGCGCGTGTTGTCGACGAAGTGGCTTCGCGCGGCGAGTGCGAGTTCGTGAACGACATTGCATCGAAGGTTCCGATTCAGACCATCTGCACGATGCTCGGCCTCGACGACGAACTGTGGCCGCGCATGGTTGAGCTCACCAACATGATGATCAGCGGACTTGATGCCGAAGGACAAGGCGCCGGCCAGATTGCAGCGATGGAGGTCTACGCGCTGTGCGACCAGATGGCCGCTGCGCGCCGAGTCGAGCCGCGTGACGACATCATGACCGCCCTGGTCAATGCCGAGGTCGACGGCGAGCGACTCGACGATGGCGAACTCAACATGTTCTTCATCACGCTCATTGTGGCCGGCAACGAGACCACACGAAATCTGATCAACCACTCGATGTTGGCGCTCATCGACAACCCTGGCGAAGCCGATCGCTTGCGTGCCGACGAGTCGTTGTGGCCCACTGCTGTCGAAGAGATGCTGCGCTACGGCACCTCGATCGCCAACTTCCGCCGCACCGCCACAACCGATGTCGAGCTTCGTGGCACGCAGATCAAAGCCGGCGACAAGGTCGTCATGTATTACGCATCGGCCAACCGCGACGAAGAAGTGTTCGCCGACCCACATCGCTTCGATGTCTCACGTCGACCAAACGACCATGTCACCTTCGGCGGCGGCGGAGTGCACTTCTGTCTCGGAGCCAGCCTTGCGAAAGCACAGATTCGCGCAACGATGCAAGAGGTCGTACAACGCCTCGGCAATCCGCAGCTGGCTGCGCCCATCACGCGACTCAAGAGCGACTTCGTGAACGGCGTGACCCACATGCCCATCACGTTTACGCAGCGCAACGGTTAATACGCCGCCCGACACTCCTTCACGGGTCGACGCGTGATGCCACCTCTACGCCAAGCGCGGCGAGCAACAACGAAGCAAACGCTGGCTCTTGCTCGGCGTCGATAGCGATGGGCATCAAGCTCATCGCGCCTCGCAGCCCATCGAGCGTTGAGCCGTGTAACTGACCGCGCTCAACGGAGATCTTCGAAACATCAGCGTCGGCGAGATCGCAGTCCCACCACGCCACTCCCTTGAACGCCGCCGAATTGAACTCGGCGCCGACAAGCCGACACTGCTCAAAGCGGATGAACTCGCCTTGCGCATGACGCATGTTGACCCCATCCATTCGGCAGTCGATGAAACGCACATCACGCATTCGCGCCTGCGAGAGACGCGCCCCCGAAAGCTTGCATTCGCGAAACTCAACGCGGGTGAGCGCGACGCCATCAAGATCTGCGCCCGACAAATCGCAGCCGTGGATGACCGTGTCGACAAATCGAGAGCTGGCAAGTGGGGCAGCCACCAACGATGCGCGCTCGATGCGCCCGTTCGACACCTGCAACACATCGTCGAACTCGTGATGCAACTGGCCGGTCAACACCACGCCTTCGCCAACTTCGCCGTGCAGTAGTGCGTCGAGCTCAATTCGCTCGAGCGCATCACGCACCCGTGGCGCTGCGGGTCGATCACTACGCGCCATGACACGACGGTAGCCAATCGAGCCCGCCAAGTAAGAACCTGTTTGCCGACGTGAATGCTGACACACTGACGGCGTGGACAGCCGCCCAAAAAGGTTTGCAGCCTTTAGCAACCGAAATTTCCGGCTCTACTTCATCGGCCAAACGATCTCGAGCATCGGATCGTGGACGCAATCACTCGCTCTCATCTGGCTCGTTCTCGAGATCACCAACCGCAGTGATCGACTCGGCCTCGCCGTAGCGCTGCAGTTCTTGCCAATGCTGATCCTCGGAGCACCTGCAGGAGTGCTCGCCGACAAGTTCGACAACCGGCGGCTGCTCATTGTCACATCCGCGGCGTCGGGCCTGGCCGCCTTGATATTCGGAATCGTGGTCGCAACAGGGCACATCACTATCTGGTGGATCTACATCCTGACCCTGCTGTTAGGCCTTGCGCTGGCTGCCGAACGGCCGGCGATGCAGGCCATTCTGTATCAACTCGTCGGACCCAAACTGCTGCCCAGCGCAGTAGCCACGAACAGCACGATCAACTCAGTGTCGCGACTCATCGGACCAGCATTGGCCGGCGGGCTCATCGCCACGGTAGGCGTGAAGACGTGCTTCTACATCAACGCTGCGAGTTACCTCGTGGTGATTGGCGCCTTGATTGCGCTGCGGTCGAGCGAGTTCACTGCGCGACCCCTCATCGAAGGCACGAAAGGTCGACTACGCGAGGGGTTTGCGTATGTGCGAGCCAATCCAAACGTGGCCCGTCCGTTGCTCGTGATGACCATTGTCGGCATTGCCGCCTACAACTTTCAGACCACATTCCCAGCGATGGTTCGCTTCGGATTCCACCGCGGCGCAGGAGGCGTAGGCACGGCAATGAGCGTGAGCGCGATTGGCTCCATCATCGGCGGCATCTACATCGCTGGGATCAAACCGCATCCGCGAAAGACGTTGGCCATCACATTGTTGGGGTTCGGCGCCTCGCTGTTTGCACTGTCTATTACCCCGGGCTTCTGGCCGTTCGTTGGCATGACCATCGTGTTGGGGTTCGCTTCGGCGTCGTTCCAATCGGTGAACACCGTGGTGTTGCAACAAGCCACAGAACCATCAATGCAGGGCCGGGTCATGGCGCTTCATCAGATGGCGTGGTTTGGCAGCACACCAATCGGTTCTGTGCTCATGGGTTGGATCATTCAGATCTCGTCGCCACGTGTGCCGTTCGCTCTCGCAGGATCCGCAGCGTTGATATGCGCTGTTGCCGTTCTCAGCCGCCCAAACAGTGAGGACATTGCCTCTATCGAGACGGCGGACATCGGTCTACTCTGAAGACGTCAGGAGGTGTTCCTCGTGCGACAGAGGTTGCTTGTTTTCATGGCCTTGACAGCGTCCTTGGGCGCCGCGGGGAGTTGCGGCAGCGGCGGCGAGGTGCTCGTGAACGCCACCATTCGAAAAGCCGCCGAGTCATTCACCGCGACGTCTGCCCCTCTGGAATCGGCTGACGACCTCACTGCGCTTGTTCGTTATCTCAGTGATCACGGCATTCCATGCGACCGCGTAGACATCGAGAACGAAGGTGCAACTGCGGTTCCAAACGGACCCTTTGTGGTCGCGATGTGTTACCGAACCCAAGGCCTGCACACCTTAGAACTATCGCTCTATCGCTCGGCGCAAGACCGAGCCATCAAGCGATCACCCACTGTGCTTCTCGCATGCACACAGTCACCAGAGAACGAAGCCCTTAGTGGTTTAACGCTCACGATTGCTGAGGGCGACAACTTCGATATCCGTGCAGCCGAAAGCCAGATGTCGACTCCCGAATCGTTGTCGGCGCTGAACACCGCGACAGCAACTGTGGCAACTCAGGCGCGACTGCGGTTAGGGAAGCTCACCTTTGAGTGCGG
>JBAXER010000128.1:0-4917 GCA_037140375.1 Actinomycetota bacterium
GGCTACCGTCTGAGCCATGACAATCAAGCTTGGCTACAACACCGGTTATTGGGGCAGCGGCCCGCCATCAGGCGCGCTCGACGCAATCAAAGAGGCAGAGCGACTGGGCTTCGACAGCATCTGGACCGCCGAGGCCTACGGCAGCGATTGCCTCACCCCGCTTGCGTGGTGGGGCGCTCACACCTCCACCGTCAAACTCGGTACCGCCATCACCCAGATGAGCGCGCGCACTCCGGCCGCTACGGCGATGGCAGCGATGACGCTCGACCATCTCAGCGGCGGCCGATTCATTCTCGGCCTCGGCGCCAGCGGCCCTCAGGTGGTCGAGGGTTGGTATGGCCAGCCGTACCCCAAGCCGTTGGCCCGCACACGCGAGTACATCGAGATCGTGCGTTCAATCGTGAGGCGTGAAGAACCCGTGAACCATCACGGCGAGTTCTACAACATGCCGTTCGGGGGTGGCGCCGGTATCGGCAAACCGCTGAAGAGCACCATCCATCCGCTGCGTAAAGAGATCCCGATCTTCCTCGGAGCCGAGGGCCCGAAGAACGTTGCTCTCGCCGCCGAAATTTGCGACGGTTGGCTGCCGCTGTTCTTCAGCCCCAAGGAAGACGCGTTCTATCGCGACTGCCTCGCCAAAGGTTTCGCTGCGAGCGGAGACCCCACGAAGGCCGATCGGTTCGAGATCGCGTCGACCGTCATGATCGTGCCCGGCGACGATGTTGAGCAGTGCGCCGACCTCGTTCGCCCGTTCCTCGCTCTCTATGCCGGCGGCATGGGCGCCCGTGGCGCCAACTTCCACTTCGAGCTGTTTGCCCGCATGGGCTACGAAGACGTAGCGATCAAGGTGCAAGACCTGTATCTGCAGGGCAAGAAGCAAGAAGCGGCCGCAGCCATTCCGTTGGCGATGGTCGAAGATGTGGCGCTCGTTGGACCACCAGCGAAGATCAAAGACGAACTGCAACTCTGGAAGCAGACCTGCATCACCACATTCCTCGTCAGCGGCCCGCAGCAGGTGCTGCCGTTGTATGCCGATTTGATTCTGGGTTCCTGAGTCCGAGCCGGCTCAATATGCGCTGAGCTGGTCATTCGCTGGTGTGACATCCGACCAGCGCTGGTCGCGTGCGCCGAGCACGCTTCATCACCGACCTGTTCAAACATGCGCAACTACAATGCGCCCTTCACCCAACCGGTAAAAGTCGATGCCAACACCCGTCTCCGAGCGCACAACAAAATCCAACGCTCGCGCCGGATCCGCCCGCGCCGCTTTTGGCTATCGCGACTTTCGCATCATCTGGATTGGCCTGTTCGCAAGCAACGTGGGCACATGGATGCAGAACCTTGCACTGCCCGCGTACATCGATGCCCGCACGCACAAGGCCACCTGGGTCGCCATCATGGGCTTTGCTCAACTCGGACCGCTGCTGCTGTTATCAATTCCCGGCGGAGTCTTGGCCGACCGCTTCCCGCGCCGTCCGTGGCTGATTACCAACCAAGCACTGCAGATGGTCTTCGCTGTGGCGATCGCGTTTCTTATTGCGCGCGACTCATCGTTGTGGGCGATCTTCGCCATCCAGTTAGGTATCGGCATCTTCAACGCGCTTGGCGCCCCCGCGATGCAGGCGTCCATCCCACTCTTGCTCAACAAGGAAGACCTGCCTGGGGCGCTCAGCCTCAACTCGGTGATGCTCAACGGATCACGCGTCATCGGGCCCGCGCTCGCCGCAGCGCTGATTGGCTTCGGTGTCACCGTGCCGCAAATCTTCGTGATCAACGCAGCCACGTATCTGTTCGCTGTCGCTGCGATCGCAGTCATTGTCATCCCTCACGTTCAAAGCCAGTCGGTTGAGCGCGGCATGCAGAAGTTGCTCGTTGGCATCCGCATCGCCCGCCAACGTGGCGTGCTGTCGCGAATGCTGCTCGCGATGACGGCGTTCTCGTTCCTCTGCTTGCCCTACGTGAGCCTGTTCCCATCGATCGCTCGACTCAACTTCGGCATCGACTCAAGCAGCGCTACGTACAAGTGGCTGTACGCCACGTGGGGGCTCGGCGCATGCCTCGGCGGACTCGCTTGCGGCTCAGTGTTCACTCGCTTCGACCGGCGCAAGCTCATCGTGTTCGCCTTCCGCGGTTTTGCGCTCAGCATGGCCGGCTTCGCCTTAGCCAGTGGTCCGCTGCTGGCCATCCCAATCGGATTCTTGCTCGGGTTCTTCTACTTCATGGCCGTGACCCCAATGGTCACGGTCTTTCAAACCAACATGCGCGATCACGAACGCGCTCGCGTGATGTCGCTGTGGTTTATGGCGTTCGGCGGCACCGTCACGCTTGGTGCGCTTGCGTTTGGCCCCGTTGTCGACCGCTTCGGCCCGCGGCCGGTGCTGTTTGTCAGCGTGGCCTCTGCCGTGGTGCTCAGTTGGTGGGCCGACCTCATTCGGCGACCAACTCAGATGTTGTCAGACGACGAGAGCAGCCAGCCGCTCGAGGCCCGCAACGCGACTTCCCTTGATCAGCACGGCGTCGTTGCCGGCGAGTGAACTGATCACAGCCTGCGCATCGTCTCGCGCCGGCACTCCATAGTTGTCGGTGCCTACCGCAATCAGTTCGATGTTGCGCTGGCGCAACAGCTGGGCAATAGCAGCGTGGTCCCCTGCCGGATCGGCGAGCTCGGCCATCACGCCCAGCACCGCAATACGGCGGCCGCTCACTTGAAGTGAAGCCAAGGTCTCAATCGCCACGCGCATCGACTCGGGGTTTGCGTTGTACGCATCGTTAATCACGATTGCTCCGGATGCGCTGCGTTTGATTTCCATCCGCCATGGAGACAACTGCGCCTGACCGATCGCAGCCACGGCTGCGTCAAGGTTGACTCCGCACGATGCCGCTATAGCGATTGCGCCAGCGGCATTGACGGCCATATGTTCGCCGCTTACTGCTAGCTGCACAGCGGCCGTACCCCACGGCGTGCGTACGTCGAAGCGAGGCCGAGCGAGGTCGTCGATCACCAGGTTGTCGATGTACACATCGGCGTCCGCAGATCTGCCATATGTGAGCACTCGGCACGATGCAAGGGGCTTCATCGCCATGACACGGTGATCATCGGCGTTCAGCACGGCGAGGCCGTTGGCCGGCAGTGCAGCAACGAGTTCGCTCTTCGCTTTGGCGACGCCCTCGAGGCCGCCGACCAGTTCGGTATGCGCTGCAGCAACGCGCGTAACAAGGCCAATTGTGGGTTGCCCAATCGCGCACAGACGGGCGATCTCGCCGAAGCCGCGCATGCCCATCTCGAGCACAAGCGCCTCGGTGTCATCGGGAGAGTTCAAGATGGTGACCGGCAGCCCGGTCTCGTTGTTGAAGCTCTTCTCGTTGGCCGACGTACGCAGTCCGGCGCTCAACGCTGCTCGAGCGAGGTCTTTAGTGCTCGTCTTGCCAACTGATCCGGTGATGCCGACAACTTGTGCCGTGAGTCGTTGGCGAGCCCATGTAGCCAGGCGCAGCAACGCCGCTGCGGTGTCGGCCACCACCACGGCTGTGCCGGATCCAGGCTCGCGTTGCGACAAATACGCAGGCGCCCCGTTACTCAACGCCGATGTAATGAATTCATGTCCATCGCGTTCAGCAACGAGCGCCACAAACAGTTGTCCTGGTCGCAGACTGCGACTATCGAACGACACGCCGTCGAGGGCTACATCGGGTCCAAAAAGTGTGCCGCCAGTGGCGCCGGCTACATCGCTCGCCATGAAACGCATCTCCGTACCGTAGTGGCGGCAACAGCGTCGACGGTGGTTGCCCATTGCGACCATGCGGCGACGGCTACCGTTGCGGCATGGCCGACGACCGCATCAATCTCATCGTGATTTTCGGCGGACAGTCGGCTGAGCACGATGTCAGCTGTGTCACGGCAACACATGTGCTGCGCGCCGTCGATCAGACTCGCTATCGCATCACACCGGTCGGCATCGACCGCGAAGGACAATGGCACCTCGCTACCGCAGCCGTCGCTGCCCTTGCGAAGGGCGCCGAGGCGTTACCCGACCGACTCGAAGCCGCAGGCGACAATTTATCCCCTACACCACTGCTCACTGATGCCCTGCGCAACGGTCCCGTTGTTGTGATGCCATTGCTGCACGGTCCCCTTGGCGAAGACGGCACGGTGCAAGGTTTACTCGAGTTGATGGACGTGCCATTTGTTGGCAGCGGCGTGCTCGGCTCGGCGGTCAGCATGGATAAGGCCATCGCCAAAGAGGTACTTGCCTACCATCGCATTCCGCAGGCCCATTGGATCAGTCTGCGCGAGCACGAGGTCAATCCCGCTCGACTCGCAGAGATCGCAGACACGCTTGGCTTACCCGTGTTCGTGAAGCCATCGAACATGGGATCATCGGTCGGCGTCACAAAGGCCAGCACCATCGACGAACTCATCTCAGCCGTCGATCACGCCTTGGGTTATGACGAGTGGATCGTGATCGAAGAAGCAATCAATGGCCGCGAGATCGAAGTGGCCGTGCTCGGCAACCTTGAAACTCGAGCAAGCGTGCCCGGCGAGATCGTGCCGGGCAACGAGTTCTACGACTACGAAGACAAGTACATCGCCGACGGCGCGCAGCTCATCATCCCGGCTCAGCTCACTGCCGAACAGACCGAGACTGTACGTGCGCTCGCGCTGCAAGTGTTTGCCGCATTGCGCTGCGAAGGACTCGCCCGGGTCGACTTCTTCCTCGAGCACAACGGCCGCGGGTTCCTCATCAACGAGGTCAACACGATGCCCGGCTTCACCCCGATCTCGATGTACCCAAAGATGTGGCAAAGCACCGGCCTCACGTATCCGGCGTTGGTCGACGCGCTCATTGAGCTCGCCATCGACCGTCACCGCCGACGCCGCCGCAACACCAAGCACTGATTCGCCCCCGCGCCACTCAC
>JBAXER010000129.1:0-4908 GCA_037140375.1 Actinomycetota bacterium
AACTGCTCCTGTGGTGACCACAACGACAACAACTGCTCCTGTGGTGACCACAACGACAACAACTGCTCCTGTGGTGACCACAACGTCGACCACCGTGAAGCCAGTAGTGACCACAACAACTGTTGCAGCGTCGTCCGGCGTGACGACCACGTCGGTGCTCAGCGGCTCAAGCGGCAACACCGGTGGATCGCTGCCATCCACCGGCACATCGCCGATGCTGATGGTGCTGTGGGCGTTGATGGCCCTTGTCTGCGGACGTATGGCCATTCTCTTTGGCCGACCAATCAGGGTGCTCACGCACGAATCGCGATGACTGCAGTGACCTTTATGCGGCGATCGGGTAGTCCTCGTCGCCTTGCGTTGTCTCGTTCAACGCAAGGCGCGAGTTCGACGACCCGTGGCGATGTTCCGCCGTTGTCGCCGCGGATGCAGTTGGTGCGGGCATGTCTGGTGCTGCTGTTTGCGCTGACGGCCACGTTGCTGTTGCAGCTCATGTTCGTGAGCTCACTTCAGAGTCGCGCTGCGCAGCGTCAGGCGTTCACCAGTTTTCGAGCCGAGCTCGCCAACGGTACGGCACCTACCGGCCCCACAACCGAAGCTGGTCGCGTGCTTGCGCTCGGCACACCCGTTGCGTTTATCGAGATCCCATCGATTGGGCTTCGCCAGGTGGTTGGCGAAGGAACCGCCGCCAGCGAGTTGCTGCATGGCCCAGGCCATCGTCGCGACACGCCACTGCCTGGTCAGGTTGGAACGAGCGTGCTCTTCGGCCGTCTGGCAGCGTTCGGTGGCCCGTTCTCGCGTATCGCCGAACTCACCAAGGGTGCAGAGATCAAGGTCACGACCGGTCAAGGTGCCGACTTCACGTTCCGCGTCATTGCTGTGCGACGCGACGGCGATCCAGCGCCGCCAGCTGCTGCCCGTGGCACGTCTCGTCTCACATTGGTCACCGCCGCTGGCCGCGCATTCTTTCCCGAAGGCGTGCTGCGGGTTGATGCAGACCTCGAGGGTCAAGCTGTCGTCGGACCAGCGCGGCTGATCAGTGCCTCAGGTCTTCCTGCCGCAGAGCGTTTGATGGCTGGCGACACCCGCACGCTCTGGGCTCTTGCGTTGTGGCTGCAGGCGCTGATTGCGTTGTCTATCGGCGCTGTGTGGGCATGGCATCGCTGGGGTCGCGTTCAAACGTGGATTGTGTTCTTGCCGGCGCTGCTGCTGGTTGGTTTGTGTGTTTCCGGCGAGGCGGCCCGTTTGCTGCCCAATCTGTTGTGACGATCAAGGAGTACCTGCTGTGACATTCGAGTCGATTCAGACATCAGCAACCGAAGTTCATGGTGGCGGCGCGGGATCCGAAGTGGAGCTCGTCTCGCTTTCTGGTTCGGCTGTGGTGCAGGTGGTGCGCGGCGATGCACACGACGTTGACGCAGTGGTCGCCGACCTTCACGCTGCGCGCGTCATCGTCACTGATCGTCGGATCTTGGCAACCGAGGGCGACATCGAGTGGTCGTGGCTTGCGTCGGACCTCGAAGCGTTCATCCATGGCGCTCAGGATCCATGGACAGTTTTCGTGGTGCCTGGCATCGCCGATTTTGGGGTCACCGTGCCTGCGGATCGCGTCGATGAATTCCGCAGTGCACTCGCAACGTTTGCATTGGTCGAGAACCGTATGCAGGCCACGTCGGCGCACGTGACGCAGACCGAAACCATCACGGCGCCAGTGCTCATCGTCCACACCGAAGTCGATGCTGAAGCATCGGCGTTGTTCGAATCGTTGGCTCCATTGGCGGCGCCGTTAGCTGCACCTTTGGCTGCACCGCTCGCTGCTCCTGCCGTTGCGCCAACTCAGGTCATGCCCAAGGCCGTTGCGACGGCTCAGTCAACGCGCTGGTTCGGAATGCGTAAGCGTGAGTCCCAGCCGGCCTCGGTCGGCGCGCGCCCTGTTGTAGAACGCGCCCCGCTTGCCGGGCTTCATGCGCGAGACATCTCAGCATGGTTCGGTACGCATCAGGTGCTGGATCGCGTGTCGCTCGACATGGCTGCTGGCGAGGTCACCGCGCTCATCGGTCCATCGGGCTGCGGCAAGTCGACCTTCCTTCGTATTCTCAATCGCATGCACGAGATGATTCCTTCGGCGTCGCTCGCCGGCGAGGTGCTGCTCGATGGCCACGACATCTACGACCCAAACAGCAAACTCACCGATGCCCGTCGCGAAATCGGAATGGTGTTCCAAAAGCCCAATCCATTTCCAGCGATGTCCATTTACGACAACGTCGTTGCCAGCCTGCGCCTCACCGGCACAAAAGCCAGCGTCGAAGTGAAGGACGAAATCGTGCAGTCGTGCCTCAGCAAGGCCGGCCTGTGGAACGAAGTGCGTGACCGTCTTCGTCAGCCCGGTGGTGGACTCTCTGGTGGACAGCAGCAGCGCCTGTGTATCGCCCGCGCGCTTGCGATCAAGCCTCGGGTTTTGCTGATGGACGAACCATGCTCGGCACTCGATCCGACCTCTACGCGTCGTATTGAAGAGACAGTCATGGAACTCGCCTCTGAGGTCACGATTGTGATCGTTACACACAACATGCAGCAGGCTGCGCGTGTGTCGAACCGTTGCGCCTTTTTCCTTGCTGAGCAGGGAACTCCTGGCGTCATCGTCGAGCACGGACCAACCGACGCAATGTTTGGATCGCCTCAGGATTCGCGCACCAACGACTACGTTTCTGGTCGTTTCGGATAGCCACAAGGTGTCTGCTTGGTGACTACAAGATGAACCCTTGATCAGATCTTGATCCGTTCATCTGGCGGCCAACCTGCAGCAAAGTTGCCCTGTCATAGTCGCAGTTGTCGGGAAGAAATCTCCGACACTCCGTCACTTGAAGGGACCTATCCACACCATGCTGAAATCAGCTCACACCAAGCGACTTGCATTTGCAGTCGCAATGACCGCCACACTTGGCACCACATTTGTTGGTGGCTCGGCACAGGCAGACCCTAAGCAGCTCACCGCTGCCGTAGGCGTCGGCTCCGACACCACCCAAGACGTCATGAATGCCATGACCGGCTTCACGAACGGCGTGAACTACACGCCAATCCAGAGCACGTCAGCATCGGGTTACCGTCAGGTGATCTCGTTCGACGCCGTTCCACCAGCCGGTGTTGCTGATGCTTGCATCACACCAAAGGTTGGCGGCCCAACGTTCGCTCGTCCAAACGGTTCAGGTGCCGGCAAGAACGCACTCAGCCGCGCCCAGGACGGCACCAAGTACGGCAACGTCGCTTGCGGTGGCGTTCAGGACGTCGCTGGTCTCGTTGACTTCGCTCGTTCGTCGGCTGGCCCAACCTCGGGCGACACCGGTACGGCCCTCACCTACATCCCATTCGGCCGTGACGGTGTGAGCTTCGCCTACTACCGTGCCGCTGGAAGCCCAGTGACCTCGTTGACCCGTGCACAGCTCACGACCATCTTCACCAGCACCACTGGTGCAACCACCATCGGTGGCGTTCGCATCTTGCCTTGCGGCATCCAGACCAGCTCGGGAACCTACAAGTTCTGGAACACGGTCACCACCGCCAGCACAACTGCTGAGAACACCGCAACCACCGAGTGCAACAACTTGCTCGGCGTCGGAACTCGTGCAGAAGAGAACGACGGCACCGCATTGAAGGCACGTGGGGACGCTGCCGAAGCTGCAACCGCTGGTACTCAGGTCATCATCGGCTTCTCGGCTGGCTCGTTCATCGCTAAGTCGAACCTCGTTGCTCCAGGCACACCTCCAGCGGCTGTTGGCATCGGCTCAATCGACGACGGTGCGACTCCTGCGGTGATCACATCACCAGTGACCGGCGTAGCACCAAACCTCGCCCCGAACACAACGTTCTACGCAAGCACCATCTACGGCCGCAACGTGTACAACATCTTCCCAACGGCCGTCATCGCCAGCGCATTCGGTAACGACGACCTCAAGAGCTTGTTCTCGGGCAGCACCTCGAGCTTGTGCTCAGCTGGCACGACCATCGCCAAGTTCGGCTTCCAGACCATCAGCACCTGTGGCGACATCACTCTCAAGGGCAGCCTGACCGTCGGTCAGATCTGATCTTGAACACCATCAACAACAACTTTTCTCACAAACTCTTTCAAAGGAAAAATTACATGCAGACAAATATCAAGCGGCTCATCGCCGGGGTAACGGTTCTCGCCGTTGCCTCTGTGGGCCTCATCTCAACAGCTGCGTCGGCTTTGCCGGCCGGCACTGCAGCAGCTGGCGCAGCGACGATCTCGCCAACCAGCGGCAACAGCGCAACCAGCCTCAACGTCCAGCCACCATCGGGCGCAGTGTGCCCAGGTGACTCGGCAAGCGGTGGCTACCGTTGGCAGACATTCATGGTTCCAAACGCGGTTGACGCAGCGACGCTGACCTACACGGCAGCCGGCCCAGATATTGTGGCGCCGAACACCTTTGCAATGCCGCTGTACTCAGCTGGTTCACCAGTAACCAACAGGAACACCGCTGTCACCACGGGCCTCATCACGGGTATCCCGTTCTACAGCTGGTCGATCTTCCCCGCCGGCACGTTCCCCGCTGGCGCATACAAGATCGGTTACGCATGCACCTTGTCGGGCGTCACCATGAGCTACTTCCAGACAACCATCAACGTCACAACCGACGCTGCTGGTGGCCCAGCTCAGATGAGCTACGGCCCATTCGTGGTGCCTGCTGCTCCAGTGCTTGCAAGCCCATTGACAACAGGTAACGGCACGCTCGCCGGTACGTACACGGCTGCTACCGCTACACCAGCAGCCACCAGCTTCCTCGCAACTGCAACGTCGGCGGGCAAGCCCACCGTCACTGCTGTTGGTTCAGCTGGTGCGTTCACCCTCACGGGCCTCGTGAACAAGTCGGCATACTCGGTGACGGTCAC
>JBAXER010000130.1:0-4897 GCA_037140375.1 Actinomycetota bacterium
TGGCTGCGCCCCGCGCCCGGCGTGGTTGCCTAAGCGCATCTGACTGTTATCGAAGGCGGGTCTAGCGGATTGCTCACTGTTGCGTTGATGACCGGGAGCGGCGTTTACGGGCTGCGTCGCGCTCCCGTTGGCAGGTTTGGTCACCGCAGCAGTTCGTTGTGTCGTGGTCGCCCGAATCTGGGGCGTACCAGTGCCCTTTGCGGTACGCGCACATCTTCAATTCGCGATTCATCGCCGATACCTCGGCTAGCTCCAGCGCGATGCTTCCAAAGAGCGTGCTGGCGCTGACGAACACTTCCGGCGCGCGGGTCGAAACCCATCGCATGACCGGAAGGACATCGCCTAGTTGGAGCATCTGTCGGATGCCGAAGGCGAACGCCGATTGGGGGGTCGGGAAGAGTTTCAGTTGTATCGGACCGAGCGTGATCGAACCGGTGTTCTTCACCTCGATCTCCGATAAGCGTTTCTTGTACCGAGGGTCGTCGAACGTCGCGATGCTCAGCGGAGGTTGGGCAAACTGCGGGAAGAGGGGGGCGATCTCACTCCAAAGAGCTGGGTCTCCGCGTTTGCCGTGAGCAAGGGACGTGCGGAGCATGATGAATGCATCGATTCGCCTCGACCACCGGAGCCATGCTTCCACTGACTCAATGACGGGGTCACCTACTGCGCACCGCGAAAGCCCTGACTCAGTTGGCAGTAGTCGAAGCGGCGAGTGAGTGTTCGGAAGGTCATGCTCGCAGAGGTAGAGGGGTCCGTACCGCCGTGCGAACTTTGCTACGGCGACTGCGGGACGCTCCGACGCATGGAGCCGGGCGAAGTCCATCACAAGTTTGTGTGGGGGGCTTTGTGGACCCGTCACGACCCGGCGATGAGCGTCCCTCGGCAAGGTCTCGGCGAACCGAAGGGTGATGCCATCGTGCGATCCGGGCAAGTGCGCATGCCACTCGTTTCTCTTGCCGACGCTGAAGGAATCGACAGGCAACTCTGCCAACTGCGTGGCGATCTTGGTGGCATTTGCTGTCACGACGCGTCCTCCAAATGTCCTCAAAGTTTCGTTGCATTGTAGGGGGTGTCGAGCACAAGCTGACGCTCCAAGAACAACAAGAAGACAAGGGAGCGCCATGCACACCAACGAGGACCGGTTGATGCCACTACCGGAGGTAGCGAAGATCACTGGCGTGTCGGTCAGCACGATCCGACGGCTGATCGAGCAGGGTGGTCTCACCGCGGTCCGCGTTGGACATCGCGTGTTGGTCCGAGCCTCACAAGTGGCATCGCTAGTCGCAGGACAGAGTGATGTTGATGGCCGGTAACGGTATGTCCAGTCGACCCGGTGAAACGCACGGTCGCGCTTCGGTACTGACGAACCCGATCACGCCTACACGGGCATTGTGGGCATGAGCGCACTGACATGCTTGCTTCTCCGTCGTCGATCGACGTTCGCCTTACTAATAGGTCCCAATCACTCCCAAATTTTGAGGGTAACGAATCTCATCGGACCGGCATTGTTGGTGTCGACACCATCCGGTTGCGCGGCGTTCTCGCTCGTCGCCCATCGAGCCAAACGTGGGGTTCGTTCTATAGCTCACGAAACGGCAGTGCATCTACGGACATCTCCCGAACTGTTCAGCTCCGGAAACATGTCATGTTGATCGTGAATCTCAGAGATGAGGTGCCGACGGCGGCGTTTGAGTTCTCTGTTCCCAACTACGTAAAGGGCAACAATCTTGCACCGTCTTCGGTGACGGACGTAATGAATAGCACCGAAGACTTGTGGTTCGAAGCCTGCCGTTTCGTGGAATGGGCGACACCGTTTGACGAGTTGGAGATCATGAGGCTCGACGCGACGTTGGACTTCTTGTCACCATCTGCTGCGACGACTACCTCATTGCTCGATGGTTTGCGGTCGCTCGATGTTCCTTATCACCCGCCCACGGTCAGCTACGAACACCACAAGGAACTGACATCTGTTCGTGTGGGTTCTGGCAAAAGGTGGAAAACGACCATCTACGCCAAAGACGAGGAGATTCTTTCTCGCGTTGCGAAGACGCATGACCGAACGGAGAAGTCACGTCTCCGGTCTCTGGCCATCGAAGCCGAGGGGCAGGTTCGATGCGAAGTGCTAACGCGCAAAGCCGTCCTTAAAGAGCGTGGGATCATCACTCTGGCGGACCTCAACACCCAGAACATCGCCAGCCTCCACCGCTCATTCTTCGAGCGAGCAGGCTTCGGTGCCACCGTGGGGTCGAAGCGTTGGGCTGCCATGTTCAAAGACGCTGACGAGCAGACAAAAAAGGTTCTCGATCCAGCCATTTCCATGCTCCTCCGTGAGGCAAACGGTTGTCCTATCCAGGCCAGTGCCAACTCCTTGGCGAAGTACAAGAAGATAGCGAAGCTGCACGGTCTCACCGTTGCCGACTTCATGCCCGGTGCGTCGACCAACTCTGTGCACCTCGACTACGCCAATGCTCTCCTCCGCACCGAGCACTCGGCAACCTGATCCGTGACCGCAACCATCGCAACCGTGGCTGCCATCTCCGGATGGTCCAACCGCGAGCGCGAACTGATCGAACAGGGTCGACGCGACGCACCACTGCGGCGCGCTGCGCAAGGTCTCAGTAGCCCAACCGACGACCGCCACACACTCGTCAGCCTCCACGCCATCCTCCGTGACGGCCAATCAAACCCCACAGCCCCTAGCAACACTAAGCAACGGCCATCATCCAACGAGAGGACACCAAAGAAATGAACACCAACTACTTCAACGACACGCAAAAACAGCACCAGGACGCGGGAGCAGGTAGTCAACGGTTACGACTTCTCTATGCCGAACAACCTTCCTCGCCGGTGAGCCGTGTAACCCAGCACAACGTTGCCAGAAGACGCAACGTGAGCGTCGCCGCCATCGTTCGGGTACAAGACAGCCCAGCCGTCGCCAGCGAGGCTCACAGCCCCATCCACGGGGCTGTGCGTAGCTGGAGCATCGGTGAACGAGTCCGCGTTCAGCGGAAGCAACAGTCATCTGGGTCATGGCCTCGCTTCGTCGGGCGTGTTGGCACCGTGCAGTTTTTAAAATGCGCTGAGACTGACGAAATCGATGACAACTTCGGAAAGGTCGACGAAGTCGGGGTCGTCCTCGATGACGGGCAATCGAATCGCTGCGTCTGGTTCAAGGTAGACGAGCTTGAGTTCGACGGCTTGATTTGGCCACTTCCGAATGGTGAAGCCACAAGCACCGCAGCTATCGCGCAACTGCAACCGACCCTCGGCGACACGCTCTTGCCCGCAAAGTTCGATCAACCAAATGCAAGCATCACTATTCGACGGCAACGCTGATGATCCTCATGCCCTCCACTCCACGCGTACTCGGGTCGGATCGAACCGACCGCCGTGGTGAGCCGCAGGGTTGATGGACACCTTGCTGACGAATAGAGCTATTACAGCCCGTCGCTGTTCGAAGGAGAGAGTCTCCCACCGGCCTAGCACGTCAGCCATGTCGGCAGGGATCGGATCATCCGGTGCCAGACGCGCCAGACCTTTTTTAGCCTCACTGATGCGCTCCTCGATCGGCGCACGGACATGGAAATACTCGGTGCGAGTTATCAACCGATTACCCGCATCCTCAGCCCATTGATTGAGCTGACGCTCGTCTTCGTCGAGGCTCGCTGCGAGGCGGGCTTGATCTTCCGAGCGGCGCTCACTCCGGACTTGGCCAAGGTCAGCACTCTGCGCCGCGCCGAATACCAAGCCAGTCACATAAGCCTCGACGACTTTGGCTTCAACACTTAGCCGACCGCACGCACTCGGCTCCTCTGGTCGACAGTGGTATCTGCGTCGTACTACGCCTTGGTTTCTACTGCTCGCTGAGTACAGACGGCACCCACACCTGCCACAAAAAAGCGTTCCGGCAAGTAGGTAAGAACGGGGCATCCGTCCGCGGGTTGGGTTGTTCAGCACGGCGGTTAACCGCCGCCAGATCGCTGTATCGACGATCTCTGGCCATGTGGCCGCAGCGCCGGGAGCGCCACCTGTCGGACGGATGCCAGCAATGCGTGGCGATCGCAATATATCGGCGAGCGCCTTTGGCCGCCACGGTCCGCCCCGCACGGTCGGTACATCGCGCCGCTGGAAGTCGAGTACCACCGCTCGTACCGACTCACCGGCGAGGACTCTTGTGGCGGCCTCTCGAATGATCGCCGCTTCAGCATCAACTATTGCGAGGGTTCCGGGCTTATTACTTACTCGCTCATAGCCGTAGGGGCGCATGCCCCCATGAGCGAGTCCCATACGTGCGGACTGAGCGTGCTTTGCTCGTATCCGTTCACCCTTCTGGGCAGATTCATGCTTGGAGATTGAAGTAAATACTTCGGCTATCAACACGCCTGCGGCAGTGCTGAGATCGACATCGCCAGCCATGACCGTGCGAACAACGACTTTGGTCTTTCGGATCACCTTGACGATACGTTCGAGGTCGTTGAATCCGCGGTAAAGCCTGTCAACGTGCCACGCCAAAACAGCATCGATTTTGCCCGCCTCAATATCGCCGAGCAACTCATCGAACTTGGGACGGACGCTGCCAGAGTAAGCAGAGACGTTGTCATCAACGTAGATGCCGACAACCTCCCAACCTTCGGTCTCGGCAAGGGCTAGACACTTCTCCTGCTGACGTTCAACTCCGAGTCCCTCACCGCTTCTGTCTTGAGAGATGCGGCAGTAGATCGCGGCTCGCAGGGGAGCGGTTCGATCGATCGATACTGTCATCGCAGGTTTGTAATTGGCTTGGTCTGGAGTTCCACTGCCTCTTACTTTAGCAGTCAGCGGGTGTCTAATATCTCTATCGTATTGCCCGACGACGTGGCTCCACTGATGAGCACGTTGCATCGGTGATCGACCAACG
>JBAXER010000131.1:0-4688 GCA_037140375.1 Actinomycetota bacterium
CACCACTGGCTGCAGCACCACTGGCTGCAACACCACATCGGTGGCTACATCTGACGCTGGCTCGATGCCACCATCGGCGCCGGGAAGCCACACTTCGGCGCGACGCTCGCGACCCAAGCGACGGCCACTGGCCACCAGCGTGAGTCGGCGCCGAGCAAGACGCCCCGAGCCATCGCCGAGGCCCTGCCATGTGGGCCGCTGGACGCTGATATCGAGATCGCAGCTGAACTGGCCAGGGTTACCGACCACGATGAGCACAGCGCCGCGCGCCTGCAGCCGAGCCTGGAGCCGCCGAGCAGTACCGGCACGAATTTGGGGGACACCGGCGAGGGCTACAAGGTCGAACCCATCGATCAATGCCGCGACCATATTGGCCCACGCTGTCTCGCCAAGTTGAGCTGGTTCGGCGACCATGACAAGTCGCTCAAGGGCGATGCCAACTTCGCTGGCGGCGCGCAAACCGAGCCCCGGCAAGCCCGCCACGGCAAGCCACGAACCCGCCGCCGATGCGCCCACGACCGTAGCTAAGGCCACCGACATCGCTGCGGTGCCGCTACACCCAATGATGCTTCCACGCGTAAGCCCGGCATCGGGGAAGAGTGGCTTGAGCGCTGCGTGCACCGGCAACAAACGATCGCGCGCAAACGAAACAGGAGCAACGGTGGTGACCAGTTGGGCGAGTTGCTCGTGGCGAGCCTGTGATGAGCCGCGCTCCATTGGAGCAGCATATCGAACAGGTGTTCGATATGCTAGGGGTTTGTTAGGCCCCGACGGATTCGAGGATCAAGACGAACCCAGCGGCATCGGCGGCAAAATCGTTGGCACCGAGCGCCACAGCATGCTCACGTCCAGCGATCGCGTGTCCGCCAAGTACCACGGGTGTGTTCGGCAGCGAATTGCGTAACACAGCCACTGTGTACGCCGTGGAGTCGAGGCGATCGGTGTTGCTCACCGATAGGCCAACGGCCACAACATCGCCCGGGGCCATGGCAGCTCGAACCAAACTCTCGGCCGGAACATCGGCACCAAGGTCGACCACATTCCACCCCGCTTGGCGAACAAGGTCGGCCAGCATGGCCACCGGCAGCGAGTGCGTTTCATGCGCCGGGGCGGCCAACACCACTGTGCCGCGAGTACGACCGCGATGAGCGAACCGGGGTCCTAAGCGGCCAATCATGCGCATTGCAATGACGGTGGCGCCATGTTCGACGGCCACATCAAGTTCGCCGCGCTCCCAACGCTGCCCGATAGCAACCATTGCTGGCGAGAGCACATTGCGATAGATCTCATCGAGGTCGGCCCCCGAGGCAAGCGCCGCTTCGATGACCCCCCAAGAACCCTGCGCATCGCCCGCCAGTAGTCGCCGTTCGAGTCGGTCGGCCCACGGGGCACGACGCCTGCGTTGGCTCGTAGATGTCGATGTGGCGTCACGCTCGGGCTCAACAACCGAGCGAGCGCGAAACGTGTCGAGAGCGCTTTGGCTCACGCGCCAGGTGCCGCCCACTTTGTACGCATCGAGAAGACCCAGGCGTACGTAGCGATACGCGGTCATGTAATGCACACCGAGTACTTCGGCTGCTTGGTGCAGCGTGAACTCGACGGCGGCCTGCGCAGGTGTTTTTGCCACCGTGTTAGTGCTCGGCCTTCCACTTAGCCAACGCCGCGCGACTGCGCTCGAGCAGATCGGCGGGTATGCGCTTGGCTGCCTCGCTGAGGCCACCACCGCTGCCGTCGCCCCCTGAGGCTGCGGGGGCATCTGGCGCGTCGGCCGCTGGAGCAAGATCTTCGAATGCCGGCGGAGTCATGCCTGGCTTCCAGTACTGGTACATATCGCGAACGATGTCGAACAGGCCATCGGACGTAAAGCCCTTGTTCAGATCGACCGTGACCATGTTCATGTAGAGATGCACACCGGCAACTTGACCGGTATCGAACAGGCGTCGAGCAAGCTCGGCTGCTGGCCGTGGCCCCTTCGCTTCGTGAGCAGATGCAAACCGCTCGTGCCCAGAACCGGTGAGATTGCGATTGAGCTCGAAGCGCACCAAACCAGCCATAGTGCTCTTGTTCTCAATGACGCCGACGAGTTGACCCATGGGTTGAGACATTACTTGGCATCGCCCGTTACCTACCATCCGAACCCCGCGCCAACGCGGAAACCGTGTCCCAGCTAGATCACAAGAGCTTCGCCCAACTACGTTGGCGACATGGCAGACATCTCCCTCGAAGAGTTCAAGACACAGGCCGAGGCCTTCCTCGCCGCAAACGCTCCCCGCAAAGAAGCAGAACAAAAGTTTGTTTGGGGCCAAGGCACCGACAAAGTTGCAATGTTCGAAGAGAAGGATCGCAACGACGAAGTTGCCGACCTCCAGCGTGCCTGCGATTGGCGTGCCAAGAAGTTCGATGCCGGCTACGGCTGGATCAGCGGACCAAAGGCCTTCGGCGGAAGCGAACTACCCAACGCCTACCAGCGCGCATTCGATTCGCTCGAAAGCCAATTCCAGGTTCCGAGCCAGAGCTACTTCACCATTGGCCTCGGCATGGTTGCCCCAACCATTGCGGTGCATGCCAGCGACGTCGCCAAAGATCTCTATCTGAAGAAGATGTACCGCGGCGACATCGTTGGCTGCCAGTTGTTCAGCGAGCCAGGCGCTGGTTCAGACCTCGCCAGCCTGCAGACCAAGGCCGAGCGCGACGGTGACGTGTGGGTCATCACCGGTCAAAAGGTGTGGACCAGCGGCGCTCACTACAGCGACATCGGCGAGGTCATCGCCCGCACCGATCCAGATCTGCCTAAGCACAAGGGCCTCACCGGCTTCATCGTGAACATGCGTGATCCCGCAGTCGAAATTCGGCCGTTGCGCCAGATGACCGGCGGCGCCAGCTTCAACGAAGTGTTCTTCAACGAACTGCGCGTTCCCGACGATCACCGCCTCGGCGACTTGAACAACGGCTGGAACGTGGCACTCACCACGTTGATGAACGAGCGCGCCGCAATCGGCGCCGGTGGTGGCGGCGGCGGCATCTACACGCGAATCATCGAAATGACCCGCGCCTTTGGCCTCAGCGACGACCCAGTGACCCGCCAAATGTTGGCCGACCTACTCATCCACAACAAGGTGTCTGGTTACAACAACCAGCGCTCGATGGACAAGATCAAGGCCGGCTCACTGCCCGGTCCTGAGATGAGCATGGCCAAGCTTGCCGGCACGATGAACATGCGTCGCCTCTGCGACTTCGTCTCGCACGTACTCGGCGCGAAGATGATCGCCGACACCGGCGAATGGGGCACCTACGCGTGGAGCCAGCTCATCCTCGGCGCCCCAGGCGGACGTATTGCAGGTGGCAGCGACGAAGTGATGCGCAACATCGTGGGCGAGCGTGTGCTCGGTCTGCCCAAGGATGCCGGCATCGACTCGAAGAGCCCCTTTAACGAACTCAAGGTTGGCACCCAGAAGGGCTGAGCCCTCGCCAACTTGGGCGTTACGCAAACGCCTACTTGAGGATGTTCACCGCTCGCGCAATCACCAGCGCGATGGTGCACAACGACACCACGGTCTGCAGCATCATCATCAGCTTTGCGCGGGGCGTAAGCGGCAGCACATCGGTTGGGCTGAACGCCGTGGCGTTGGTGAACGACAAGTACAAATAGTCGATAAACGACGAGTGCCAATCGCGCGGCGCCAACTCGTGAGACTGCATTTGAGGGAACAAGAAGTCGGGGAATTCGCGCGTGGCTTTGGCCCGCTCGGCCGGACCGCCCCGATCCATCTGCCAATACCAGAGGCCAAACGCGATCATGTTGGTCACCCAGATCGCACCGCCATTTTTGAGCAAGCCGATGGCGTCCGAGCCCTCGGTGCCACGCAGCAAACCGCGAATCAACAGCAGCGCAGAGATTGCGTTTGCCAAGCTGACCACGGCGATCATGATGAGTTCAAACGTTCGTAGCGATGACGAGCTGCGTCGCTTACCTGCCGGATTCAGCGTGAGCAGCGAGACCAGCAGCAAGCCCTGCACCGAGGGCAGTAACCAATGGGGACGGATGGTGAGGTGCCGCGGGAGCACAATCTGCAACACGATCGCCACCGCGAGCACGAGCGATACTTGCCAGCGCGGCTCGGGGCCACTCACTTTGCGCCACGCCGGCGTCAGACCGGCAGCAAGGCGCCGCGCGGCGACAACACTGGGGTCGAGCAGCTTTTCGATAAATGCCTCGACAGAACCCTCGACTGGCACGTCGGCGACTCCGCCGCCACGCTCGTCGCTGGCGGTGTCGTCGTTGCCATCATCTTCGGGAACGGGGTGGGTCACAGCGCCAGAGTAAGCCGTGGCGGCAACGCCCTTGCGCGACCTTGGTTATTCGGCTGAACGAACGGCAACCATCTGCCGGCCGCCTTCGATGGCGTTGGCTGGGTAGCGGTACGGGTCGCCGGGGACATCGAGCGAATCGCGGAACAATGTGATGGCTACGAGCAGCGACTCGTCGCTCATCTCTGCGGCCATGATGAGGTTCACTGACGGCTTGAGATCTTGGTACTGGCTGATGATCGCATGAGCAACGGCCTCACCGGCTGTGTGCTGCTCGGGAAGAGCCGCAGCGGCGCCCTTGGCGGCGCGCTTAGCTGGCGCTGCACGCTTTGCTGGGGCGGCCTTTGCTGGAGTTGATGGAATTAAGGCGTTAGCCATGG
>JBAXER010000132.1:0-4668 GCA_037140375.1 Actinomycetota bacterium
CCGGTTGCAGCACAGATCGCCGACGCTTTGAGACGGGCGTTGCCCACCAAGGTGGTTGCATCTTCGACCACTTCGCCAACACTTGATGGACGCGGCAAGAGCTGCACGAGACCGTCGAGTAGCGACGCAATCTCGGCCACCTTGTCGGGGTTCGCCGACGCGCACACGAACTGTTGGAGAGCCATCACCGAATCAGTTTCGTCTCGAGGATTCAGCGACCGAGCGAACGCTGCGACGGAGGCGACGCGATCATCTCGGCCTGCAACGCAATGATCTCTGCCAGACCCTCGCCGGCGAGACCAAGCAGCGCATCGAGTTCGCTACGGCTAAACGGAGCGCCTTCGGCAGTGCCCTGCACCTCGACGAACTGTGGCTCTTGGGCCAAGCCGCCAAGCGTGGCGATGCGCTGCAGCATGACCACGTTCATGTCCACTTCGGCACGGCTGTCTTCGATGTATGGCAGGTCGAGAACGGGCACGCCATTCACAACCCCAACGCTGATGGCACCGCAAAATGAGTGCAGCGGCTGAGCGCTGATTGCCTTGTTCTGCACCAAACGGGTGAGGGCATCGTGCAGCGCTAGATAGCCGCCACAGATGCTGGCCGTGCGAGTGCCGCCATCGGCCTGCAGCACATCGCAGTCGACAACAACTTGGCGCTCGCCGAGCAGACGCATATCGCAGGCCGCGCGCAGCGAGCGACCAATCAAGCGCTGAATCTCTACCGTGCGACCGCTCTGTTTGCCCTTGGCGGCTTCACGATCGACGCGCTCTGGGGATGACCCCGGCAGCATCGAGTACTCGGCCGTGACCCAGCCCTTGCCCTTACCCTTCATCCAGCGCGGCACGTCTTCATCAATGCTCGCCGTGCACAACACACGGGTGCGCCCAAAGCTCACCAACACGCTGCCCGCAGCCATGTCGGTGTAGTCGCGCTCGAACGTGATCGGGCGAAGTTCATTGGGCTGACGACCGTCGGGACGGGCCATGGTGGCTCCTTGTATTTCGGCGAGAAGGGATCTCGGTGAGAAGTTGCGGTGCTTCAGTGAACCTGAGGCGGGACCGAAGTGTCGATACCGGCACGAAGATCTTGTGGAACCCAAGCGCCTGCATGGGCGAGTTCGGGACCAAGCAACCGTCGGCCAAGATCGGCGAACCAACCAATGTCACCGCTCGACAGGAACTGATGCTCGGCGACGATGTTGGTGCCAGTGCGCAACAAGCCAAGCTCGCCGAGTTCTCGTCGAGCAGCAAATGCCGTTTCGTCGGCGCTGCTGACCAAGGTGACCGCGGGTCCCATGGTTTGACCAATGACCCGCGCGAGATACGGGTAGTGCGTGCAACCGAGCAGCAACGTATCGACCCCTGCAGCCTTCACCGGAGCAAGCAGACGGTCGGCCAGAATGGCGATCTCGTCGCCGCTGGTCTGACCGCGCTCGACGAACTCAACGAAGCCTGGGCATGGCGCAGCGGTGAGCACCACCGCCGCTTTAGTGCTGGCGACCGCCCGATCGTAGGCGCCCGACATCACGGTGCCAACGGTGCCGATGACTCCAACACGGCCGCTGCGCGTGGCTGCCACAAGAGCGCGCGCCCCGGGTTCGATCACCCCGATCACGGGCACCGGCATCTCAGCGACAAGTTCGTCGAGAGCCGCTGCTGCTGCGGTGTTGCAGGCAACGATGATGGCCTTCGCGTTGAAGTCGTTGACCAAGCTCCATGCCAGCTCGCGAGCGAATGCGCGTACCTCGGCCTGGGGCCTTGAGCCGTAGGGGTATCTCCCGGTATCGCCGATGTACACGAGGTCTTCGTTGGGCAATAGGTCGATGAACGCACGCGCCACGGTGAGCCCGCCAAAACCTGAGTCGAACATGCCGATAGGACGATCCATAACCGTTGCTCAGGCTACGCGTGATTACAGCGACGCGAGTGGCACCCACGTATCCTTCGTAGCTGTGCTCACCGCAACGCTGCTCGCCCTGACCGCAGCCGTGTTGCACGCCGCCTGGAACTTGGCCGTAAAGCAAACCGTGCACGAGCGCTTCGTCGCCTTGTGGGCTCAGTTCATCTTCGGCGGACTGTTCGCCGTGGTGGGCCTCATCGTCGCTGGCGGCATGACAGCGCAAGGCTGGATCTGGGCGGTGCTCTCGGGCTGCGTGCACCTGCCGTATCTCATCTTGCTGGCCCGAGCGTATGGCCACGGCGATTTCTCACAGGTGTATCCAATCGCACGCGGCGGCGGCGCGTTCTTGTCGGCCGTCGGCGGCATTGTGTTACTCAACGATCCGGCCAAAGCGTGGACCATCGTCGCAATCGCGATCATCGCGGTGGGCCTCGGCCTACTCGCAGGCACATGGCGCGGCCCAGCCGTACTCACCGCCATTGGTGTGGCCGTCACCATCTGCGCCTACACACTGTTCGACAGCAAAGGGTCACGATCAACCGACAAGGTTGGCTACGCGTTCGCATCAGGAATGATGACGGCCACAACAGCCTCGATCTACGGCATCGCGACGCATCGGGTCACACGCCTGCGCGCCGCGCTTCGGGCCGACTGGAAGCGCTTTGCACTCGCCGGCTTTGCATCGCTACTCACCTACACGTTGGTGCTCATCGCTGTGCGCTACGCGTCGGTGGGCTACGTAACAGCACTGCGTGAATCAAGCGTGGTTCTGGCCGCGCTCATTGGGTGGCGCATGCTCGGCGAAGGCGACGTGCGCAGGAGAGTAAGCGCCAGCGGCGTGGTGCTCTCGGGCCTTGTGCTGCTCGTGACGCTTGGCCGTTAGCTCGACGCAGTGAGCACGGCTCGGGCGTTTTCGATGTCTTGCTTGAGCTGCGTAATGAGCGCATCGATGCCGTCGAACTTGCGCTCGCTGCGCAAGAAATGGGTGAACTGAACGCGTGCGGCCTCGGTGTAGAGATCGCCAGCGAAGTCGATGAGGTGAGCCTCGAGCAGTGAGTGATCGGCGTGCTCGAAGAACGTAGGGCGCCGACCGAGGTTGATCGCGCACGGATGCGCAACCCCGTCGGGCCGCTCATACCAACCGGCATAGACGCCATCGGCCGGAACACACAACTGGTTCGACACCTCGACGTTGGCCGTGGGGAAGCCGAGTTGACGACCACGCTGATCGCCCTTCACCACCGGACCGCGAGCCTCGAACGCGTGGCCGAGCATCTCTGCGGCAAGCTCCACTTGACCGCCAGCGAGCGCACGACGAATTGCCGTAGAGCTGATGGGCTCGTCGACGCCGTCGGTGCGAGGCACGAGTTCGCGAGGCTGCACATCGAAATCATGAATCGCGCCAAGCTCTCGGAGCAACGCCACGTTGCCCGAGCGGTGCCGACCGAAATGGAAATCGGAGCCGACCACAACGGTGCGCGTGGCCAAGCATTTCACCAACACGCGCTCGACGAAATCGGTGGCGCTCTCGAACGACTGCTGTTCGTCGAAACGCACCAGCACCGTGGCGTCGACACCGGTGGCCTCGAGCAGTTCGAGCTTCTGATCGAGATCGGTGAGCAGCTTCGGGGCCGACTCGGGCCGCACAACGCTCGCCGGGTGACGATCGAACGTAACTACCACTGAGCGACAACCGAGATCGCTCGCCAGACGCTTCACATCGGACACCACCGCTTGGTGGCCGCGATGCACGCCGTCGTAGGCACCAATGGTGATCACCGAGCGCTGCTCAGGCCAAGGTGATTTCGAGAGATCAGTGATCACTTGCACGACACGCGACGCTAGCTGGATTGGGCAGCGGCAGCACCAACGAGCACCACAACTGGCTTGGCTTCAGTGACCCGAAATCGTTCGTATACGGCAAGCAGTTCGCCGTCGGCGGCATAGATGGCCCACGGGCCGTCACCCTCCCACGCTGGCAGCAGTCGACCATGACCGATGTCGGCGGCAATCGCTGCATCAACCGTGAAGCTGGGCAAGTGCGCAACTGCCGTAGCCACGGGAAGCAGCGTTGCCTGATCGGGCAGTTGTGCCTGATCGAGCATGAACCTGCCAACCCGAGTGCGACGAAGATTGCGCAGATGCGCGCCACCACCGAGCAGTCGACCGAGATCGTCGGCCAAGCTGCGAATGTATGTGCCCGACGAGCAATCAACTATGGCCCGAAACACCAGCGGATCGTCGGTGGCTTCAAGCTCGAACCGGCTCACTGTGGAAGGCCGCGCTGCGCGCTCGACCTCGATGCCCTCGCGGGCCAACTCATGCAAGCGGCGTCCGTCTATTTTGAGCGCCGACACCATCGGCGGCACCTGCAAGATGTCGCCGGTGAGATGCTCGGCAGCCACGGCCTGCGCCTGCGCCAAGGTGACACCACTCATGTCGAACGTGGCCAACACGTCGCCAGCCGAATCGAGCGTCGAGGTGGAACTACCCAACACAATCTCGCCCACATACGACTTGTCGGCGCCACTGAGGAACCGCATCAAGCGTGTGGCATTGCCCACTGCAACCACCAACACGCCAGTGGCATCGGGGTCGAGAGTGCCTGCATGGCCAATGCGCTTCTCACCGAAATGGCGACGCAGCTGATTGACCACATCGTGGCTCGTGACGCCCGCAGGCTTATCGATCACCGTCATACCGTGGACGGTGGGAGGTCTACGCCTCGCCATCGGTAGATGCGTCGTCGTCGGCCGTTTCGTCGTC
>JBAXER010000133.1:0-4657 GCA_037140375.1 Actinomycetota bacterium
TGTTTGGTCGGTGAGATATCGCTTCGTCCGACAAATCTCGATGTCGCATGAATGTTTACAATCGCCTCGTGAGCAACACCATCTTCACTGCGCGCAATATCGTCACGATGAACCCTGCGAATCCGGAGGCCACGGCAGTTGCTGTGCGCGACGGCATGATCATTGCAGTCGGCAGTTTCGAGGAGTGCGCGAGTTGGGGCGAGCACGAAGTCGATGATCGATTCGCCGACAAGGTGCTCGTCCCGGGCTTCGTCGAGGCGCATGGTCACACCATGGACGCGCTTGCGGCGATGGTGCCGTATCTCGGCTATTACCCGTATCCGCTAGCCGACGGCACACTCACTGAGCCGATCCAGACCTACGAAGCACTCGTGGCAAAGTTGCGCGCGATCGATGCACAACTGCCCGAGGGTGAGCAGCTGTTGGCAAACGGTTTCGACCCCATCTACTTCCCCAACGAAGAACGTCTCGATAAGCGGCTTCTCGATGAGGTTTCGGCCACTCGGCCAATCTTCATCCGTCATGCCAGCGGCCACCTTGCCACCGTGAACTCGGCGCTGCTCGCGGCCGAAGGCATCACCCGCGATTCAGTCACCCCAGGCGTGGGGCGCGACTCCGATGGCGAGCCGAACGGCGAACTGCAAGAAGCACCGGCGATGAGCCTTGCGACCTACGCAATGGGCACGTTGATGGCGAAGGCCAGTGGACCCGGTGTGGTGATGATCCATGGCGAGATGTGCCGTAACGCCGGGGTGACCACCTCGACCGAACTCGTCGGCGTTTTCTTGCTGATGCCCCACGCTCGCGAGCCGTGGGAGCAGATCATCAATAGCGATGAGTTCCCTGCCCGAATGGTGATGTACAACGTGCCAGCGATGCCGGGATCAACTGGTGACTATCCGGCGGTAGCGAAGGTGGCCGTAGACCTGCGCGACAACCACAGTTCTCTCAAGTTGCGTAATCAAGGGATCAAGCTGGTCCTTGATGGATCGATCCAAGGTTGGACCGCAGTCATGCTGCCCCCTGGGTATTACACAGGCGACGACCATGGGCTGTTGCTCAACACTCCCGAGGATCTCGTCGACGCACTCCGCGCTTTCCATGCCCAGAAACTCAACGTGCATGTGCACTGCAATGGCAATGGAGCGGTCGAGGTGTTTCTCAATGCAGTCGAAGAAGTTCTTCGCACCGATGCCTGGCTCGACCATCGCCACGTGGTGCAGCACTCGCAAACCACTACCGCTGCTCAGTATCGGCGGATGGGCCGTTTGGGATTGTGCGCCAATATCTTCACCAACCACATTTGGTACTGGGGCGACCAGCATTATGAACTCACCATGGGACCCGAAAGGGCGCGGGGTATGTGGGCGTGCCGAACTGCGCTCAGCAACGGAGTGCCACTGTCGTTTCACTCCGACTCGGGCGTTACTCCCATCGGCCATCTGCACACGATGTGGTGCGCGGTCAACCGGGTCACTCCGCAGGGTCGAGTGCTGGGCGAGTACGAGAAGCTCACTCCCTACGAGGCGTTGCACGCTGCCACAATCGGTGGCGCGTTCCAGTTGCACATGGACCACGAGATTGGCTCCATCGAGGCCGGCAAGCTTGCAGATTTTGCGGTGCTCGATGCCTCCCCACTCGATGTAGACCCAATGGCAATCCGCGACATATCGGTGTGGGGAACTGTGGTCGGCGGCGTTGTATACGAGGCGCCTAAGCCGTGACCGAGAGCGCGCCGATAGCTGTCACCGTGATCGGCGGCTACCTCGGAGCCGGCAAGACCACGCTTGTCAATCATCTACTTCGCGTTGGCACGGGGCGCCGCACCACCGTGCTGGTGAATGATTTCGGGTCCATCGCTATTGACCAGGACCTGATCGTGTCGAACGATGGAACGATGATTGGCCTCGCAAATGGATGCGTGTGCTGTGGATTGTCGGGCACGTTGATGGAGACGATGGCAGCTATTCGCAATCAACCTGACCCACCCGAATACCTCGTGATCGAGGCCAGTGGTGTTGCCGACCCGGGCCCGATTTCGCACCACGCGCTCACCCCTGGATTTCGGCTCGATGGCGTAGTGGTCGTGGTCGATGCCGAGACGGTTCGTCGGCGTTCTGGTGATCGCGTGGTTGGTCGCACGGTCCAACGGCAACTGCGTGCGGCCGAAGTGTTGGTGCTGAACAAGCTCGATCTTGTCGATGCCGACTCTGCCGATGCATTGAAACTTTGGGCGCACACGATGGCGCCAAACGCGGTGGTGCTCGGCGCAGTCGAAGCGCAGGTGCCGTTGCAGCTGTTGCTCGGAGTTCATTCCGATTCGGCGCTCGCACGCCTTGCTGTTGTCGACACGCTTGACGACGAACCGCATGCCGAGCACGAGACGTGGTCGTGGATCCTCGACGCGCCGATACGACGAGATGCTCTTGAGAGTTGGGTCGCAGGCTTGGACGAAGGTGTTGTTCGCGCGAAGGGCATTGTGTGGTTGGCCGATGACCCTGAGCGTCGCTACACCTTGCAGGTGGTGGGCCGCCGTTGTCGCCTCGTTGCAGATCGGCCTTGGGGCGATACGCCGCGCCAAACGCGAATCGTTGCGATCGCTCCTCCGGGCGTTCCTCGGCCCATCGCTCCGAGCTGATTTGCGCTGGGGGCTCTGCAGGGCCTCAGCGCGTTGAGGTCAAGATTGGCAGCAGCGCTTGAGCCACCTCGGCGGGTCGTTCTTCGTGCGCGAATAGGCCCGCCCCTTTGATGACCGCGAGGCGTGCGTCGGAGAAGTCGGCGAGCATCTCTTGGGCCCACTTCACCGGGAAGAAGCGATCGTGTTCACCCCAGACCAGTTGCACGGGGACGGTGATGCGGCGGTGTAGTTCGCTCAGGTCGCGTACGTGTTGGAAGTCGAAGCTTTTGAGTAACTGAATCGCTGCCTTGCGGTGTGCGGGGGACTGGTTCAACGGCTTCAGGAAGAACTCGTCGAACTCGCCGTCGAGCAGTGATCGGTCGACGAACGCGTCGCCGAGTACAAGTCGGTTGCGCCGTAATCGTGGTTGCCCGGCGACCCAACCGAGGCCTGCGCCGAATCCGGGAATTCGCCGACCGGCGATGAACGACTTGAACTTCCAACTCAGGCCGGTGGACTGTTCGGTGTCGATTAATCCCAGCGCGCGCAGTCGGGGACTGCTGGCTACTGCATGTCGGGCGATGAGCCCACCGCTGTCATGACCGACCACGGCGACATCGTTGAGATCAAGCACTTCGAGCACGCGTTTCACGCTGTGAATGTGGTTCTCGATGGTGAGCACTTGGTCGGCCGCGAATTTGCTAGAGCCTGCTCCGGGAAGGTCAATCAGGTGACAGGTCACATGGTCGGTCAAGTGCGGCAGCAGAGTGCGGAAGGTGGCACTGCTGACTGGCCAACCGTGGACGAACAACACGTCGGGTCCGCTGCCGATGCGGCGGTAGGCGACTTCGCCCGTGCCGACGTCGATGAATTGGTCCGGCGCTTTACGGAACAGATCGGATGCTGCGGCTGCTGAGATACTCATGCTTCGCCAGCGTCATGGTCGGTCATCGGGGCCTCCGTTGAGTTTGTAGTGGTCACTGCGAAACGATAATCGCAGTGACCACTACGATCAAGACCCAATGGGCCACAAGCACACCAAAGCCGACATCCTCGCCGGAGCGCTCGCCGTTGCATCCAGCGATGGGCTGAGTCAGCTCACGTTCGGGCGAGTTGCGAAACACCTGGGCATCAGCGATCGAATCGTGGTCTATTACTTCCTGACAAAGGACGATCTCATCGGCGAGGTGCTGAGCGCGATGGGTGCCGAGTTGCAGACAACGTTGGCCCCCGTGTTCTCTGCTCCGGTCGCTGACCACCTTGAGCTGCTTCGCTCCGCATGGCCGGTTCTCGCTCGGCCGGCTGCAGACCCAGTATTCGCCTTGTTCTTCGAAGCAGGCGGACTTGCCGCAGCCGGACGCGAACCGTTCAACGTGATCGTGCCCCAGCTCGTGGAGGCATGGATCGAGTGGGCGGCCGAGCGGCTCGCCGGCACTCGAGCTCGTCGCCGAGCAGAGGCCGAGGCCGCTATCGCCATGCTTGATGGACTACTCCTGATTCGTCAGCTCGCTGGTCCAGCGGTCGCCAACCGTGCCGCCAAACGGATCGGCGGCGCGGCGTCGGGTGCGTCGAAATGATGCCTACAGTTTGCGTATGTCATCTATGAACGCCGAAGTTTTCGAGACGCTCCAAGTGCCCGCTGAGCCCGACGGCATGGCGCCCGATGGGGCTGAAGTGCGTGTACTTCTTGGGCTCCATGGCGGCAGCATGGCCGAATTTTCGCTTCAGCCGGATCAGACGTCGATTGCTGTGCGGCACCTTTCCGTTGAAGAGCTTTGGTACGTGCTTGATGGCTCCGGCGAGATGTGGCGTTCGTCGACTGACGGCACAGAGTCGGTGGTCGAGCTAACACCCGGCACTTGCGTATCGATTCCGGTTGGCACAACGTTCCAATTCCGAAGCCTCGAGAGCGGCCTGCGCGCGGTGGGCGTGACGATGCCTCCGTGGCCGGTTGATCGCATCGAAGCGGTGCGAGTAGAGCCATCACAATGGCAGGCCACGTTGGCCGAGGGGCCAGGACTCGGCCCGGCGGAGTAGTCG
>JBAXER010000134.1:0-4640 GCA_037140375.1 Actinomycetota bacterium
CACGAGCACGAGCACGAGCACACCCATAACGAAGGGCATCGCCCGTATCGCGTGATCCGCGAGTTGCTGATGAACAGCGATCTGCCCGTTCGCGTTCGCAATCGCGCCCTCGCCACATTCGATGCGCTCGCCACGGTCGAAGGCGCAATGCATCGCATGCCCATGCTCGATGTCGAGTTCCACGAAGTCGGATCGGTCGATGCCATCGTCGACATCGTCGGTACATGTGCCGCTCTTGAGGTACTCGGCATCGATCGAATCGTGTGCAGCCCCATCGCGGTAGGGCGCGGATCCGTGCACGCTGCCCATGGCGAACTCCCCAATCCAGCCCCTGCAGTCACCGGCCTCCTCGCGCAGCGCAACGCTCCGGCGTTCGGCATCGACACTCGCAAAGAGATCGCCACTCCAACCGGTGTCGCACTGATGACCGCACTCGCCGATGCATTCGAACCAATGCCTGCGATGAACGTGCGCTCAGTTGGTTACGGCGCTGGCACCGCCGACACTCCTGGGCGACCCAATGTGGTGCAGGTTGTCATCGGCGACGAGCTCGCTTCGGCGGCCACCGGCAACAACAACGCCGGGCAACCGGTGCGACTGCTCGAGGTCAACCTCGACGATGCCACCGGCGAGGTCATTGCCCACACCATCGCAGCGCTACTCAACGCGGGCGCCCACGACGCGTGGGCCACACCCATCGTGATGAAAAAGGGTCGGCCAGCACACACCGTGCACGCATTGTGCGAGCCTGCCGTGAGCCAGGCCGTCGCCGCAGTACTCATCAGCGAAACCGGATCACTCGGTGTGCGCGGCACAACGCTCGAACGCTGGCCCCAAGCGCGTGCCGAAGCAGCGGTGGTCGTCGGGGGCCACACGATTCGCATCAAGCGCGCCGCTGGTCGGGTGAAGGTTGAACATGACGACGCAGCTACCGCAGCGCTTGCTCTCGGTCGTCCCCTTCGCGACGTACTCGCCGAGGCCGAAGCCCTCGGGCATCACCAAGAAGGCAACGCATGATCAACCCCATCGTGTCAGTCGACGAACTTGCTGAGTTCCCCGACGCGGTCTTCGCCGACGTGCGTTGGTACCTCGACGGACGAGACGCCCACAGCGAGTTCACGGCCGGTCATCTGCCCGGCGCCGTGTTCGTCGATCTCGACACCAAGTTGGCGGCCCACGATCTGCCAGCCAGCGAAGGCCGCCATCCGTTCCCAACGCCGCAGGCGTTCGCCGCTGCAATGAGCAGCTTGGGCATCAGCGACCACAGCACGGTCATCGCATACGACGACACCGGGGGCATGACCGCCGGCCGCCTGGTGGTGATGCTGCGCATGATCGGCCGAAATGCCGCTGTGCTCAACGGCGGCATCGGCGCATGGAGCGGACCACTCGTTGCGGGCGACGAGCCCGCGCCCACCCCCGCTGCCTTCACGGAGACCCCGTGGCCCGCCGAACGCTTTGCCACGGCCGACGAAACCGCCGAGCTCGCTGCCTCTGATCGTGGGGTCGTGATCGACGCACGGTCGTACGAGCGCTTCACCGGCGAGGTCACCGCTATCGATCCGCGCCCCGGTCATGTGCCCGGCGCCGTGAGTGCACCATTTGCCGCAGCTCTCGATCCAGTCACCAAATGCTTTCGCCCAGCGCACGAGTTGCACCAACATTTCTCAGCACTCGGCGTGGCCGACGCCGTCGATGTGGTGGCCTACTGCGGCAGCGGAGTCTCTACGTGTGTGAACATCCTCGCCATCGAGCAAGCGGGTCTCGCACCCGCGCGAATTTATGTCGCCAGCTTCAGCGGCTGGTCGAGCGATACCGCCCACACCGTAGAAACTGGCCCCGACCGCTAGCGTCGCTCAGGCATGCCAACGTCTCGCGCCAATGACCCACTCGGCGACCTTCGCCGCGCCCGGCGGAAGAATCGAATGGCCGAACTCGACTGGTTCGAAGCCGCATACCGCGTGTACCTCGTGGCCTTCGCGTTTGGCGGAAGCGCCCTATGGCTTTCGGGTTTCGTTAACGACTCAAAAGTCGCCGACACCACCGTTGCCGAAATCTTCCGCAATGGCCCGGCCGTGTTGGGCATGTTCGCTGTCATCGCGTTCGCAGCAGGCATCCGCAGCGGCAGCCGAGGCGGGCCCTTGGCCATCGAGGACGCCGACGTTCGCCATGTGTTGCTGTCACCGGTAGACCGTCGGTCCGCACTGCTGCGTCCCGCATCGCAGCGGGCGCGATCCGCCGCATTCTCGGGTCTCATCGTCGGCGCGCTCGCCGGCGAGCTTGCCGGACGCCGGCTGCCCGGATCCGTGGCCTCATGGACCTTCACCGGCGCAGCCTTTGGGGCAACGCTGTCGGTGCTCTTCATCGGCGCTGCGCTCACCGCGCACGCGCTCCGCGTGCCCCGGTGGCTGGCTTCGCTCATCGGTGCAGCCGGCATCGCATGGCAAGGCACAGCCATCGCCCAGCACACCGTTGGGCCAGCCAACCTCAGCGGCAGTCTTGCGCTGTGGGGTATGCGCCAACGCGGCATCGATCTCATCGCTCCCGCACTCACGCTCGCTCTGCTGGCCATCGGCTTGCTCTTGCTCCGACGCACATCACTCGATGCGCTGGCGCGACGCAGCGGCCTCGTGGCTCAACTTCACTTCGCCGTGACCATGCAAGACCTGCGAACGGTGATGTTGCTGCGGCGCCAGCTCAGCCAAGAAAACACCCGCAGCAAGCCGTGGATACGGTTGCGTCGCGGCGGCACCTCGGGCGTCGTCTGGCGCCGCGGCTGGCACAGCCTGCTTCGCTTCCCAGTGTCGCGTCTGTTGCGCATGTCGATGATGGCAATCGGCGCGGCGGTATGTCAGGTTGCCGCGTTCGATGGCACCACAGCATTGTTTCTCGTGAGCGGCGGCCTGTTGTTCTTGCTTGGCATGGAAGCCCTTGAGCCTTTGTCGCAAGAGATTGACCAACCCGATCGCATGTCCTCACTTCCGCACGAGCGCGGCGCGCTGTTGTTGCGCCACACCGCAGCTCCGTTGTTGGCGCTGCTGCCATTTGCGGCGCTCGCTGTTGCCACCGTGGCAGTGCTCAAGGGTTCTGGCGGTGCGGCTATCGCTGCTGTCTTGGTGCTGCCAACAATTTGGGCCGGAGCCGCTGGCGCCGCCGTCAGCATCGTGAAAGATGCGCCCGACATGACCAGTTCGGCGGTTGAACAGACGATGATGCCACCCGAGATGAGCGGCATGACCACCATCGTGCGCATGCTGTTGCCGCTGGTTGTCTCCACCATCGGTAGCGCTGGTGTGCTGGCCGTGCGAGCGGCGCATCGCAGCAGCTCGTCCGAATTCGCCGCCGCCATTCGTATTGCCGTTGCACAACTCATGCTGTGTGCCTTCATCGGTTGGTGGGTACGCCGCCGCGATGCATGGAAGATCAAGTTCAACGCCTTCATGGCCGAGGGCAAGCAAGCAAGTGCGCAACAACGCGCCGCCCGTTCAGAGTTGACCAGGAGCTAACAGTGGCCTCGAACCAGACAAGTCGTCACCCAAAGCCGGCCAGCCGGCATCCGAAGCCAGCCTCAAAAGCGGTCGATCCAGAATCGAAGGCCACGGCCAAGGTCGAGCGCATCACCACTGGCGCGCTTGCCGCCAACGACCTCACCAAGGACTACGGCGACCGGCCCGCACTGGCGCCACTCACGCTGCACATTCCCGAGGGCCAACGCGTTGCTGTCGTGGGCCACAACGGAAGCGGCAAGACAACATTCATCCGCATGGCAGCTGGACTGCTCGACCCCACTGGCGGCACCGTGCACATCATGGGTCACGCATCGGGCACACCGGCGGCGCGTAGCGCGCTTGCCTATCTCTCGGACACGCCATCGTTTTACGACGACCTGTCGTTGTGGGAGCACCTCGAGTTCGTTGCTCGTTTACACGGCGTCGACGAATGGGATCAGGTGGCCGCCGATCTGCTCGACCACCTCGGGCTCTACGACCGAGCCGACGATTTGCCCAACACCTTCAGCCGCGGACTTCGCCAGAAGGCCGCCATTGCGTTGGCCTTCGTTCGTCCATTCGAACTGCTGCTCGTAGACGAACCGTTTGTTGGCCTCGATGCTGCCGGCAAAATCGCTCTACTCGAACTGCTCGATCAGGCCGCTGCCGACGGTGCCAGCTTGGTCGTTGCCACCCACGAACTCACCTATGTCGAGCGAGTCAGCCGGCTCATCGCGTTGCGTGATGGCGAGATCGTGCACGACGGTGCACCCACCGATGCCAACGTCGCCGAACTCGTCGCGCCCAACTGACACTGCCGATCATTTTCGGCGTCTGTTACGCCGTTGCGCCATCGACCAGTAAAGTCTTGGCCATGTACGAGTACATCACCGTCAGCACATCGTCCTATGACCCAGCCGGCCTCGCCGCGAAACTCACCGAGAAGTCCAGCGAAGGTTGGGCCGTGGTGGCAATCGTTCCCACCGGTGGCGATGTCACTGCATTCTTGAGCCGTTCAGTCAGTGCGGCTGTCGACGTGGCACCTGCCCAAGTTGCACCCGCCGAGACCGTCTCCGAAACCGTCGCTGCCGAGCCCGAAGTAGCACCAGTCGAGACACCTGCCGAGGCCGTCTCCGAGCCTGCCGGTTGGGC
>JBAXER010000135.1:0-4506 GCA_037140375.1 Actinomycetota bacterium
ATGGCGTCGGCGATGTCGCTGGTGGAGCCGCCGCACTTACCGAGCACTCGCACCGGCAGAATCTTGGCACCCGAGGCGATGCCAGCAACACCAATGGCGTTGTCGGTCTTGGCGGCGATGGTGCCCGACACGTGCGTGCCATGCCACGAACTGTTGCTCGCTCCGCAGCCAGCGAACGTTCCTAAGGCGTTCTCGGCCGTGGTGACCCAGTCGCCGGGGTCGCTTGGGTCGGCATCACGCCCACCGCCGTCGTTAGCGATTGAGGTGTTGGTAATGAAGTCGTAGCCCGGAACCGTTTGGCCGGCGAGATCGGCGTGAGCGGTAATGCCCGTGTCGATGACGGCCACGACCACGTCGGATGTGCCGTGGGTAATGTCCCATGCTGCGGGTGTGTTGATGCCGCTGAGGCCTGCCGATGGAGCAAAGAGTTCCCACTGCACAGGGAACAGCGGATCGTTTGGCGTGATCGCGGCGAACATCTTCAGGTCGGGCTCGGCGTAGGCCACGTTTGGCAATGCCGCGATGCGACCTGCGATCGTGGCGAGAGCGGCGGGAGAGCGGCGGCCGCTCAACTTCGACACCCATCCGCCATCGCGCATTTTGCGGTTGAGGCTGACTGTTTCGCCAGCCTCGCGGGCCAGCGCTGCGATGTCTGGCGTGCTGCCATCGCGCATACGAACGATGATTTGGTCAGTGCCCCGGGGATCTCGGCTTTCGACGGGCGCACTCGTCACCGCTGTCCGTGAGGTGGCGCCTGCAGATGTAGCGCCACTCGTTGATGCGATAGCGAGACCAGCTATCAGCAGCGAGGACAGTGCAAGGGCGCGCTTGTGGGATCGAGCGGGCAGGAGGGGCATCGTGTCATTGGACAGGATCAATCCCGCAGAGTCAAGGCGAAGGCGTGATGTTGTGGCCGAGTTGTCACCGTTTTCGTGAAGGAACGGTCAAGGCAGGCTTGCTGCCGCCGTCATGCCAGCGACAAATCGTTGCATGCCAGCGGCCAAGATCGACTCGCTGGTAGCAAAGCAAAGGCGCACGTGGCCCTCGGCCCCAGCGCCAAACCAGCGGGCGCTTCCTGGCACCACGGCAACACGGTGCTCGGCGCGCAACATGTCGGTGAGCGCCTCGATAGACACGCCCTCGCGCTGAATGCGGGCGAACGCAACGTAGGTGGCGTCGGGGGAGTGCACCTCGATCCCAGGGATCGATCGCAACGCCGCGACACATTGGTCTCGGCGGTCGCGTAGGTGCGCGACGAAACTCTCGAGCCACGGCAGTGCATGGTCATACGCCGCGGCGGCAGCGATCTGGCTCAGGGTTGATGTGCCATCAACAGTGGATGGGTGCTCGCTGCGCTCAAGCATCAGTGACCGCTGGTCTGGATCAATCATTGCGATGTAGCCCACTCGAAGGCCTGCGAGGCCAAACGATTTCGAGAAGCCATGCACGACCACGACGTTGGCTGCGATGTCGTCGTCGAGCGACAGCATGCTGGTGAAGCGAGCCGGCGAGTACACGATCTCGCTCCAGATCTCATCGCTCAAGATGCGGATGCCGCGTTCAGTGCAAAAGCGGCCAAGGGCGGTGAGCTCTTCGCGTGTGAAGCATCGCCCCAGTGGATTGTGGGGGTTGCAGATGCAGATCATGCGCGTGCGTGGAGTGACGAGCGTTGCGAGGTGATCGAGGTCGAACGCGTCGTTGCGTCCGAACGACCACGACACCGGTACGCCACCGGCGGCGCGCACCGTATGGGCGAACAAGAAGTCGACTGGATCGAAGATGATCGCTTCGTCGCCCGGAGTGAGCCACTCTGAAGCGACGATCGCTAGCCCACTCGCCGCGCTGTTGACGGCAATGACGCCGTCGGCAGTTACGGGGCTGTTGCGTTGGTCGCGCAGATACCGCGCCACGCTCTCGCGAAACGTTGGTAGCCCACCCGCTTGGCCGTAGCTGAACACTCCGCTCGCCGCGTACTCGGTGATGGCGTTGCGGATTGCGGGAGCGGCGGGGAAGTCGGGGTCTGCGGCAGTGAGCGGAATGACGTCGTGGGGGAGTTCGGCCCAGCGCAGGTTGAACGCCCGCTCGCGCAACAGGTCGAGCCGCACGTTGTCGTCGGCAAAGGCGTTGTTGTCTTGAGCCATCAGATATCGAGCGGCACGAGCACCGCACCACTGATCGGATTCACGAAATCGGCGGCGATGGAGCGACCCGCTGTGACATGGTCAGCGCGGCGAGGCCGACGCCGATGGCTATAGGCGCGCAGCGCCGGTTCGACTTCGTCGGGCGAAGTGCACGCGGCGACAGTGGCGACCAGATCAGCCGCATCTTCGAGTGCACTGTTCGCACCCTGGCTGGTGAACGGGAGCAACGGATGGGCGGCATCTCCGATGAGTGCAACATTGGCTCGGACCATCGAACTCGGCGGATCCATATCAACTGTGTGCCATACGTGGGGAGCCGCAGCGTCGGTGGCTGCGATCGCACTCTGCACGATTGTAGGGAAGTCGCCCAGCAGGCTTTGAAGGAAGTCGGTGGCGTCGTGTCGTTCGGGCGTGGCGAAGCGTTGGGTGTCGAACTGCACGAACCAGATAACGCGACCACTACCACTGGGCACAAGCCCCACAGCGAGACCGCCATCGGGATGCATGAACTTCGTAAACGTGGAGCCAACCTGTTCTGCAAGGTCGGGACACGACACCATCGACACGATTTCTTTGACGCGACCAGAGGGAGCGGGATGCGCTGGCGTGATCCATTCGCGGCATCGTGAGCGACTGCCATCGGCCCCTACAAAAACATCGGCAATGGATTCAGAACCATCTTCAAAGACAGCGGCGCGAACAGTGGTGCCGTCGCTGTCGAAGTGGGAGAAGTCTTGGCTCAGCCGAATCGCCTCGTGAGGAATGGTCGAGCGGATTACTTTGAGCAGATCGTGGCGGCTCACGGCCACAGCGTCGGTGAGTTCCATCGCTGCCACGACCTCACCGGCGATCGTGCGCATGACGGCGCGAGAAACCTCGCAGCCCACCTCGCTTGGCTCGAGGTCAATGCCGAGTTCACGCAACGCATCACGTCCGTTGGCGAGCAGGATGAAACCAAAGCCGCCGTCGGTGAATTCGTTTGATCGCTCGAACATGGTGAACGGCAGATCACGTTGGTGAAGTCCGCTGGCAAGCGCCAAGCCTGCGACGCCGCCGCCAACAATCGAGGTGTTCAACGGGCGCATGGGCGCGGACGTTAACTGATGACGCTCCGTGCGACGAACTCGTTGGCCGACTGTTCGTTGTTTGTTCGCCGTTTGGGCTAGGCGGTTGCGCCGTATGCCGTGTACTCAATGCCAAGGCTCTCGGCCATTGTGCGCCCGGAGCCCAACTGATACGAACTGATGCCGCCTGGTACCCATGGCCCGATTGACCCGGCGCGTATAGAGGCGGGCGACTTTGGGGGGATACCGAGCATTCGGCGCACGTCGTAGACATCGCGATCGGCATGGCTGAGCCAGTCGACCTGCATCAGGTCGTGACCACCAAACTTGGCGCCGATAATGGCGCCGCGGTACATCGCGTCGGCTAAGCGGATGCCCATGTGGCGGGCGTTGCGGGTGAGGTAGCCGGCATCCTGAGCGAAGATGGCGACCTCGGGAAGCGATCCGCTTTCGAACAAGCTGAGCACCATCGCCAACAAAGCGAATCCGCTCGGGTTGTCGTTGGCTCGCGAGATAAGCCCGAATACCTCGATCTCGGATTCGACCGTTGATCCATAGTCGGCGATGACATGGATCCAGTCGTGTTGCGAGAGATACGGCGACGCGCTGCCGGGGGAGCCGGGGTACTGAAAGCCGCGGGCGCGGTAGAACTCCCACATGCGTCGGCCCAAGGTTGAGGCGGGAAGGTGCTCGAGAGCCGCCCAACGAGCTACGAGGCCGGGATCGTTGGCCTCGCTCCACAGTTCGCTGTTGGTGTCAGCGGCAGCTGGGCCAGTGGGCTCGCTGATGCCGAGGTTTCCGCCGTATCCGGCGCGGGTGAAGTCGGCGCCCACCAAGCGCCGAGCGCCGCGGCACTGCTCTTGTGCAACGCGGATCATGTCGTCGTCGATCGACAGCTCGTATGCGTAGCGGTGGATGCGATCGACAATCTCCTCGGGGAGTGGATCAATAATCAACGCAAGCAGCAGCATCGTTTGAATCATGCGGCTGCGGAACCCTTCGTCGCGGTAGCGCATTGCTTCAGCAAATTCTGCGGGTCCGATGGGTTCGAGGTAATCGGGGTTCACGTGCACGCCGGTCATGGCCACCACATGGGCCGAGAACACGTGGTGCTGCAGATCGGTGAGGCCGCGGGGCCCTTGCACAGCCGTGACCACGGCTCGAGAGGTAACGAAAACCTCGTCAGCTTGTGGTGGCGGTAGGAGGTCGGTGGTGTCAGGCAATGGCACAGGCATTCGAGATGTTCCGATCACTGGTCGCACGGCGCCACTGGTGAATGCCGCTGCGGCACCGTAGTGCGC
>JBAXER010000136.1:0-4436 GCA_037140375.1 Actinomycetota bacterium
AGTGTCTCGTGACTCCGAAGTCCCAGTGGAAGTGACACTCTGATTTCAGCGGACTGCTGAGGCTGACCACACTTACGGAAAGAGAAGAGTCCCCCCGAGCGAATGCTCGGGGGACTCTTCTCGCTAGGGGGTCGATTGGCACTACACCAGGCGTTGCCTAGGCCTTGTCGACCACCAGGAACTGACCCATCAGGCCCTCGTCTTCGTGGTTTGCCATGTGGCAGTGATACATGAACGGGTGCTCGCTGCTGGCGTAGTCATCGAACTTCGCCACGAACGTGACTTTCTCGTTCACAGGAATGTAGAACGTGTCCTTCCAGCCCTGCTCGTGTGCTGGCACCGGACCCGAACTGCGTTCAACAATGGCGAACTGCACGTCGTGGATATGGAATGAATGTCCGAAGATGAAGTTGTTGGTGATGGTCCACGCCTCAACAGTGTCGAGCACCACGGTCTGGTCAATGCGATCCATTGAGAACAGTTGGTCGTTGACATCGAAGGTGAACGGTGCGCCGGGCCCAGATGCAGTGATCGAGAGGGTGCGTTCGTTGGTTGCATCGGCGGCCGACCACAGAGCGTTGTTCGCGAGCGAGGTCGGCAGATTCTTCACACCGTCAGCGGTGGCATCGATCACCAGCAAGCGCAGCACGTCGAAGGTCTTGTTGTTGAGCAGGCTGCCGAAGTCGCCGCTTTCGTTGGGTTCTGCGCCAGGGTAGCCAAGGCTGTAGCCGCCGTTGAAGGATTGCATCGTGACCACTGCGCCAACGGCGTCGGAGCCGAGATCGACGACGATCTCGTAGCGTTCGCCGGGCACCATGGCGAGCCGGGTCACCTCGGCGGACTCGTTGAGTAAGCCGCCATCGGTGCCGATCACCCAGAACGTGCGGTCGTCTGCGAAGCCAATTGTGTAGGCCCGCTCTACCTCGGCGTTCAACATACGGAATCGTACGATCTGCGCTGGCATGTGCGCCTCAGCGTTAAGCGTCCCGTTCGCCAACAGGTAATCGCCGTAGATCGTCTTCGCAATGATCTGCGCATCGCTATCGAACGTGCGACTGGTGAGCACAAGCGGGATGTCGTCGACACCGTAGGTGCGGGGCAACGCGAGCGCTGTTTCGTCGTCGTCTTGCACGATGATGAAACCGCCTGCACCCTTGCTGAGCTGCGGCCAGGTGAGTTCGTGCGCATGCGGGTGATACCAGTAGGTCGCAGCGTTGTTCTTCACGGTCCATGTGGGTGACCACGTGGCGCCGGCAGCGATTACCTGATGAGGCCCGCCGTCCATTTCGGCCGGCAGATGCACACCGTGCCAATGGGCGGTGGTCTCTTCGTCGAGGCCGTTGGTGACATTGACGGTGACGGTGTCGCCCTTCTTCATCAGCAACGTCGGCCCCCACATCGGCGCGCCGTTGTACGAGATCGTCGAAGCGTCTTTGCCGCCGAGCAGCGTTGCTGTCGATGGCGCAAGGGTGAGGTCGAAGGTAGTCCCCTCAAGGAGCGGTGGGATCCAGAGCGAATTGAATCCCTCGGACGCAGAGGTCGTGTCGGCCGGTATTGCCCCGGGCTCAGGAGAGGTGACAGGAATGGGGGAGGTGGTCTTGTTCGACGCACACCCTGCAACTGCTGTGGCGCCGACGGCCGCTAGAAATGTGCGACGACTCAGTGGACCGTGTTTCATCAGACCAGTTTCCTTTGTGCTTTGTGATTGATCGGTGCAACGCGGGCCACTAAGGCGCGGGCATTGGAGGCATCGGTGCCCCAGCGTTGCCGGATTGCGCTGTCGGGAGTCCCTTGAAGCAGCCGAAGGTGTAAGGGAAAACTGAAGTGGCGTGGTAGCGGTAGGTGCCGTCGGGTCCGATGCGGCCGTTGCATTGGTCAAGCACGTTTGTCTTTCCAGCGGCGTTGTAGGTGTAAGCCAGCCACGAATGCGAATGGGGGTTGCCAGTCATGTCGTAACCAGACGTGAACACTGCGGTCGTCGAGCAAGCGAGGTCGATGCACCCTACGGCGTTATAGATCGGGAACCCATCGAGCGCATACCCGAGGATGTACGACGTGTTGAGGTTGCAGGCGGCAACCGAATGCAGTGCGTGGTAGTGGTATTCCGACTGGGGTCCCGTGTGCCCGCCGCATGTATCGAGGATGCCGTTGTATACCGGGTCGCCATAGGCCTCGGCGACTGGGGTTGGCCCTTCAGTTGGTCCGTAGATCGGCAACCCGGTGACCGTGAAACCCAGGGTGCCGCCACGGTCGACGATGCTCGTGGTTGCAGCGGCCACCACAGGCCGAAGCGGGACGTGCCAACTCCAGGTTGTGACTGCGAGTGGGTTGGGTGTGCGTGGCACGAACGTGTAGCTGGGCATTCCATTCGAGGCGACGATGACTTCGGTAGCGGTGCAGTTCGCCGAGACGGCGGGCATTGCGTAACCGGCGCCGGCGCCAGCGGTGGTTGACAGGTTGGGGAACACCGCCGTTGGACACTCGCCCCACGCCGGGAGCTGGGTGCTCAGCGGTGCAGCTGGCTGCGTGGTGGTTGGCGCCGTTGGCGCGGTCGTCGTGGATGGTGTCGTCGGCGTGGTCGGATGCTGGCTGAGCCATCGTGCAAGCGCTGTGGTGTCGACCGAGGCTGAATCGAAGCAGGCTGTGAGCAACGCCGCGAGACACAGCAGGGAAGCGGCAATGGGAAGGCGTTTCATGGGATTCCTTGGGTGGCGGTTCGACTTGCTTGGCGCTCGCCAAGGTATCACGCCATCTTGGCGCCTGCCAACCAATCGTCGAGTCAGGTCGACTGGATCATGAGCGGACTACGTATCGCCATCGAGTGGCCCAACCGGCCAGACTGCGTGTTCCTAAAGTCGCCTGCGAATTGGATTGAACCGTGGATCACACTCGAGAGTCGTTGCCCGCAATCCATACGTTCGACGACGCTCGCCGGGCGATTGACAACGGCGCTTCTGTGCACGATGCCACTCGGGCATTAGTCGCGACGCTTTCCGATCACGAGAAGTTGTGGTGCCTCGACGGCGATGCGCCCACGTGGGCTGGACTGAAGTTCATGTCCGACGACGGCTACCACAAGTCGGTGTTCGTCGGTGCCGAGCTCGATCGCATCGGGTTCCCAGGGGTTCGCTTTTCCGACGGCCCTCGTGGCGCAGTGGTGGGCAACGCCACAGCGTTCCCAGTGGCCATGGCTCGCGGTGCCACATGGGACCTCGACCTCGAACAACGCATCGGTGATGCCATCGGTAGCGAGCTGCGCGCCATCGGAGCCAACCTCACCGGCGCGGTGTGCATCAATCTGTTGCGCCACCCAGCGTGGGGTCGGGCGCAAGAAACCTACGGCGAAGATCCGCATCATGTCGGCGAGTTCGGCGCGGCGCTCACGCGTGGTCTGCAACAGCACGTGATGGCATGCGTGAAGCACTTCGCTTGCAACTCAATGGAGAACGCTCGGTTCGCCGTTGATGTTCTGGTCGACGATGTGGCGCTGCACGAGGTCTACCTGCCGCACTTCCGTCGGGTGATCGACGAAGGCGTTGCTTCGGTGATGTCGGCGTACAACAGCGTCAACGGCGAATGGTGCGGACAGAGCCATCAACTGCTCAACGATGTGCTGCGCGACGAGTGGGGCTTCGAAGGGTTTGTTATCAGCGATTGGATTCTGGGTGTCCGCGACGCTGGCACCTCTGTGGTCGCAGGCCTCGATATTGAGATGCCATATCGCATGGTGCGCCAGCAGCATCTGCCCGCAGCCATCGAGCGCGGCGAAGTCACATGGGCTCATGTCGACCGTTCCGTCGAGCGGGTGATTTCCACGTTGCTGCGGTTCGATCAGGTGCTCTCGGCGCCCTCGCCGTCGGCCACAATTCTTGGCTCGCCAGAGCACCGAGCGCTTGCCCGCGAGACGGCCGGTCGTTCGGTGGTGCTGCTGCGCAATGAGCTCGTCAACACTCAGCCCGCGCTGCCAATCGCTCGCGCCAACACCGTGGCCGTGTTCGGCCGACTCGCCGACACGGTCAACATTGGCGATGGCGGCTCGAGCGATGTGTGGGATCTTTCGTGTCGCACCGTGCTCGACGGTCTGCGAGACGCGATCGATCATGTCACGTACGACGATGGTTCACTCGCCCACCGTGCAGTTCAGGTCGCGGCCGCAGCCGATGTGGCCATCGTGGTGGTTGGGTACACCTACCTCGACGAAGGCGAATACATCGGCGAGACCGATCCGTCGCTGATGACGTTGTTCCCTCCCGGCGACGAAGCCGATGTGGTCGATCGGTTCCATGAACGTCTCGAGCAGTTGACGCCAATCATCAAGCCAGACCGTTTGGGCGAACGGCCGCGCATGTTCAGCCGCGGTGGCGACCGCAGTTCTCTGCGATTGTTACCCGACGATGTCGAACTCATCCGCACCGTTGCTGCTGCCAACGAGCGAA
>JBAXER010000137.1:0-4316 GCA_037140375.1 Actinomycetota bacterium
GCCTGCGAGCGGCAATGATGGAGACACATCAACACAGGGGAGTGCCGACATGGCTGCTTTGGAAATGACTGAGATCACCTCGGGCTTGCGATTTCCTGAAGGTCCGATTGCGATGCCGGACGGCACCGTCATCCTCGTCGAAATGTTCGGCCCGCGAATCACCCGTGTGCACCCCGACGGTCGCAAAGAAACCATTGCCGAGATCGAAGGCGGACCCAACGGTGCCGCCATCGGTCCCGACGGCGCGCTGTACCTGTGTAACAACGGCGGATGCTTTTCGCCTATCGATTTCGGCGATCTGCTGTTCCCTGGTCCATTCGATCCAAGCCGTTACATCGGCGGTCGCATCCAGCGCGTAGACATCGCCACCGGAGCCGTCACCGATCTCTACACCGAATGCGACGGCCGTCCGCTGCGTGCACCAAACGACCTCGTGTTCGACACCCACGGCGGCTTCTATTTCACCGACCACGGCATCCACGATCTTGGCGCTCGCACCGCCGATCTCACCAGCATCTACTACGCGTTGCCCGATGGTTCGTCCATCGTTGAGGTCGAGTTCCCTGTCGATAGCCCCAACGGCATTGGCCTCTCACCGGACGGCACCATGTTGTACTGGGCCGAGACCCACCACGGTCGCGTCCAGCAGCGCCGCATCACATCGCCTGGTGTTGTTGAGCATCCAATGCCTGGCGACCCATCGGGTTGTCTCGCCGGTCTGCCTGGCTATCAGTTGCTCGACTCGTTGGCCATCGATGGCGCTGGCAATGTGTGCGTAGCCACCCTTGCCAACGGCGGCGTCACCGTGATCCCCGCCGACGGCAGCGCCATCGACCACGTGGCCACCGGCGACATGCTCACCACCAACATCTGCTTCGGCGACGACGATGGCAGCGGCGAATACCGCACCGCCTACATCACGTTGTCGGGCACCGGAAAACTGGTGAAGGTCACGTGGCCGCACCGCGGCCTTCGCCTCAACTTCCTCTAAAGCCCACGCGCACTCGCTGAATCAACCGGCCGACACCCCTCACTCGGTAGGCTCAGTGCCCGTGGCGAAGCGTTTCTACATCGAGACACTTGGCTGTCCCAAAAACCAAGTCGATTCCGACAAGTTGATCGGCACGTTGTTGGCCGACGGCATGGTTGCCACCGACGATCCGGGTAAGGCCGATCTCGTTGTGGTCAATACGTGTGCGTTCATCGACGAAGCGCGCAAGGAATCCATCGACACGATTCTGGCGCTCGAAGATCAGCGTCGTTCGGGTGCGCGTTTAGTGGTCACGGGTTGCATGGCCGAGCGTTACGGCGCCGAGTTGGCCGAGGCATTGCCCGAGGTCGATCAGGTCGCTGGCTTTGGTGTGTCGGTCAACGTGCTTGCATCACCCAAGCGCAAGCTCATTCCTGTGGGCTCGGCCCCAGTGCCAACGCTCGATCTGCTCAACCTGCCACGCCCCAAGTCCACGTCGCCGTGGGCCTACGTGAAGATCGCCGAAGGTTGCGACCGCTCGTGTGGCTTCTGCGCAATTCCGTCGTTCCGCGGGCCGCAGCGCAGCCGCGACGTCAGCTCAATTTTGGGCGAGGTCGAGCAGCTCGAAGCGCGCGAGATCGTGCTCATCGCCCAAGACCTCGCCAGTTACGGCAAAGACCGTCCCGACGAGCTTGGCGCAGGTTCCATTGTCCCGCTTGTGAAGGCCGTTACTGCGGTCACCGATTGGGTGCGCTTGCTGTATCTGTACCCCAGCGATCTCAGTGACGACCTCATCGATGCCATCTGCGAAACAGGCGTGCCGTATTTCGATCTGTCGTTGCAGCACGTGAGCAAGCCGTTGCTGCGTCGCATGCGTCGCTGGGGCGATGGTGAGCGTTTCTTGCGCCGCATCAACGACATCCGCGACCGTGAGCCAATGGCCGCGTTTCGCAGCAACTTCATCGTTGGCTATCCGGGCGAAACCGAAGCCGATCACGATCAGCTGCTTGAGTTCGTCGAAGCTGCGCAACTCGATTGGTGTGGGTTCTTTGCCTACAGCCCCGAGGAAGGCACCTACGCAATGGAGCTCGATGGTGCTGTCGAGCGCGGCTTGATGAACGAACGCCTCGCCGAGTTGCGTGAGATGCAAGACGAGATCACCGCTGCACGCCGCGACTCGCTCATTGGCGAGACGTTGCGCGTGCTGGTTGATGAGCCCGGTGTGGGTCGCAGCCATCACGAGGCACCCGAGATCGACGGTGTCATTCATGTCGCCGACCATCTCGCTGTCGGCCAGTTCTTCGATCTTGAAATTGTGAACGCTCTCGGTCCCGATCTGGTGGCCGAAGGCGCGGCGGGGGAGGACTAATGCCAGCGGATCCATCAGCGATTGCTACGTGGGCCAACCTCGTCACGGTGGGGCGCATGTTCGTGTCGCCGCTCATGTTTATTGTGATCCCCGATCACGGCGCCGGCAGTTGGCTGGCGTTTGCTACGTGGTTCGTGTTGTGCGCCAGCGATGGCATCGACGGCTTCTTGGCTCGTCGCCATGGCAGTACCAACTTTGGTGCGTTCCTTGATCCGCTCGCCGACAAGTTCTTGGTGTTGGTTGCGATGGTCACCCTCATCGACCGTCATGTGTTTTGGTGGCTGCCGGTTGTCATCATCTTCGCCCGCGAACTCACGATGAGCTTGTACCGCGTGTTCGTCGGCACCCGCGGTGTCAGCGTTCCTGCGAGCCGCCTCGCGAAGTGGAAGACCACAGCGCAGCAGTTCGCCGTGGGCTTCGCTATAGCGCCGCTCACCGCAGCCGACGCCACGTGGTTGTGGAAGTCGGTGCTGTGGTTGTCGGTTGCACTCACGATGATCAGCTTCTTCCAATACATGTGGAAGGCGCACGTTTCTAACGCCTCATCGCGTACCGCAAATGCGAGTTGATGTAGTAGCGATCGGCACCGAGCTACTGCTTGGTCAGATCGTGGACACCAACTCATCGTGGATCGGCGAGCAACTCGCAGCGCACGGCTTCGACTCGTTGCTGCAAATGAAGGTGGGCGACAACCTTGCGCGCGTAGAAGCGGTCTTGCATCGTGCGCTTGCCGATGCCGACGCCGTCATCATCTGCGGCGGTCTCGGGCCAACGCACGACGACCTCACCCGCGACGCCATTGCGTCAGTGATGGGCGTGCAGTTGCAGATGCAACAAGACATCGCCGATCGCATTCGTGAGATGTTCGCAACTCGTGGTCGCACGATGTCCGACAACAACCTTCGCCAAGCCATGGTGCCCGAAGGCGCTGCGGTGATTGTGCAAACGCGTGGCACGGCGCCCGGGCTCATCTGCCCACTCATGGTCAACGGCGTTGCCAAAGTGCTCTATGCGGTGCCTGGAGTGCCGCATGAGATGAAAGACATGCTCGAGCGGGCCATCTTGCCCGATCTGCATCAGCGCAGCGGTGTGGCCGCTGTGATCGCCAGTCGCACCCTGCGCACGTGGGGCGAGAGCGAGAGCGGTCTCAACGAACGACTCGACCCGATCATCGCCGAACTCGATGCGGTGGGTAACCCCACGCTTGCGTTTTTGGCCAGCGGTTGGGAAGGCATCAAGGTGCGCCTCACCGCCAAGGCCGCCACTGATCAGGCGGCTCACGAATTGCTCGATGTGTGGGACGCGCGGGTGCGTGCCGTAGTTGGTTCACAAGTGTTCGGCCGCGACGGCGACACGATGGAGTCGGTTGTGCTGCAGATGTTGCGTGAGCGCGGGCTCACGCTTGGTCTGGCCGAGTCGGTCACCGGTGGTCTCGTGGGTGCACGCATCACCGGTATTGCTGGTGCAAGCGATGTGTTCCGCGGTGGCATCGTGTCGTATGCCAGCGAAGTGAAGTTCGATCTACTCGGCGTGCCCGAGGGCCCAGTAGTCAGCGAGGCCGCCGCCGCTGCGATGGCTGTTGGCGCGCAGCGAGCGCTGGGGGCCTCGGTTGGCCTGGCGCTTACCGGCGTTGCCGGCCCGGCCGAACAAGACGGCATGCCTGTGGGCACGCTGTGCGTTGGCCTTGCCATCGGCGATGCTGTGCACACCGCCACGCTGCGTATGCCGGGTCAGCGCGAGCAGATGCGCCAGATGAGCGTGATCACGGCGCTCGATTTCTTGAGACGCACCTTGTCGGCGTCGGGCGCCTAGCCCGTTTCGTCGACGTTCGCGGTGTGCTCGCGTTCGTGCTTGGCCATGTGTCCCAATGCGCGCTGAAACTGCGAGACTTCATCGTTCCAGGCCCCTGTAGCTCAGCTGGACAGAGCACCGGACTTCTAATCCGATGGTCGCAGGTTCGAATCCTGCCGGGGGCGC
>JBAXER010000138.1:0-4218 GCA_037140375.1 Actinomycetota bacterium
GGAACCGTGTCGCCTGCGGCAGCATCGACGCCCGTGCCGCCAGGTGCAGCGGCACCTGAACCATCGGTCGCTGGACCATCGGTGGTCAGCGGCTCCATCTCGGCGCGTGCCTGCTTGACCTCGTCGGGCGTGAGCACTTGCACATCGTCGGCCGAGCGAACCTGAGCCGCAGGGGCACTGGACCCGCACGCAGAAAACATTGTGATCAATGTGACAACCGCTACAACTGTTCTGCGCATTCGCTCAACCTATTGCCTCACGTAGCGCTTCCACGAAGCCGGACGATCGATTTCACCCACCCTGAGCAGCAGGTAGGGTCGCCCTCCCATGGACGCATCCGCATTGAGCATCACGTGATCGTCGCATTTCGTTGCCCGCACTGCCTCCAAAGCCTTACTGAGCAAGCGGCCGAGTTCGACTGCCGAGCAGGGCATCATTTCGATCGAGCAAAAGAGGGCTACGTCAACCTGCTTCCGGGCGGACGCCTCAAGAGCCGACCCGCAGGCGATGACGAGTCAATGGTGCGCGCCCGCAGGCGAGTGTTTGACGCCGGTTTGTACGACCCGGTCATGAGCGCAGTCGCCGAACTCGTTGCTCGCTCCCCCGTTACCAACATCGTCGACGCTGGGTGCGGCGAAGGCTCGTATCTGGCCGCATCTACCACCCTGTCGGGCGCTACCGGATGGGGCATCGATATCTCCAAGCCCGCAGTCAGGCTCGCCTCGCGCCGGCATCGCGATCATCGGTACGCAATCGCTTCGAGCTACGCGCTGCCCTTTGCCGACAACTCGTTTGAGGCATTGATCAACGTGTTCTCGCCTCGCGACTTTGCCGAGATGCTTCGAGTACTCGCACCAGGTGGCAGCGCTGTTGTCGCTACGCCGGGCCCTCGCCATCTCACCCAACTCAAAGCCCTGATCTACGACGACCCTCGCCAACATCTCAACCGCTCGGACCCCGACAGCCCAGTTGGTGAGCCGACACCTCAAGAAGTGAGTTCGGTGCAGTTCGAACTCTCACTCAATGATCAAGACCTACGGCTCAGCCTGTTGGAGATGACACCGTTTTGGTGGAGCACGACACCCGAACGACGCGAGGTCATCGCGGCGACGCCGCTGATCGTCGACATCGACATTCAGCTCAGCGTGTACCGCAAGCCCAATGGGTCGGCGCCTGACCAAGTGCTCTAGCGTCCGGTTGTAACTACTTCGTTTACTCCCCTGGAATGAGATCAGCATGGAACGTGAAGCTTGGATCATCGACGCCGTCCGCTCGCCACGAGGCAAGGGCAAGGACACCGGCTCACTGCACAATGTGCATCCGCAGCGCATTCTGGCGCAGGTGCTCAATGCACTGCAGTCGCGCAATGGTTTCGACACCGCCGAGGTCGACGATGTCGTGATGGGTTGTGGTGCCGGCAGCGGTGACCACGCAATGGACATCGCCCGCATGGCAGCGCTCGACGCTGGCTGGTCGCTCGACGCTCCCGGCGTCACCCTCAACCGCTTTTGCGGATCTGGCCAGCAGGCAGTGAACTTTGCGGCGATGGGCATTCTGTCGGGTTTCCAGGACATGGTTGTTGGCGGCGGCGTCGAATCAATGTCGCGCCCTGCACCCATGCATGTCGATGGTTTCACCGCCAACAACGCCCACTTGCGCGAGCAATATGCAATGGTCTCGCAGGGCATCTCAGCCGACCTCATCGCCTCGGTCGAAGGCTTCACCCGCGAAGAGTGCGATGCGCTCGGCGTCGAGAGCCAGATTCGTGCACAGGAAGCCATCTCGCAGGGACGCTTTGAGCGCTCGCTTGTTCCGATCTTTCACGACGACGGCACGCTTGCCCTCGATCACGACGAGTTCCCCCGTCCCGGCACCACCATCGCCGATCTCGCCAAGCTGAGCCCCAGCTTCGAAGGCATGGGCGCTTACGTGCCAAAGGGCCAAGACCTGTCGCTCGACCAAACCGCGCTCCTCGCCTACCCACAGGTTGGCAAGATCAACCACGTTCATCACGCCGGCAACTCTTCGGGTGTTGTCGATGGTGCCGCAGCCGTACTCGTCACGTCGCCCGACTACGCACGTGCTCATGGCATGAAGCCACGCGCTCGCATCATCATGACTGCCGTAGCTGGCACCGACCCAGTGATCATGCTTACCGCTCCCGGCCCAGCCGCCGAGCGTTGCGTGCAAAAAGCTGGCATGACCTTCAACGACATCGACCTGTTCGAAGTGAACGAAGCGTTCGCCGCTGTCGTGCTCAAGTTCTTGCGCGACACCGGCGTCAGCTGGGACAAGGTCAACGTAAACGGCGGAGCGATGGCGCTCGGTCACCCAATTGGGGCCACCGGCGCAATGCTCATTGGCACGTTGCTCGACGAGCTCGAGCGCCGAGATTTGTCTACCGGTTTGGTCACGATGTGCACCGGCGGCGGTATGGGTACCGCAACCATCATCGAACGCATCTGAGTTGGCGCCCCTTCGGGGGCTCCGCTACTCGGTGTAGCGGCGAACCGTTGCCTTCTTACCCTTGATGGTGGTGCGCTTCAGCGCAGCGATCACATCTTCGACAGCACCAGCGGGCACGCCAACAATTGCGAAGTGTTCAGACACCTTGATGGGTCCGATGTCGCGGCCACTCAAGTTGGTCTCGTTTGCAATTGCGCCAACGAGGTCGCCTGGCTTGACACCATCTTTGCGACCGGCACCCACATACACGCGGCCCACATCGCCACTGTCGTGACGGCCGGAGTCGCGCATCGCGCCACGCTCGGGACGACCCTTATCGGGACGGCCCTTGTCGGGGCGAGCCTTATCGCGATCCATGCGCTGCGAGGCGTCGGGGATTTCCTTCTCGTCGATGATTGCGCCAGTGGCTGCGTGAGCAAGCTTGATGGCGGCGAGCGCAACGTTGCGAATGTCGAAATCGGCGGCCAACGCATCGACCACACCGTGATAGTTCTCGAGGTCGTCAGAGCCCAAGGCCTCGCGCAGTGTCTCGAGCGTGAGCTCAATCTGGCGGGCGCGCAGGTCGGCAACCGTAGGGACCTTTTCGATCGAGATCTTCTGCTTGGTGAGGCGCTCGATATTGCCGAGCAGTCGCTGCTCGCGTGGTTCGGCCAAGGTGATGGCCGTGCCTTCGCGGCCGGCTCGACCCACGCGACCAATGCGGTGCACATATGACTCTGGTGCCGACGGAACGTCGTAGTTCACAACGTGGGTGAGTTGGTCGATGTCGAGGCCGCGAGCCGCAACGTCGGTTGCTACGAGCAACTCGGTTGTGCCAGCGCGCAAACGACCCATCACGCGATCACGTGATTCTTGAGTGAGGCCACCATGCAATGACTCGGCGCGGTAGCCGCGACCGTTCATCGTTTCGGTGAGCTGGTCGACCTCGGTGCGGGTACGACAGAAGATGATCGCAGCGGTAGGCGCCTCGATGTCGAGGATTCGACCGAGCGCGGCGGGCTTGTGCGAGCGCTGAACCACGTATGCGGTTTGGCGCACCAATGGCGCCTTGCCTGGCTTGGTGTCGCCAAGACCGATCTGGATCTTGAGTGGATCGCGCAGGTGGCGCTTGGCAATGCCGTTGATGCGTGGCGGCAACGTGGCCGAGAACATCACGGTCTGACGCGAGTCGGGGGTGGATTTGAGAATCTCTTCGATGTCTTCGGCGAAGCCCATGTCGAGCATCTCGTCGGCTTCGTCGAGCACCACCATCTGGATGTTGCCCAACGGCAGCGTGCCGCGAGCAATGTGGTCCATCGCGCGACCAGGCGTAGCAACAACTACGTGTACGCCTTGGCTTAACGCCTGCAGTTGGCGAACAATCGGCTGGCCACCGTAGATGGGAACAACGCGGGCGCCGAGATCGCGGCCGTACTTGTAGATCGCCTCGGAGACCTGCACAGCGAGCTCGCGGGTGGGGACCAAGATCAACGCAATCGGCTCTGCTTTGCCGCCTCGATCGGGGATGCGCTGCAGAATCGGCAAGGCAAATGCTGCGGTCTTTCCGGTGCCGGTGGCCGCCTGGCCAACGAGGTCACGACCCTCTAAAAGGGGTGGGATCGTCTCGCGCTGGATCGGGGTGGGTTCTTCGTAACCAAGCGTTGCGAGGGCACCCAACAACTCTTTACGAAGACCCAATTCGGCAAAACCGGAAGTCTCATCACTGCTATTCACACTGCAACCGTATTCGTTCGGCGCGCGAAGCGTCGCGAT
>JBAXER010000139.1:0-4191 GCA_037140375.1 Actinomycetota bacterium
GTAGCTACAGCGTTCGCAGCAACTGCAACGCCGCCTGCTCGATACACATCTGCGTCTCAGCCATTGCTTTGTCGCGCCCAAAGGCAGCCACGAGGGACACGTGCTCGATGCGGTCGGCAACGTCGGGATCTGCATCGCCCACGATTGCGGTAATGGGCCGCCGCGCCCGCTGAGCCATGGCCTGCATGCCTCCCACAACTTTGCCGTGGAAGCTCTGCTCATCGAGGAACCCTTCACCGGTGATGATGAGTTCGGCGTTCGCGACACGGTCGTAGAGATCGAGTTCGTCGGCCACCAGTTCGAAGCCGGGCAACAGGCGCCCGCCCAGGGCCACGAGCGCACCAGCGAGTCCACCCGCTGCACCGCCGCCAGCGATGCTGCGTACATCGGTGCCGTAGTCGCTTTGGTACATCTGAGCCAGACGTTCGAGGCGACCCGTGAGCATGTTCACCTGTGCTGGCGAAGCACCCTTTTGCGGAGCGAACACTTCGGCCGCCGCAACGAACGTGGTGGTCACATCGCAGGCGACGAGCAACTCAACGCCGCGCAGTCGATGCGGAGCGTGGATCGCGCGTAGCGCGCCGAGACCGCCATCGGTTGTTGCCGACCCGCCAAGGCACACGATGATCTTCTTCGCACCGCTATCGAGCGCCGCATCGATGAGCTCGCCGGTGCCAGCAGTGGTTGCAGCGAGCGCATCGTTGCGCTCGGCGCCGCCAGCCAAGGTGAGGCCCGAGGCAAGCGCCATTTCGATGACCGCAGTTGTGCGGCTGAGCCGCCACGGCGCCTTCACCGGATCGCCCAGCGGACCGGTGACCACCGTGGTGCGATTCGCCCCGCCGAGCACATCGAGCGTGCCTTCGCCTCCGTCGGCCATGCCAACTTCGTCGCAGTCGTGCCCAAGCTGCCAACAGGCGTGGCCAATGGCTCGGGCCACCTCGGCGGCGGTGGCCGTACCGCGGAATTTGTCGACAGCAGCCAGAACTCGCACCCAGCGAGGCTACCCGTCGCCATTCGGCGTGACTGCGTGAAATCCCGACCGCCTCGGTAGTGTTTTGCCCTATGGCTGTCACCGTTCGAATCCCAACCACGATGCGTCCGCTGGCAAGCGGCAGCACCACAGTTCAGATCGAGGGTGCAACCCTCGCCGAGGTCCTCGCCAATCTCGATGCCGCCTTCCCAGGCTTCAACGAGCGCTTGTTCGACGAGACGGGCGCGCTGCGCAAGTTCGTCAACGTGTTCGTAGCCGACGACGACGTGCGCTACCTCGATGGCCTCAACACTGCGGTTCCAAACGGCGAAACCGTTTCGATCATCCCCGCCGTCGCCGGCGGCTGCTGAGCCTTAGACCGACAACAGGTCAACAAACTCGGCGCGCCGTTTCGGGCCAAGCCGAGGCTCTTCGGGGCGTTTGTCGCGGTCTTGCCACACGGCGAAGACGCGGGCAGCGAGCTCTGGATCTTTCACCATCGTGTCGGGGCTTGTGAGCAGATTGAAGCTGCGAAAGAACGCCCGAAAGACCACCGCGTCTGACCGCATGGCAGGCAGCAGTCCATCGCGAAATACGCCACGCATGAACGTGCGCGGATCGGTGGTGTCGCCATCGGGATCGTCACCAGCGAGCAACGCTGTGGAGACACGGCGGGCCTCGGCGTCTTGGTCAACGCCGGCTCGGTACCACGGATAGATCTCGGCGCGCAGGCTGGTGTCGTAGGCAAGCGCAAGGGCACGCAGATCGTGAGCATTCTCATCAAGCGCCTCGGCGACGAGATGTGCTCCCCAAAACGCTGCACTGCACCCACGGCCGTACAACGGGTTCGTGCACAGCACGGCGTCGCCAACGGGCAGCAGGCCAAGTGCAACTGGCTCGCCGTCGATGACGAACTCGCGCCAACGATTGAGCAGCCCGGCCATCACGTGAACGTTGTCGGAGAGCGGCTCGGCACGGCCATCGAGCCATGGTGCTGTGGCGACCAGTTGGCGCGCCGCGCTGTCGAAGACCGTGGAGTCGGTGAGGATCTTGCGCAACTCGTCGTCGGCAGTTGGCGTGGCCAAGGTGACGCTGAAGGTGCGGTTGTCGCCCACGAACACGCCGTACTTCACGTAGCCAAGATCGCCGCCGATGGGGCCCGAGCGAGGTGGATAGTCGAAGCCTTCGCGCAGCCGGTAAAAGCGGCTGAAGTACACGATGCCGGTGTCTTCAACCTCTTCGGGGATCTCGGCCGCGCCCGCTTCGGTGAGCCACTCGTTGACCGCACTGCGACGGCCGTTGGCGGCAATAACCAAGTCGGCCAACAGCTCTGCACCGTCGGCAAGACGCACGCCTGAGACCACGATCGCGCCATCGGCGGATTGCGTGGCCACGACACCTTCGACACCAACGCCGGTGCGGAACGTGACCCGGCCTTCGGCGAGCGCAGCGCGGCGCAGCACCCACTCAAACGTGGTGCGACGACACGCCAACATAACCAGTTCGTCGTCGTCGGCCTGACGCTCAAATCCGGTCATCTCGGGCGGCAGGTCGTCGCCGAAACGCATCTCGGTGGCGCCTTCATGCAGCAGGTCGGCGTAGACATCGGGATAGTTGTTGAGCAACAAGTTGCGCAGCCGAGCCAAGAAGGCGTGGCTGTGGCGCACCTGCGGCGCTCCGCGGCGGTCCCAATCGAATGCCTCATCGGCCGACTGCGGCATGGGGGTGTGATCCCGCTCGATCACGGTCACGTCGTGGCCACGCCGGGCCAAAATCAGCGCGAGGCCGAGCCCAGAAACGCCTCCGCCGACCACAATGACGCTTGCTGACGAGGTCTTCATAGGAATGCAAGCTAGATCAGGACACCGCGCAGCGCAGGATCCGGCGTGGCGTCGCCCACTGTCTGCGTGCGAGCGCATCGGCAAATGCACTCTCGCTCGTGCTGCGGTTGTCGCATTAGCACTCGCCCCATTAGAGTGCTAACAACTCGCAACGGCGAGTGAAATCCATCAGTTCGTCCAATGGAGGACACCAGATGTCGAAGATGATCGCGTTTGACGAGCAAGCTCGTCGTGGGCTTGAAGCGGGCATGAACAAGCTCGCCGATGCAGTGCGAGTAACGCTCGGGCCAAAGGGCCGCAACGTCGTATTGGACAAGAAGTGGGGCGCACCCACCATTACCAACGACGGCGTCTCAATTGCCAAGGAAATCGAACTCGAAGATCCGTACGAGCGCATCGGCGCCGAACTGGTCAAAGAAGTCGCCAAGAAGACCGACGATGTTGCCGGTGACGGCACCACCACCGCAACGGTTCTCGCTTGGGCCATGGTTCGCGAAGGTCTGCGCAACGTCGCAGCCGGCGCCAACCCAATGAGCCTCAAGAAGGGCATCGAGGCAGCCGTCATTGCAGCCGTTGGCAGCATCAAGGCTCTTGCCAAAGAAGTCGATTCGAAAGAGCAGATCGCTCAGGTCGCCTCGATCTCGGCAGCCGACAACGAAATCGGCACCATGATTTCTGACGCCATCGACAAGGTCGGTAAAGACGGCGTCATCACCGTCGAAGAAAGCCAGACCTTCGGCATGGAGATGGATCTCGTCGAGGGCATGCGCTTCGACAAGGGCTACATCTCGCCATACTTCGTGACCGACACCGAGCGCATGGAAGTCTCACTCGACGATCCATACATCCTCATCGTGTCCTCGAAGATCTCGTCGGTGCGCGACATGCTCCCCGTGCTCGAGAAGGTCATGCAGGGCGGACGCCCATTGCTCATCTTGGCCGAAGATGTCGAGGGCGAGGCTCTCGCCACGCTCGTCGTCAACAAGATCCGTGGCACGTTCAAGTCGGCAGCCGTCAAGGCTCCTGGCTTCGGCGAGCGCCGCAAGGCCATGCTGCAAGACATCGCCATCCTCACCGGTGGTCAGGTCATCAGCGAAGAAGTCGGCCTCAAGCTCGAGAACGCCACGATGGATCTGCTCGGCACCGCCAAGAAGATCATCATCACCAAGGACGAGACAACCATCGTCGAGGGTGCTGGCGACGAAGACGACATCAAGGGTCGCATCAACCAGATCAAGGCCGAGATCGACAACACCGATTCCGACTACGACCGTGAGAAGCTCCAAGAGCGTCTCGCCAAGCTCAGCGGCGGCGTTGCCGTGCTGAAGGTCGGCGCCGCAACCGAAGTTGAGCTCAAAGAGAAGAAGCACCGCATCGAAG
>JBAXER010000140.1:0-4021 GCA_037140375.1 Actinomycetota bacterium
TACGGTGAGTCCGTGATTCCAGCAATTGCCGAAACCGTGAAAGCGAAATCGTGAGGCCAGTTTGTGAGCGCTGATGCCGCTGCAGATTTCAACGCAACGATCGAGTCGCCGCCCCGTAGCCATTCGATTCGTCGAGCACTGATGGTGCCCGGCGCGCTGGTGCTGATGGTCGTGTTGTGGGAGGGCTACAAAGCCATCGGGCCCGAGAACGGTGCCGATGTGTTTGGCGTTCGATTGATTCCGCGCACTAGCGATCGGGCAATGCCGCACGTGATCGAAATGGTGCGCCGATTTGGACGGCCCGAAGTGGGCGGGGGCAGCAGTCGTACCGTGTTCGATGCCGTCTTTGCGGCAACCTGGTACTCGTTTCGCGTAGCGCTGCTCGGCTTGGTGTTGGGTGTGTGCTTTGGGCTACTCATCGCGATGCTGATGGCCCGCTTCAACCTGCTGCGTAAGGGCCTCATGCCGTACCTCATCATCTCGCAGACGGTTCCGCTCATCGCTCTGGCCCCGCTCACAGTGAGCTGGGGTGGGCGGCTCAAGTTCGGCAGCTTCGAATGGCAGAAATGGATGTCGGCAGCGTTACTCAGCGCCTTCTTGGCGTTCTTTCCTGTTGCCGTCGGAGCCATTCGTGGCTTCGCGTCGCCGCCCGCAGCCTCGCTTGAGTTGATGGACTCGTACGCAGCAACGTGGTGGCAGGGTTTTCGCAAGTTGCGGTTCCCGGCAGCCCTCGCATATCTCATGCCAGCCTTCAAACTCGCTGCCGCTGCAGCCGTTGTGGGCGTTGTTGTTTCGGAGATCTCTATCGGTCTTCGTTTCGGAATTGGGCGACTGATTTTGTCGTACAGCCAAGAAGCCACCGGCGATCCGGCCAAGGTGTATACGGCGGTCGTCGGGGCGGCTGTTCTCGGCCTCGCCATGGCTGCGCTGGTGTCATTGGTCGACCGGATGCTCTCGAAGAATCGGCCTGCGGAGGCACAAGCGTGAAACACGAGTCCCACTCTCCCGACCAATCGCTGGGTCAGCCAGCGGTCGTCGTCGACAACGTGTCGAAGATCTTCAACGCCGGTGGTCGCCAACAGGTCGATGCATTGCTCGACGTGTCGCTCACGGTGCAGCCCGGCGAGTTTGTGTCGCTCATTGGCCCGTCAGGTTGCGGCAAGTCAACGTTGCTGCGGCTCATCGCCGATCTGCTCTCGGTGTCTTCTGGCTCGCTGGTGGTCAACGGAAAGTCGGCGACGCAGGCGCGCCTCGATCAGGACTACGGCATGGCCTTTCAGCAGGCTGGCTTGTTCGATTGGCGCAACGTTGCCAAGAACATCGAGCTCCCTCTTGAGATCCGCGGATGGGATCAAGCCAAGCGGCGCCAGCGCTCGGCCGAGATGCTCGAACTGGTGAAGCTTTCCGAGTTTGCGTCGCACATGCCGTGGCAGTTGTCGGGTGGTATGCAGCAGCGCGTTGCCATCGCCCGCGCCCTGGCAGCGCACCCGCCCTTGTTGTTGATGGACGAACCCTTTGGCGCGCTCGACGAAATGACTCGCGAGCACATGCAGGCCGAATTGCTCAGCATCTGCGCCAGCACATCGACCACCGTCATCTTCGTGACCCACTCAATTCCCGAGGCCGTGTATCTCAGTGATCGCGTCGTCGTGATGAGCCCGCGTCCGGGTCGTATCACCGCCACCATCGACGTGAACCTTGGCGGCAACCGAGACGACGACACCCGTGAGGCGTCAGAGTTCTACGGCAAGATCACCGAAGTACGCGAGGCACTGCGCGGTATCGAACACGTTGGCGGCGCTCGCGGAATCGAAGACCGTTGAACACCGCTTCGCTGCAGCGCAAGGTAGCCAACGCTGCGGTGCCAGTGGCATTCGGCGTTGGCTTTGTCTTGTTGTGGGAGTTCGTCGTTCGCTGGCGCGACATCAAGCAATTCATTTTGCCGAGGCCGTCGATGATCTGGAAGGAGGCCGTGAGCAACGCCGGCTTCCTGCGCTCTGCGGCCACCGTGAGCGGCACCAATGCGTTGGTCGGATTGGTATGCGGCATCCTTATCGGCTGTGCCGTTGCGATGATTGCCAACCGCTTCAAGATTCTTGCCGAGCTCGTCACGCCGCTGTCGGCCGCCATCAGCGCCATTCCTATCGTGGTCATTGTCTCGATTCTGAACAACATGTTCCGCATCGGCTCCGAGGTGCCACGGCGCTTGATGGTCACCATCGTCGTGTTCTTCGTGGTCTTCGTCAACGTGTCTCGCGGCCTTCGTCAGAGCAACGCCACTCAGATGGAACTGATGCGTTCGTATGCGGCGTCACCGTCGCAGGTGATGAAGAAAGTTCGCTTTCCAAACGCGATGCCGTTCTTGTTTACAGCCATCAAGATCGCTGCACCGTTGGCCGTAACCACCGCGTTTGTGTCCGAGTATTTCGGTGGCACACAAGATGGTCTTGGCCAAAAGATTCCCGCCGCAATGGCGAACTCGAAGGACCCATTGGGTTGGGCCTACGTGGGCGCTGCGTGCGCACTCGGTCTCGGGTTCTTCATAGCGGCTAACGTCCTTGAGTATGTGGCGGTGCCTTGGCAGCGTTCGCGTAACTCTGGGTGAAATCCAAAACCAGCAAACAGTAAGGGGAGATAATGAAAATCAATCGGCTCAGTAAGGGTGCGGTGCTGCTTGCAGTCGCTGGCCTCGCCGTCGCAGCGTGCGGCAGTGACAAGGCAGCAACACCAGCAACAACACCAACATCGGGCGTCGCCGCGGCGGGCTGCGATGCCAGCAAGGCTCCTGCCACGTTGACCAAGGTCAAACTGCAGTTGCAGTGGTTCACTCAGGCTCAGTTCGCCGGCTACTTCGCCGCGCTTGACCAGGGTTGCTACGCAGCCGAGGGTCTCGATGTCGAGATCATTGAGGGTGGCGTTGAGATCGTCCCACAGAAGCAACTCGCCGACGGCCAGGTTGACTTCGCATTGTCATGGGTTCCAAAGGCTCTCGCCTCGCGCGAAGCCGGCGCCGACATTGTCGACATCGCCCAGATCTACCAGCGCTCAGGCACCTTGCAGGTGTCGTTCAAGGACAAGGGCATCAAGACCGCTGCCGACTTCAAGGGCAAGAAGATCGGTAACTGGGGCTTCGGCAACGAGTACGAAATCTTCGCTGCTTTGTCGAAGAACAGCCTCGACCCAGCCACAGACGTGACCTTGTTGGCTCAGCAGTTCGACATGGCCGGCCTCTTGAGCGGCGACATCGATGCTGCCGAAGCAATGACCTACAACGAGTACGCACAGGTGCTCGAGTCGAAGAACGAAGCCACTGGCAAGCTCTACACCGCCGATGATCTCAACGTTGTTTCGTACGAGACCGAGGGTGTTGGCATGTTGCAGGACGCCATCTGGGCCGATGCCAAGAAGCTCGCCAGCGATGCCACCTACAAGGAGACAGCAGTCAAGTTCGTGAAGGCTTCGATTCAGGGCTGGATCTACTGCCGCGACAATGCAGCATCATGCCGCGACATCGTTGTTGCCAAGGGCTCAAAGCTCGGCGCAAGCCACCAGCTGTGGCAGATGAATGAAGTCAACAAGCTCGTGTGGCCAGCCACCGGCGGCATTGGCTTCATCGATCAGGCAGCATGGGATCGCACCGCCAAGATCGCTCAGGAGACCAAGAACCTTGAGGGCGCAGCAGTGCTCACCAAGGCTCCTGACGCTGGTGCATTCACCAACGACATCGTCAACGAAGCACTTAAGCAGTTGAAGGATGCCGGCGTTGATGTCACCGGAAGCAGCTTTGCTCCTCTCACGGTCGAGTTGGCCGAGGGCGGTAACTGACCAACCGGTCAGACAAGGACGAGCCGAGGGCGGGCAGCGCAAGCTGCCCGCCCTTCGTTTCGCAAGACAGTCAGAGATAGTCACCATCAGGATCGGGAGACGGTAATGCCAAAACGCAACAGGGCAAATGAAAAGCGCAAACAGTTCGGAACTGCAGCAGTGGTGCCAGTGGTCGCTGCGGCGAAGTCCGATGAAG
>JBAXER010000141.1:0-3963 GCA_037140375.1 Actinomycetota bacterium
ATTGGTGGTGTCGAATGACGCTCCTCGAATGCCGCAATGTCGGTATGAAATTCGGTGGCGCCGCAGCGCTCACCGCCGTGAGTATTTCGGCCGAGGCCGGTGTCATCACCGGGCTCATTGGGCCCAACGGTGCTGGCAAGACGACCATGTTTAACTGCATCACTGGCCTACTCGAGCCAACCTCAGGTGAGGTCATGCTCGATGGCGTCGATATCACTAAGTTGCCGCCGTTTCGCCGTGCCCGCCTTGGTGTGGCCCGCACGTTCCAGCGTCTCGAGCTGTTCACCTCGCTCAGCGTGCGCGACAACATTCGTGTTGCGGGTGAGATTCGCAGTCGTTGGAGCAAAGGCAACGGCAAGGGCGATACGCACGCCGAGGCCGAGCACATCATCGAGCTCATGGGCCTGTCGGGCCTGGCCGATCGTGATGTAGCTGAGATCCCAACGGGCATGGCCCGTCGAGTCGAAATGGGCCGGGCCTTGATGACCCGTCCGCGCATCTTGTTGCTCGACGAGCCTGCCTCGGGCCAAGACGAACAAGAGACCGAAGAATTCGGCGAACTCCTGCTGCACGTACGCGACGAAGGCACGGCAATCTTGCTTGTCGAGCACGATGTTTCGTTGGTGATGAAGGTCTGCTCGTTCATCCAGGTGCTCGACTTCGGTCGTCTCATCGCATCGGGTACGCCGGCCGAGATTCAGACCAACCCTGCCGTGCTCGAGGCCTACCTAGGCGAGGATCACTCGGCATGAGCGAGACCGTCCTCGAACTACTCGATGTGCGCGCTGGCTACGGCACCATCGAAGTGCTGCATGGCGTGTCGCTCGCGGTTGGCCGCGGCGAAGTGCTGGCGTTGCTCGGCCCCAACGGCGGCGGAAAGTCCACCACGCTCAAGGTGATCTCGGGCTTGGTCGACATCATGAGCGGCGACGTTCACTTGGCTTCTCGCTCGGTTGCTGGGGTCTCTGCTGACAAGCTGGCGCGCCTTGGGCTGTGCTCGATCCCCGAAGGCAAAGGCGTGTTTCCAAACCTCACGGTTCGCGAGAACCTGATGATGGCCACGCACACCGGTGCCAAGCTCAGCGACGTCGAAGAAGTGGCGTATACACGCTTCCCGCGACTCGGTGATCGGCGCTCACAACTCGCCGGCACGATGTCGGGTGGCGAGCAACAAATGCTCGCGATGTCACGTGCTCTCGCAACGAACCCAGCGGTGCTGTTGCTTGATGAATTGTCGATGGGCCTTGCGCCTCTCGTCGTCGCTCGACTGTACGAAATCGTTGCTCAGGTCGCTGAGACCGGAGTCTCGGTGCTCGTCGTTGAGCAGTTTGCGCAGAGCGTTCTTGGCATTGCCGATCGGGCTGCCATCATGCTCAGCGGACGAATCACGCGTGTCGGCGCTCCTGCCGAACTCGCTGAAGAACTTTCATCGGCCTACCTCGGCGGAAAGGGATAACCATGACCCAAGACACGAACTCCTCGGATGATCGGTTCGAGCAATTCAAGAACGACATCGCCAAAATGCAGGTGAGGACATCGGGCAAAGCCAGCACCGAAAAGGCGGCCTCGTCGCTTGGTATCGCGCTGATGGTCGCCTCGATTCTCATTGGCATTGGCTCATACATTCAGGTTGGCCAAGCCGACAATGCGCTCGATCAGAACGAAGTCATCGTGCTCGGACTGGCATGCGTTGCAATGGCAGTGGTCGGATCAGCATTGTGGATTCGCACGGCACTCGTTCGCTTCTGGCGGTTCTGGATGCTGCGTTCGCTGTATGAGGGCCAGGCCCACCTCGACGAAGTCGTGAAGGCAATCCGCGACCGTTCGTAACCTGTGCGGTTACCTGCCTTGGTGGCGGGGAATCGTCTTGTTGATGAACCGGCCAAGCACGCGAGCGAACCTGCCGGGCATATCCATGTTTGGTGAGTGACCCGCGCCATGCCACACGTGAAGGCCGGTTCCTTTGGGGAACTTGGCCCATGTGGCGAGCATCGCCGAAATCGGGATGGTGTCGTCGGCGTCGCCGCATGCAACCAAGATGGGCATTGCCAGCGTTGCACACGCCGAGCCCAAACCGAGCTGGCACATTGAGTGCAGCGAGCCGCGCAAGCGCGCATCGGGCGCGGCGGCCATGTCGGCGTTGAGCAGTCGAATGAAATCGGACTCGCCACGATCGTCATCGCTGGCATCGCCGGCATCGGCATCGTCGTCTGCTGCTACTGCAGCCGCGAGCCGAACTCGGCGCTGCGTTGCCCATGCATCGAAGAACACATCGATCTCCTCGGGGGTCTCGGTGCGGCCGTCAGGGTCAACCGGGTCGAGCAGCATCAAGCCCTTCACAAGTTCGGGACGTTGCAGCGCCATAATGCACGCAGTCGCTCCGCCGAGCGAGTGGCCAACGAGCGTGAAGTCGCTCCAGCCCAGTTGGTCGATGAGCTCTAAGGCGTCAGAGGCGAAGATGCCTACGCCGTAATCGCTGGCATCGTCGGGAGCACTCGACTCACCGGCCCCACGATTATCAATCGCGATCGTGTGATATTGCTCGGGCGACAGGTCTTCCTGTACGAGCTGCCAGATGCGCGCCGATGCCTCGAACCCGTGGATCAGCACCACTCGTTGCGGGCCTGTGCCGTATTCGTAGTAGTGCAGGTTGGCATTCGTGAGCTGAGCGAACGGCACAGTTCTCCGATCAAGAACAGGTTGGGTTGCGGCAAATTGCCGGGTGGTCAGCGAATGATTGGTGAGTCGTCGATGGCGCTGAAGTCGGGTTCGCGACGCTCAGCGAAAGCGATCAGTGACTCGATGTTGGCAGGGCCGCCGAGCAGCACGCCAAACGCAGCATCTTCGCGTCGTCGCGCTGCAGCGAACTCGGCCCGCATTGGTTCGACGATGGTTCGCTTCGTCTCGACGAGCGAGTTGATTGGCTTGCTGGCCAACACCTGGGCGTGACGAAGGGTTTCGGCCATCAAGTCGTCGGGTGCGCACTCGCGCCAGGCAAGGCCCATCTGCACGCACTCGGTGGCCGACAACCACTCGCTGCTCATCAGCGCCCACGTTGCGTTCTGCCGGCCGAGCAGTCGGGGAAACGACACGCTGCTGGCCGCCTCGGGAGCAACGCCCAACCGAGTAAATGGGCACCGAACGCGGGCGTCGCTGGAGATGAAGACAAGATCGCTGAGCGCCAGCATCGTGGCGCCGATGCCAAGCGCAAGGCCGTTGACCGCGCAGAACAACGGCTTGGGAAAGTCGATGAGGTGATCGACGAAACCGGGGAAGCCGTGGCGGCCGTTGGTGAAAACTCCGCTGTTGCGTTGCGTCATCTCGGTGAGGTCGGCTCCAGACGAGAACGACTGGCCGGTTCCGGTGATCACGACCACAGCGATTCCGTTGTCGGTGCTTGCGGCAATGAGCGCATCGGTGGCGGCGTCGTACAAGGCTTCGTTAAAGGCGTTGCGCGCTTCGGGGCGATCGAGCGTGAGCACTCGTACCCGTCCGTGATCGGTGATGTGAATCATTCTGAGACCTCGAGATTGATGGTGTGAGCGATGACATCTGAGCCGCGCCCGATGTGAATTTGGTAAACGCCCGGGTCGACGCGCCAGCCGCGTTGCACCTCGGGTGTCTCTTGGAAGACGCCCATTGCGCTTGGCTGTACATCGCCGCGATATGCGTTGCCTGGATCCCAGTATGAGAATGCCCGTGCGTCGAGTGTGAGTGATACTTCGGTGCTTTCGCCGGCGTCGAGCCACACCTTTTCGAAGGCCTTGAGTTCCTTTGGTGGCCGCACAACCTGTGGGCTTGCTGCGCCCACGTAGCACTGCACCACTTCGGCGCCGCGGCGGTCGCCAGTGTTGGTGACGGTGACGGACACCGTGACGGTGCCATCGGCGAGCGTTGCGATGCCGATCGCGTCAGCTGACAAACGTGGTGCCGACATCTCGAACGATGAATACGACAGGCCGT
>JBAXER010000142.1:0-3834 GCA_037140375.1 Actinomycetota bacterium
GCTTGCGAGAAGCCACCCAGCGGCGGCGGCAGTGTTGGATACATCTCGCGTTGACTCAGCTCGATCTCGCTCATGCGCTCGCTCTCGGCGAGATCGGCCAAACGCGTTCCGCCCTCGCCGCCGGTATAGCCCATCAAGATTCCGGACTCGGCCGGATGCCCAACCGTTGGCTCATACACACGCTGTGCCCGACCAGTTGTTGTGGCATATCCAGCAGGCCACACGCGCTCTGGATATTGCAAGGCTGTCTTGGTGACACGGCCGTAGCCAAGGCCGTGCACCGCTGCAGCGAGTTCGGGGGGCAACGCAGGGTCGAACACCACAGTGCGCAGTGGCACCAAGGAGCAGGCAAGCACCACCTGATCTGCGTGGTACGTGTTTGCACCCGCGCGCACATGAGCGCCAGTTTCGTCGATGGTGATTGCAGCAACTGTCTCGCCAAAGCGAATCATTCCTTGGGGCAGCGCCGAGGCAAGTCCAGCGGTAACGCCGCTCACTCCCCCAATAATGCGCTGCGCCACGACCTCGCCGTGCGGTGTGGCCGCCGCTTCGTACAGCGCTCGCTGCTGGGCAACAAACAACGCCGACACTTCGTGTGGTTCGGCTGCGAACTCGCCCTGCATATTTCGTGTGGCGAACAGGCGGGCAAGCTCACCCAGTTCGAGTTGATCGACAATGTCGGCTGCCGACAATGCGTCGAAGTGCGCCGCCTGCGGGTGCTGCGCGGGGTGCGCCGCATCGCTAACGCCCACCGCTACTGAGGCAAAGAAGTCTTCGAACCGATCAAGTTCGTCACCCAACTGCGGATCAAGTCGAGCGAGATCTCCTGGACCGAGCAGCGCTCCGTCGCGGAACAACCAACGCCGGATGGCAGTCCACGTGGTGGCGTTGTCGTCCATGCGGAGGCCGAAGCGTTCGACTAGTGCGCGCATGCGGGGATGCACGTTGTCGACCCACTCGGCGCCAGCCTCGGCGCCTTGGCCGTTGATGAACTCGGCGCTACGGGTGTAGGCGCGACCGCCCACCCGATTTGAGGCCTCGAGCACGGTGACATCGCACCCAGCGTTGTGCAACAACTCGGCGGCGGTGAGACCCGCCAGGCCTGCGCCAACAACAACAATTCGCATCGCGGCGGCGGTTCAGTTGCCGGTGAAGGTGGCGGCGATTTCAGAGCCCGACTGGCCGCCCCGACGAAGCACCACAGCAACAATCGCAACGGCCAACAAGGTGGCGCCGATAAACAGCGTGGCCATTGCCGCAACCTCGGGGCGAATGATGCCGCCCGACAACCCGAACACATAGTTAGGGAACGTGGTGACACCGGCAGGACTGACGAAGCTGGTGGACACAACGTTGTCGAGGCTCAGCGTGAATGCCAGCATTCCGCCCGACAACACAGCGGGCATCACCAACGGCAGCGTGATCTGCCAAAAGGCGCGGGTGGGGGTAGCGAACAGGTCGGCAGCTGCTTCTTCGAGGCGAGCATCGAGTCCTGACACGCGAGCACGCACGATGAGCGTGACCACCGCAGAACTAAACACCGTGTGCACGAGCACAATCGGCGTGAGGCCTTCGCGGAACGGGCCGCCGAGACGCACGAACCAGCTCAGCTGCCCGGCACCATCGACGATCTCGGGCGTGACCAAGATGAGCAAGATGATGCCAACGAAGCCAGCGGTCCACTTGCCGGGCTTTCGAGCAAGAGTGAGACCTGCCAACGTGCCGAGTACCAACGCAAGCAATGTGCTGATGAGCGCTACCTCGATAGAGACCTTCACTGAGCTCGTGAGCGTGGTGTTGTCGAACATGCGCGACCACCACACCGTAGAGAAGCCGGTCCACCTGAAGATGCTCTTGAACTCGTTGAACGACATCGCCATCAAAAAGAAGATGGGCGTGAACAGAAACGCAATGACCACCGCAGTCCATGCTCCGAGTGCATTGGTGATGCTGAAGTACTTCTTCATCGCGCAACAACCTTGACGGCTCGGTTGGCTTTGAGCAGTTTCGACATGAACCAGAAGCAGGTGGCCAGCACCCCCAGCACCAGCAAGATCGAGAGAATCAACGACACCGCTATGGCAGAACCAGAAGCCGCGTCTTGCGCCTTGAAGTACTGGTTCGCAACCTCGGCTCCGATCATGTTGCCTTTGGCTCCACCGAGCAACGCTGCTGTCACGTAGTCGCCCGACAACGGCACGAACACCAGGATCAATCCAGCAACGATTCCGGGCCCGGCCAGAGGCAAGGTCACCTGAAGAAAGGTTCGAATGCGATTCGCGCCAAGATCTTTCGACGCTTCGCGAAGGTGCAACTCGACCCGGTCGAGAGCCACCCACAGCGGGAAAATCATCAGCGGCAAGTAGTTGTAGACGATTGCAATCTGCACCGCAGTACGCGTATCGAGAATCTGGATTGGTCCGCTGCGCAACGCTTGGCCGAACGTGAACCAGTGGCCTGACTGCAAGAAGTTTGAGAGGAAACCGCGCGGCTGCAGCACGATGCGCCACGCAAGGGTACGCAACAAGAAGTTCGCGAAGAACGGAACCATCAGCAACGCCAGCACCGCTGTCTTTGCCTTCGGCCCGACCTTGAACGCCAGCAGATACGCCACTGGAAGGCTGACAACCAGACACAGCACGGTGCCGAGAATCGATGTGAACATCGTCTGTTTCAACAGCGAGCGAAATGACCCGCTCACAACCTCACGATAACGATCGAGACTTGGTGCGCTGAGGTCGACCTTGCCCGGAGACCCAGTGATCTTGCGGCCGAAGCTGTTGACGATGACCAACCCGACCGGCACGACGAACAGGAATACGTACCAGACAAACGATGGAATCGCGAGAAGGAACTTCGGGGCGCGCAGCCACGTGCGCTGCTGCGGTGGCTGCGCTCCGAGTGTTGCCTCCATAGGTCAGCCGCCAGCCTTTGCTTTCACATCGCTGTAGATCTTCACAATCTTCTCCTGAGCTGAGTTCACTGCGCCCGAGCGCATGGTTGCCACTTGCGCATCGTTGAAGAAGACCATGTCTTTAAAATCGATGTCGGCGGCAAGGGCATCGACGCCCTTGATGCCCGTGTTGTAACCATGGAAGTTGAGGTCCTTCACGCTGTTGGCGGGATCAAGGATGAAGTTGATGAAGTCGTATGCCGCATCGACATTCTTGGCGCTCTTGAGGATGCACCAGTTGTCCATCCACAGCTCGGTTACTGGACTACCGATGCCCCACTTGTAACGATTGGGGTCGTCATTGGCCTCTTGAACACTGAGCAGACCCTGACGGGCGTCGCCATTCCATACCTGCGACAACGCGTAGCTGCCGGTGGTGAGGTTCACGCCTGGGTACGAGTCGAAGGCTTTGATGTGCTGAGCGAACTCGTTGACCATGAAGTTCGCACATGCATCGAGGTCTTCGGTCTTCTCGGTGGTCCAGTCGATGCCGTTGGCCCAGAAGTAGATGCCCGCAAGGTGTGGCGGCGAATCGATCACGCTGGTCTTGCCGCTGGCTTCGGTCTGGGCCACCTTGATGAAGTCGGCCCACGTCTTGATCTCGGTCTTCACAATGGTGGTGTCATAGATCCAACCAGTGGTGCCCCAGTTCTTACAGACGCTGTATTGATTGCCTGGGTCCCATGTCTGGTTCGCATAGGCAGGATCGAGATTCGAGAAGTTAGGAATTCTGGTCTTGTCGAGCTCAGCAAGCATGCCGGCTTTGGCCAGTTGCGGGATGTACACGCCAGTAGGCACCACCATGTCGAAGCCCGACGAGCCGCCGCCCTGAACCAGTTTCTGAATGGCCTCTTCGTTTGAGTTGAAGATGGTGAGGCTGA
>JBAXER010000143.1:0-3766 GCA_037140375.1 Actinomycetota bacterium
TCAGGCTGAGCCTCGGCTCATCAGCTCGCTGAAGGCAACGGGTGCGGCCACATCCAGTTGGTCATAGGCGCAACTCTGCACGGTGCGGTCGGGACGCCAGCGTTGAAACTGAACGCCGTGGCGGAAGCGTCCGTTTTGCAGCTGACCGAAATGCACCTCGACCACACGCTCCACGCGCAGCGGCACCCAGTTCAGATCTTTGCCGGCGTTCCATCGGCTCACTGCGCCGGGTAGGCGAGTGGTCGATTCACTAGAACCAGCGGCCGCCGTTGCCCAATCGGCCCATGGATGATCGATGAGCGCGTCGTGGGTGAGCGGCTCGAGCTCGGCCAACAACTCGGCGCGAAACTTCGCGGTGAACGCCGCGGTGACACCAACGTGATGCAACTGTCCGGCTTGGTCGTGCAAGCCAAGCAACAGCGAGCCAACACCGTTGCCGTCTTTGTGTACTCGATAGCCAGCAACCACACACTCGGCGGTGCGCTCGTGCTTCACCTTGATCAGCGTGCGCTTGTCGGGCGTGTACAGGCCGCTCAAACGTTTGGCGATAACACCATCGAGACCCGCTCCTTCGAATCGGTTGAACCACTCGTGAGCAACGGCAGGGTTGGTCGATGACGGGCACAGATAGATCGGCGGTGCGGCGTCACCAAGCGCTTCGTGCAGCACGACCAAGCGTTCGGCCAGTGGTGTGTCGAGTAGCGAGCGATCATCAATCGCAAGGATGTCGAACACCACCATGCTCGCTGGCGTCTCTTCGGCAAGCTTCTGCACGCGTGACGCGGCGGGGTGGATGCGCTGCAACAGCGAATCGAAATCCAGGCCTTCGCCGATGGGGGATGCGATCACGATCTCGCCATCGACCACACAACGATCGGGCAGCGAGCGCTTCAGCGGTTCGATCAGTTCGGGGAAGTATCGGTTGAACGGCTTCTCGTTGCGACTGGCCAACACCACATCGTCGCCATCGCGAAACACGATGCATCGAAAGCCATCCCACTTCGGCTCGTAATGCCACTCGTCGCCAACAGGAATGGCGTCGGCAGCTTTGGACAGCATCGGTGAGATCGGCGGCTGGAAGGGCAACTGCATCGCAATAGGTTGGCCGTTCGGGAACCAAATTGCGAGTGACTAACGTCGAAAGTGTGCCGCAGCGTTGCTGGGCACACGAGTCGAGGAGTTCTCATGAAGAACGGTTGGATAGCCACAGTCGTCGGAGGCGCAGCAGTCGGAATGCTGGCCGTTGGCGTCGTTGCAATGATCAACAACACGTCGTCGTCGCCCAGCGATAGCAGTGCCACCGCCAGCGCGGTCGCCGAAACCACCCCCACCACCCCGGGCGGCGGCACTCCATCGGGCATCGTGACGAGATCGGTCACTGTGTCGGGTCATGGCAAAGTCACGGTGAAGCCCGATACGGCCAGCTTGTCGCTTGGTGTGTCGGTTACTGCCAGCAAGGCCAACGATGCGCTGCGTCAAGCCGCCACCAAAGCCGACACGCTGATCAAGGTGCTCACCTCGGCCGGCGTGAGCAAAGACGACATCGCGACCAGCGGCGTGTCGCTGTATCCGCAATACGACAACACGGGTCGCACCATCACGGGCTACAACGCTTCGAACAGCATGACCGTGACCATCCGCAAGCTTGGCGATGCGGGCACCATCATCGATGCCGCCGCAGCGTTGGTTGGTAACGAGATCAACATCGGCGGAATCAGCTTCTACGTGAACGACACCGAAGCAGTGCTTGGCGCAGCGAGAGCCGCAGCCATCGCCAACGCAAAGGCACGTGCCGATCAATACGCCGGGGCTGCAAACGCCAAGGTTGGTGCGGTCATGACCATCAGCGAAGTTTCGTCACCGGTGACCGGCCCCATCTATTACCAGATGGCGCCAGCCGACCTGGCCGGCGCGACCCCTTCGTCAACACCGGTGTCGCCAGGCACCCAAGATCTGACCATCGACGTCACGGTTGTCTACGAACTGAAATAAACCTGCGGCGATCTGGGCATCAAGAGTTCTGCTCAGATCGCCGTCGGCAGTAGCGTCGTGCCCGTGACAAATCCAATGCACGACAAGCTCGATGATCTGCGCGCCCGGCGCGAAGAGGCATTGCATGCCGGCTCGGCTCGCTCGGTCGAGCGCCAGCACGAAAAGGGCAAGTTGCTCGCCCGCGAGCGCATCGATTACTTCCTCGATCCAGGCAGCTTTCAAGAACTCGACATGCTGGCTCGCCACCGGGCCCATGCCGCTGGTCTCGAAGAGCGGCCATACACCGACGGCGTCATCACGGGCTGGGGCACGGTAGACGGCCGCAAGGTGTTCGTGTTCAGCCAAGACTTCACCGTGTTTGGTGGCGCCCTTGGCGAAGTGTTCGCCGAGAAGATCCACAAGCTGATGGACCTTGCCATCAAGGTTGGCGCCCCAGTTGTGGGCCTCAACGATGGTGCCGGCGCTCGTATTCAAGAAGGCGTGGTGTCGCTGGCCAGCTATGGCGGCATCTTCTTCCGCAACGTGCGCTCAAGCGGCGTGGTGCCGCAGATCTCGGTGATCTTGGGCCCATGCGCCGGCGGTGCTGTGTATAGCCCGGCCATGACCGACTTCATCTTCATGGTGCGCGAGACCAGCCACATGTTCATCACCGGCCCCGATGTGGTCAAGACCGTTACCGGCGAAGACGTAACGCTCGAAGAGCTTGGTGGCGCAATGAGCCACGCCTCGAAGAGCGGTGTGGCCAACTTTGTGTCGAACGACGAGAAGAGCTGTCTCGACGATGTGCGCTTCTTGCTCAGCTTCTTGCCGGCCAACAACCTGGAAGAGCCACCATCGATTGACACGGGCGACGACCCCGACCGTTTGTGCACCGAGCTGCGTGACATTTTGCCGGTGTCGCCCAACCAGCCATACGACATGAAGAAGGTCATCGCGGCGATTGTCGACGATGGCGAGTTCTTCGAATATCACGCTCATTGGGCCAAGAACATCGTGTGCGGTTTCAGCCGTATCGATGGCAAGCCTGTTGGCATTGTGGGTAACCAGCCGCTGATGCTTGCTGGCGTGCTCGATATCGAGTCGGCCAGCAAGGCCGCACGTTTTGTGCGCACCTGCGATGCGTTCAACATTCCGTTGGTCACCTTTGTTGATGTGCCCGGGTTCTTGCCCGGTGTCGATCAGGAATACGGCGGCATCATTCGCCACGGCGCCAAGTTGCTCTACGCATATTGCGAAGCCACCGTGCCACGTATTCAGATCATCACCCGCAAGGCCTACGGCGGGGCGTATGTGGTGATGGACTCAAAGTCCATTGGCTCAGACTTGGCCTATGCATGGCCAACCGCCGAGCTGGCCGTGATGGGCCCGCAAGGTGCCGTTGAGATTGTGTACCGCCGCGAACTGCAGCAAGCCGCCGACCCAGTGGCCCGCCGTGCCGAGCTGGTTGCCGATTACACCGAGAAGTACGCCAACCCATATGCGGCGGCCGAGCGCGGATACATCGACGACGTGATCGACCCAGCCGAGACCCGCCAAAAGATTGTTGCCGGCCTGCGTATGTTGCGCACCAAGCGTGAAGAGCTGCCCCGGCGCAAGCACGGAAACATGCCGCTGTGATGGCTGCCTTCCCTGGCAACATCTCGCCGGTGCCAACCGACGAAGAAACAGTGGCCATCACCGCTGCGCTGCACGCCATGTGGCCACGCCCCATGGTTGTAGCCGACGACGATCGCGTGCGCGACACCGCGTGGCGTTTTAGCGGCCGGTGGTGGAA
>JBAXER010000144.1:0-3701 GCA_037140375.1 Actinomycetota bacterium
GATCGAGATGTGTCGCGTGCACGAAGCACCGGCGTGACCAGAACCGGCGCGGTCGGCGGCGGAGGTTCGTTGCGCATCTCATCAACAAAGGGACTGGGTTTGGCACCGACGATGACCGTGACCTGCTCGCGCCCACGGGTGAGCGCCACATGAAACACGCGCCGTTCTTCTTCGAGGTCTTCGGCGAGCCGATGCGGATACTGGTCGGCTTCAACATGGTGAAGCACCACTACCGGCCACTCTTGGCCCTTCACTCGGTGCACGGTGGCCAGCGCTACGCCCCCAGCACCCCGGGGCTGCGACAACTGCTGACGCAGCCACCCGCTCAACAGCCGTGGGTCGGGTTGCAACGTGGCCAACTGCGCCAGCGACACCAGATCGTCGTTCTGCGCGGCGCGGTTCATGCCGCGGCGACTGTCGTCGATGGTGGAGATGGATGCGCCGAGGCCAACGTCGTCGCTCAGCGTGCGCAAGATTCGCGCTGTGTCGCCGTGGCGCGCCACCAACTGCATTCGCTCGATGTCATCGGCGAACTCGTTGACCCGTTGCGCATCGCGCTCGTTGTTGGCGCGCCCGGCGAGGCGACGAAGGCCATCGAGAGAACTCTGCTCGCCCGCCCATGTGGCCACGTTGGGATGCAGCGAGCGCGATGGACGACGCAGTGCCTCGGCGAGGTCGCTGGGATCGAGACGAGCGGGATCTGCCACGGCGAGGCGAACCCATGCCAATGCGGCGCGAATAGCTGTGCGCTCGCAGAACTCTGCGCCGACGCCGCCGCTGACCGCTATTCCTGCCGCGCTGAGGCCAAGTTGCACAGGCGCGAGCAATGCATTCACGCGGGTGAGCACGGCGATATCGGCCGTGCCGGTACCTGCCTCAACAGCGGCAAGCACGGCAGCAACAGTGGCACCGAGTGCGTCGACAGCGGCAACCACGCGCAGTCCCTGAGTGTCGGGGCGCGCGGCACGAATGACTTTGGCGACGCGGCGCCGATTGTGGCGAACCAAACGATCGGCTGCCTGCACCACATCGCCAGGACAGCGATAGTTCACCTCAAGCGGATGCATGCCCGCATTGGGGAACAGCGACTCGAAATCGATAAGCCACGCCGGATCGGCACCGCTATACCCATAGATGGTTTGGTCGTCGTCGCCCACACCAAACACGCTGAAGTTGGGAGCCGACAACAGCCGAACCAACAGCACATGCGCTGGCGTGAGGTCTTGAAATTCGTCGACCAGCAAGAGTCGACACGCGCGCTGGGCAACGCGACGCGTCTCGGCGTCGGCAAGCAGCAACTCGAGCGCGCGATAGATCTGATCGTCGAAATCGATGGCACCTTCGGCCTCGAGCACGGCGCGATACTTCGGCCAAAACGCAGCGAAGCCATCGACATCACCGTCGTAGATTGCCTCAACATCGGCCGGGCTGCGCAGGCCAAGACGCACCATGCTGAGCGCTTCAATCCATGTGGCAACCGGGTCTGTATTGCGTTTGCGCGGAAACTGAACCAGCCGCCCAATGATGCGACGCACATCGATCTCGTCGATGGTTCGGTAGTTGCGACTCTGGCGAGCAAACGGAGCGCTGCCATTCACAATGGCCAACGCGATCGCGTTGAGCGTGCGCACGCGCAGCCCGCGCAGATCGTCGGTGCGAGCCTGCATCTCTTCTTGGGCACGCTTGTTGAAGGCCACAAGGCTGACTGCGCTTGGCGGCAACCGCCAAGCGTTCACAAGGTGCCGAGCGCGCTCGGTGAGCACTCGGGTCTTGCCGCTTCCGGCCGGGGCGATAATGCGCGCTGCACCGCCTGAGTGCAGCACTGCGGCGCGTTGGTCGGGTGCGAGTTCGATGGTGGCATCGGCGCCAACAGGCACCGCAAGCGAGCCGTGCTCGATGGCCACGGCATGCAACACGGCCAGACCGTCGATGGGTTCGCAGCACCGGGCGGGCCCGCCATCGAGCCACACCCGCGACCCGTCGGGCAACTCGACATCGCCGGGGCCGTCGTGCACCGCTGTAGCGCCGAGAGCGATGGCTGCATCGATCAGTGGCCAATGAGGTTGCTCAGCGGTGGCGTCGATGGCGTTGCTCCATACGAGGTGATGCAGCAGGTCGAGAGCGAACGTAAATCGTGGACCAAGTTGGTATGGCGGCAGCGATGTGACCGAGTGCGCTGGCTCGCGAAACGAGCGGACAACACCCGGCGCAAGCTCGACAACAACCCGCCGACCCGCTGCGGCGTGAGCCGCGAGCTCGAGCACGGTTGCGTGAGCATCGCCGAGAACCGCTTGGTCGATAACGATGCGAGAGGCACCCGACCACTCTGAGGGAATCTCTGCTCCGGCGCACAGCACAATGCCTCGGCCCAGGTGCGACGGACCGCTACGAGCCCACTGCACAAACGCTTTGCTCGGCGCTTTGCTCGGCACCGCTAGCGGCAGCGCCGCCGGCACCGCAGACACCACAGACACCGCAGACACCTCGGCACCAGCGCTTTCGCCCCGTTGCCAACACTCGCGAACGTCGCTTGGGCGCTGGTGTTGGCCACCGCAATAGACACAGGCAATAGGCATACATATGTTCTATCGCACTCGCCTGCCGCCAACTACCGCCGACCGCTCTATGGGTGTAACTCGACCTCGGCCTTGATGCGCTCGAGGGTGGCACGCATGCCGTTGCGGTTGGTCGTGCCGCGAGCCCACCCGAGCAGCGCCCAATACACACGCATCGCCAGATTGGGGGTCAGCCTGAACGACTCAGTGACATCGGTGCCATCGCCCGACGGCACCAGCTTGTAGCCCCACACGTTGAGCGGCTTATCGGCGCCGCCAACAGCGAACGCGAACTCAACACCTGGTTCACAGGTGACCACTTCGCAAGTCGTCCAATACGTAGGTCCCTTGCCATTGCGCTTCACGTGACCACGAAAACGCGCACCCACAGCCGGCCCTGTCGCTCCATCGAGCCACTCGGCTTCGAAGGTCTCTGGGCTGTATCGACCGATCTTGGTGACGTCGCTCACCAGCTGCCAGATCTGCTCGGGAGTCGCTGCCATATAGACGGTCACGGAGTCATGCATGGGTGCACCGTAGGCCATCAGTTATGCGCGCACGCGCACTGCACTGGTACCAGTGTCGATACGACCTCTGCCGAGCCCGTTCGCGACAGGTTGCGACGTACTTCGGCGGCCAGATCGTGAATACGCGAGCAAACCGGCCGCAATGGCCCGGTTTCGCCCCGTATTTCGGTGTATCTCCATGAGGAACTTGGGTCGGAGGTCGTAAGCGCAAAGGACCGCCAGATCCGCCTTCTAGTGCCACAAAGACTGACACCAACGACTTATGGCATTCAGAACGGCACTTCTTCATTGTTGTTCACAGGAACCGTGGGTCTCGCGAGAGGTCTATGTACAGACAGGGATAACCATGATCAAGCGAGAGACGAACGGCATGTCGTTCGACCCCAGCCCGAAGAGCCCCGGCTCACGACGCAAGAGCGCCGCGACGTACCGTCGTCGGCGCACCGCCGCGATGGCCATCGTGGCCTCGATGCTTGGCGGAGGGTTCTACCTCCCCACCTTCACAGGCACCGCCGGCGCCGTGCCCGTGATCAACGAGCCTCCCGTCACCGGAACGATCGTGTCGTTCCCTGCTCGCGACTTCATCTCCGCCACCGACTGGTCGGCGTACCCATTCGTC
>JBAXER010000145.1:0-3684 GCA_037140375.1 Actinomycetota bacterium
AAGTCGGCGACGACGCCGTTGGCTGGGTGTTCGCCGGTGTGAACGAAAGCGTCGATAGCCCGCAGCGCACCATCATGCGCAAGATCCTGGCCCCGATGCTCGGCGTTCCTGAGGCCGAAGTCGATATCAACGGACTTGGTCTAGGAGCGTTGGGCTACATGACCGCGATGTCACTTGCCGATTACTCAAACAAGATGGTTTCCGAAGGTACCCCGATGACCGCGAAGGCGCTCTACACCTATCTCGGCACCTCAAAAGATCTCAAGTTGTTCGGCGGCGCTGCACCAATGGAATGCGGCGCACTGGCCACGTACTCATCGGTGTGTTCGTACATCTTCCCATTCGCCGAATACGTGGCTGGCGGCAAGGTGATCGACCTCAAGGGCTTCGAGGCCGTGTCCAGTAAGGATCTGCTGCCATGACCTCACTCGGCGCAGAACACTCGCGTCGATGACCGACTACTTCTTTTATGTGGTGCTCGGCCTTGGCGCCGGGGCGATCATCGCGTCGTTCGCAACGGGGCTGCTGCTCACCTACCAAGGCTCGGGCGTGGTCAACTTCGCGTACGGCGCAATGGCGATGTGGTCCACATACGTGTACGCCGATCTACGTAACGGGGCATACCCCTTTCCGATTCCGGGATTGCCAGGGCGCTATCACTTCAACGGTGACGTCGGATTTCGATGGGCCCTCGGGCTGTCGCTGCTCACGTCGGCATTGCTCGGTCTCGCCGTCTATCTGCTGATTTTCAGACCGCTGCGGCGAGCGCCAGCGTTGGCCAAAGTTGTTGCCAGCGTTGGTCTGCTCATCGTGCTCACCACCTTGGTCGAGCGTCGATTCGTCGACAACATCACGATGCGCGTCGGCGCCATTTTGCCACGCGAACCAGTAACCATCACCGGCTCACTCACCGTGCCACGCGACGGACTGTGGCTCGCCGCAATCGTGATGGCTATCACCGCAGTGCTGTGGGCTGCGTATCGCTACACGCGGGTTGGCCTGGCTACCCGGGCCGCCGCCGAGAGCGAAAAGGGCGCCGTACTCATGGGCCTCTCCCCCGAACTGCTCGCTGGCTTGAACTGGGTTGTGGCCACTGTGGTCGGAACCTTTGTGGCCATCCTTGCCGCACCAATGATTCAGCTCAATCCGAGCATCTTCACGTTCGGCTATCTCATCCCCGCGCTCGGCGCAGCGCTCATTGGCAAGTTCAGATTCTTCTGGCCCACGGTGTTCACCGGCATGGCCATCGGCATGGTGCAGTCGGTATTCACCAAGCTGCAAAACGACCTCAGTTGGTTTCCGAAATACGGCGCTCGCGAAGGCCTGCCGTTTGTGGTCATCATCATTGCGATGGCATTGCTCGGTGAGCGTCTGCCCGAGCGTGGCTCCGCCGATACATGGAAACTGCCGGCAGTGCCTCAGGCTCGCGTCACCGCGTTCAGCGTGCTCGTGCCGCTTGTGGCTGCGGTTGGTGGACTCTTCTTGCTCGGCCCGCTATGGCGCGGCGCGATCATGACCACGCTCATCGCGATTGTCTTGGCTCTGGCACTGGTGGTGCTCACCGGCTTTGGCGGACAGACCTCGCTGGCGCAGATGGCCTTTGCAGGTGTGGCCGGCTTTGGCCTATCAAAGTTGGCGATGAGTTGGCACGTGCCGTTCCCAATCGCCCCGATTCTTGCAGCGCTCATTGCTGCCACGTTTGGTGTGTTGCTCGGCCTACCCGCGCTGCGTGTGCGCGGCACCAACCTGGCCATCATCACGCTGGCTGGCGGAGTCGCCATCTCAGAGTTCGTCTTCAAGAACCCCATGTTCGTTGGCGACATCGGCACCGGCGGAGCAAAGATTCCGAACCCAAAGTTCCTCGGCATCGACCTCGGTTTGGTGCTCGGCAGCAAATCGTCGCGACCCGTGTTTGGCGTGTTCCTCATCGTGGTCACATTTACGTTGGCGATGATGGTCGTGAACATTCGGCGCAGCGCCACAGGCCGACGAATCTTGGCGATCCGCTCGAACGAACGTGCCGCTGCGTCCATCGGCATCAACGTGGCTTCGGGCAAGTTGCTTGTGTTCGCACTGTCGTCGTTTATCGCCGGTGTGGGCGGATGCCTCATCGCCTATCGCTTCGGCTCAATCTCCGATGTCTCGTACGGCACGGTGGCCTCGCTCACAGCGCTCGCGTTTGCATACCTCGGCGGCATCACCAGCGTGAGCGGCGCAGTCACCGCAGGCATCGTGGCGTCATCGGGAGTTGCGTTCTTTGCAAGCAGCCGCTTGTTCGGATCGATGGGCCGCTGGGAAGCGCTGATCGGTGGCGTGCTGCTGATTGTGACCGCGATCAAGAACCCCGAAGGCATCGCCGGTGCCATCCGAGGTATCGCTGCGCGAGCGCGGCTGAAGCGGACGCTTGGCGAAGTGCCTCAGCCGGTTGCGGTGCTTGAACCAGCCTGACGCCGGGATGCATTACAACGTGCGATAACAACTGGAGCCCAAGGCGGGAATCGAACCCGCGACCTACGCATTACGAGTGCGTTGCTCTACCGACTGAGCTACCTGGGCGTGAGGGGCAATGCTAGCGGTGATCGTTGTATCGACCCACCCCAATATGCGCGCTAGCGAGTTTCGGGATCGATGGCCATCTTCGTACCGGGCACGTAATAACGGTTGTGCCAGATGCCGCGTGGGTCTTCGCCTGGCACCGGCATGCGCCACGTAGACACCCGAGATGTGGCTGCGGTGAGATTCACTGCACATAACGCTCGCGGCTGGTCGTCGGTGCTATCGACATAGGCGTTGGCCGAATCGAGCGGGATGTAGCGCGAGGCAATGGCCCGATACAGGTGCTGCCACAGGCGGTCGCGGCCGGGCTGGTACAAAACCTCGACATGGCCCTGCACGGTCACCTTGCGATAGGGCGCTTCGTCTTCATCAATCGAGATTGCGATGCGCGGATCGCGCAGCATGTTCTGCCAAATGACAGCCGGCTCACGCGGCGTGAAGCACAGCATGTCGCCATCCATGATGAACCACAGCGGCACCACGCGCGGCATGCCGTCGGCATCAACCGTGGCAATGCGCGCAAGGTGGTTCGGTTCAGCCAGAAATGAGAAGACCTCATCGGTTGACAACTTGGGCATGTGCTTGGTCCAGTCGCTAATGGTTCATCGAGGGAAGGCCGAGCAACAACGCCTGCAGCAGCAACTGCTCGTTGGGGTTTCGCTCAAGTGATTCGAGTGAGCGGTGAATACGCGTGATGGCCGTGGCGGCCGAGTCGGGACGGCTGATTGTGCCGTTGACCAACGCATCGCGGTAGGCGCCCGCAAGGGTGGTGAGGCCCGAGCGGAGTTCGTCGGTTCGATGACGGCGCAGCTCGCGCTTGTGGCGCTCTTCGACAAGCTTCTTGCCGCTACCGCGCTCGCCCATCGCCGAGATGCGCGCCTCGAGCACGGTCACTTCTTCGGCATGGCGAGCGAGCAACGGTGCCGCTGCCGCTTCGATGGCGGCAACGATTTCGGTGACCGCACCGGCAACGGCGCGCCCGGTGCCATCGAGCCGATAGGGCGTCTCGGCAAACATCTCGCGTCGCGCTGCGAGGTGTTCGTCTCGCGCCAACAGCCGAGCACGTGTGAGGTCTCCGATAGCGCCAAGCGCCGACTGCTCGGCACGCACCGGATCGACGCCTTCGGC
>JBAXER010000146.1:0-3665 GCA_037140375.1 Actinomycetota bacterium
CGCATCTCGAATCGATCGCGATGACGCAGCGCGAACCACAACGCTGCAACGGCAAGCAACGTAGACAACGTCTCCGACATGATGACCGAGTCGTTCATCCAGAGGTTCGGGTAGACAGCCGCTATAGCCGCGGCGATGACCGCAACGCGACGACCGCCAACGCGCCGAGCGACCATTGCGATCAAGGGGATAACAGCTATTCCCACCAACGTATTCGTGGCACGCTGCCAGAACTCATGGTTCGACAGCAGACTCGATGGCGTCAGCAGCACCGAGGTGAGCGGGGCGTGCTCGGCTCCGGGATGGTCGCCAAGCACGTTTCGAAACCAATGCCCATGGGCGTTTTGGAATGCCTGCGAGCTGTAATACAACGAGTCGTTCAACATCAGTTGACGACCCCACTTCGCGGCCACCAGGTAGAAAATTCTCCATGCCGCGGCAACGGCGGTGACGGTGACGATGAGCTGGCGATACACGCCTTCGCTGCTATCTGTCTGCACTTCGGAAGGTTCCCCAACCATTTCGCCAGCCATTTCCACGAGGGCTGACTGTAGCTGCGCAGGCATCGCTTGACCGCTATGAGCTAGCGCAGGACCCATACTGCGACATCGCCAGCGACCAGTGGCGGACCCAGCAAAGAATCGAGATTCTCGGCCACATTGAGCGAGTTCGATGGTGTCACCACGCAACCAATACCGAGCGACGAGAGTTGCAAAACCGCTGCGGTGATGGCCGCATCGTCACCAGAGCCGCGCTCGGCGATGTCGTCGATCAGCATGCGATCACCCTTGGGCAACGTAGATCCACGGAAGGCAAAGCCTCGATAGAGGTCGAACGCGAAATCGCTACGCGCTTGCCACGCCATGCCTTCTTGCTCGAGCGGCTGAGGGATCGTCACAACCAGAGTGTTGTTGCAACGTTCTTTGAGTAGCTCAGCAGCCGACGCCGACACGGCCTTGGTGTGATGAAACTGCGCCGGAATGAGCAGTAGGGGTGCACACCAGCACAACGTGCGAAACGATCGTTCGGCGCCGTGCCGCCTGGGTGGCTCACTATCCATGGCAGATTGGCCCACGGTTGCAACGAGCACCCCAAGCATCAAGAACAGGCCGAGCGACATGCGGTTCGCGACAATCTCGCGCAACACCGGCAACTGCTCGAGTAATCGCCATGGCCCTGGCAAACCGGTTCCGGTTCCCGACCAACGAATCGTGGGGCCAAGCGCCAACAAGAAGCAGCCGAGACCGACCAACACTGCGGCCCTTTGAAGTGTGGTGCGTCGCCGCCAAGTTGCCAGAGCTACGAGCACGCAACCCACAGCCAGCAAGCCCAGATAGCCGGTGTCTTCGTCGCGGAACACACTCATCTGAACACGGTCGATTGCCAACGGAATGTGCGTGTGAAAAAGGGTCGCCTCGGTAGGAGTGACGACGTTCGCGACTCGAAGGCCGAATAGTGGGCGCGCCACCACGTGATAACCGTCGGTGTAGCGCTGCGACCCGAACAAGAACTCAGCGAGAAACGGCGCTGCCACGAGCAGCATTACGGCGAACCCAAGTGCCAACGAACCGAGATCGCGTCGATACCAACGTAACGCTGACCGCGCTGACAACGACGCTGTGAATCGAGCAAGCGTCAGTATCGCCAGCAGGGTTACCGAAACCACGATCATCACGATGGCCAACTGCTCGGAACCAATCCACATCTGCAGACCGGCGAGTGCTCCCGCAGCCACCACTCTGCGGCGAGACATTGGTTCGCCCGCGAGAGCGGCGCGCCCAAGCGCAAACAGTTCGGCGAGAAGAAGCAGTGCCATGGCCTGAAACACCAACTGCATCCGGGCGCCGTTATGCATCATCACCATTGGCGAGAAACCAATAACGAGCGCTCCGAGCGAGACAGAAACACCGCTGCGCCCGGTGAGCACTCGAAGCAAACGTCGAGCAGCGAGTGTGTTCGCTACTGGCGTAAGCGCCACGAGAAGGTTGAACCCGGCGACAGGCCCGAGCCACGCAGTGAACGGATACATCACCAAACCCAGCAGCGGAGCGGTGGCGTTGTACGCGAGGTTCGCTCCCCCGCTCACCGCAAAGATCGCATTGCTGAAGAACGGATTATTGCCGTGCAACATCTGACGCGGAGCATGGGCCATCGACCACACAAACAGCGCGCTATCGGGATCTGCGGGAGTCGCGCTGCGCAGATGGAACAGCAGCGACCAGTAGACCCACGCCGAGAGCGCCGCTGCGATTGCCGCAAGCGCAAGTGTTGGATGCAACGAGTGAAGCGCCGCCAATCTGTCGCGCAGCGATCGAAGACGACCCGTGGCGCTATGACTCGTCGGGCGATCGCGCATTGACGAGACCCTAACCGACGCTTCGGGTCCCAGATGGGCCTGCGTGACATACTGACAGCCGTGGTTTTGGTAGATCGAGCTCGACACTTTTTGCGCACGCGCAACGGCCGGCAGTTGGCCGTTCTCGTTCTCGTCGGGTTCCTCCTTCGTCTCGCGTGGGGGCTTTGGGCCGCCCGTAACACTCCCGAAGATTGGCGGCTCCAGGGCGACCAATACTCGTACTGGTTCTTCGGCAACGAGATCGCCCGGGGTCACGGCTATGTGTCGTATATCACCGGTAAGGCCACCTCGTACTACCCCATCGGTTACCCCCTCGTTCTGTCAGTTGTGTACTGGCTCGGGCTACACACACCGCTGCCCGGCAATCAGGCACAGCTCACCGCCATGCTCCACGTGCTGCTGTCAACCGTTTCCATCGTTCTCGTCTATTTCATTGCGCGTCGGGCGTTCAACCATCGAGTCGCAATCATTGCGGCCGGCCTTGTCGCCTTTTACCCCAGCCTTGTCATCGGTGTCGCCACCTACTCAGTAGAGACCACCTTCATTTTCAGCGCGTTGCTGTGTGTTGCAATCTTGATGGATCACGATTGGACCGCTGGACCAATGAGCCGCAAACGCCTGCTGTGGTTCGGCGTAGCAATGGGCGCCTCGTTACTCATCCGACCCTTCTCGCTGCCCGTATTCATCGGCCTCGGCATCGCTGCGCTGTGCGCCGGCGGCGGATGGCGCTCGGCTCTGCGGCATCTCGGATGGGCGTCGATCACCATGTTGCTTGTGCTCACGCCGCTCACCGTTCGCAACGCCTTTGTGTTCGGCAAGTTCATTCCAATTTCCACCAACCTCGGCGACGGCATGTGTATGTCGCGATTCCCCGGCTCCGACGGCGGGTTCTCATGGGCTAACCATGCGTGGTGCGACGACCCAGCCCTACCCGAAGAGATCCGCAACCCGGCGAACACCAAGGCGGCTCTGCACTTCATCCTCGACCACCCGCGCGAAGAGCTGCGCCAGATACCCAAACGCTTCGTGTTGATGATGCATCAGGACCACGGCACACTCGCCGAGGCGCTGGGCAATGGCTCGCATCTCACACTGCCTTCCGGCCTCCGCCGCGCGGTAGACATCACCACCGACGCCTACTACCACTTCACTTGGATTGTTGCGCTGCCCGGTCTTGCGCTGTTGTTCGCTGGGTGGCGACGCAACCGTCGTACCGGACCACGCCGGGCAATTCTCGCCATCACGTTGTTGGGGCTACAGGTCATCCCGCTCACCTCGTGGGGCAACCCGAGGTTCCATACGCCTATGT
>JBAXER010000147.1:0-3577 GCA_037140375.1 Actinomycetota bacterium
CGGGGCGAGTTGGTTACAGCAGTTCGCGACGACCCTCGAGCGCACGGCCCAAGGTGAGTTCGTCTGCGTACTCGAGATCGCCGCCAACGGGCAGACCGCTGGCAATACGAGTGACCTTCACGTTGAACGCCTTGAGCATGCGCGCAATGTAGAGCGCAGTCACTTCGCCTTCGGTGTTTGGGTTGGTGCACAAGATCACTTCTTCGACACCTTCGGGCTCAAGCCGGGCGAAGAGTTCTTTCACCTTCAGCTGCTCGGGTCCAACGCCTTCAAGCGGATTCATCGCGCCAAGCAGCACGTGATAGCGGCCGTGAAACTCGCCCGTCTTTTCGAGCGCCACGATGTCTCTCGACTCTTCGACAACACACAGCAGTTGGCCGGTGCGGCGATCGTCGAGACAGATCGGGCACAGCTCGGCTTCGGCAAAGTTGAAGCATCGTGCGCAGAACCGCACGCGGGCCTTGGCATCGGTGATCGAGTGAGCCAGACGCGACACATCGTCGCGGGGTGCCTTCAGCAAATGAAAGGCGATGCGCTGCGCAGACTTGGGGCCCACGCCAGGAAGCCGACCGAGTTCGTCGATCAGTGCCTGCACGGGTTGGGTGTAGGTGGCGGCCATATCAGCGAGGTTCGTCGATGAGCTTCGAGCCCGGGAAGGCTTGGCTGAGTTGGTCGATTGGGCTGATCACCGATTCGGGTGGAGCGTCGATGAGATCGTTGACATCGACATCTTCGTCTTTGGGCAAAGCTCGTGGCTCCGCAGGGCGAGGGCTACCTGTATCGGTTGGGTCGGTGTTGTTGCTGTTGTTGCGAGATGTCGACGAGTTGCCCTGCCCGCCCTCGGATGGCGACGATGTGTCGACCACCAAGGTGAGCTTGATGCCAACCCCGAAATGCTTGGTGATGGCCGCTTCGACATCGCCGCGGTGGCCCTCGCAACGTGAGCGATGGGTTTCGTTGGGCAGCCCAACAAGCAGCGTGCCGTTGCTGTCGCCCACGATGTGGCCGGCCGAGAACAACGCCCGAGCCATCGGCTTGAGGGTGGAGAGAATCGATTGCTGCCATGCCGCGGAGACCATTGCCGCATCGATGGAACCCGACGGGGCCGCAGCCGGAGCAGGGGCCGCAGCCGCAGCCGGAGCAGGTGCCGGCGCTTGAGCAGCTACAGGTTCAGGCGCAGCTGCAGCCGCAGGAGCGGCAGCAGCTGGGCGGGCGCCAGCGGGCACTGGCACCGGCGCGGTGTCGTCGCGGCGAGCGCGGCCACCAAGCACGGCGCGACCGGTGGTTGGGTCGGTGGGCGCTGGTCGCTTGGTGGGCATTGATGGGTCGACCATGCCTCCCTTGGCAACGGCGGCCTCAAGTCGCTCGAGGCGTGACAACAGCGCGCTCATGTCGTTGCCGGCGGCTTCGTGGGTGAGTTGCACCAACGCAACATCGAGCAGCAAACGCGGGTCTGGAGCGTGACGCATCTCGACCAAGATCTCGCCCATCTTCTCCATCGAGCGAACGATGGCGGCGGCACCCATGCGCATCGCCTGATCGGCAACTTGCGCGGCGCGTTGGTCGGGCAACTGCACCAACTCGGGAGCCATCAGCGACAAGAAACAGTCGCGCAGATAGCGAACGATGTCTTGGGCAAGCGTGCGCGGGTCACGGCCCTGTTGCACAGCAAAGGCAAGTGCGGCCAACGCTTGACCAGGATCGTGAGCGATGAACGCTTCGATGAATTCGTCGTAGGCCAACGTGTCGGGCATGTCGCCACCCGATGCAGACACCAGCTCGAGCGCGCTCAGCGTGTCGCGGGCCGAACCGCCGCCTTGGGTGAGCACGGCCTGCAGCGCTTCTTCGGAAACCGTGAGGCCAGCATCGGCGGCAACCCACCGAACGTGCTGTTCGAGTTCGTCCATCGGCAGCAGGTGGAATTCGAGATGCTGCACGCGTGAGCGGATGGTGGCGCTCACCTTTTGCGGATCGGTGGTGGCCAACACGAACACAACGTGCGGTGGTGGTTCTTCGAGGGTCTTGAGCAACGCAGCTTCGGCACCCTTGGAGAGCATGTGCACTTCGTCGAGGATGTAGACCTTGTGCCGACCTGGCGAGCTGAGCGACGCCTTCTCGATGAGGTCGCGCATCGCGTCGACACCGTTGTTGCTGGCGGCATCGAGCTCGTGAACGTCGTAGCTGTTGCCCGCTTCCACAGCGATGCATGAATCGCATTCGCAACATGGTTCGCCATCGATGGCGTTGGTGCAGTTGAGCACCTTGGCCAAGATGCGCGCCGACGATGTCTTGCCGGTGCCGCGCGGACCGCTGAACAAATAGCCCTGTCCTTCGCGGTTGTTGATGACTGCATTGCGCAGGGCGCGCACGACGTGTTCTTGCCCGCGAAGTTCGCTGAAGCGGCGCGGACGGTAGCGGCGGTAGAGCGACTGTGTGGCCATCGCCGATGAGCCTACAGATCGGGAAATGGGCGCGTGTGCCCCGTGCTTCTATGATGCCCGCATCAAGTGTGCGGCAGGCCCAATGCCCACCGAGTGAGGAGCTTCACGTGCAGCGCAATCGTCTCAACTGTTCGGCTGCGGCCGCTCTGGCCGGGCTGGCCGGGCTGCTGCTTGCAGTGAGCGCATGCAGCAGCGGCACCAAAGCGCTGACCAAGGAAGCGTTTGTCGCCAAGCTCGATGCGTGGTGCGCCGATGGCGAGGCGGAGTTCAACAAGCTCGACCTCGCCGACCCGGCATCGGTTCCCGCTGTGATTGATGTGATGGTTGCAGGCCTCTCGGCACTCGTGAAGATCGCGCCGCCCGCCGAGCTCAAGGCCGACTTCGATTCGCTCACCAACAACCTCGACGATCAAATTTCTCAGGCCACCAAGATGAACCTGGCAATCAAATCCAAAGACGATGCCGCTGCGAGCAAGGCCTCGGATCAACTCGATTTGTTGGGTACGGCCTTTGACGATCTCGCCGCATCGCTCGGAGCCGATGCGTGCGTTTCGGAGGGCAGCGATGGCGGCAGCGGCGAGACCTCCGACACCTCCGACACAGGCGACAACACCACCGACACCGCCGGGGCGAACGATGCCGAGTACCTGTCGGCAGTGCTCACCGCTCCAGTCGGTTACTCGTGGGAGCCAGACCAGCCCTACGACGCCTCCGATTTGTACAGCCTCGATGTGCTTGGCCCAACGGTTGATCACTATGGCGTGGGCCAGTTGCGTTCAGCGGCTGATGATTCGGTTGCCGAGGTGTACATCATCCAGATCAACACCCAATGGACTCAAGATCTGTCCGATGCGTATCTCGAATACGAAGGCGTGCTCGATGGCACCGACGTGACAACGCCTGGCGGATTGAAGGCCCGGATGCAGGTCGAGGCGTTCGATGGATCCGATTCGATCGCCTTCTACAACGGCACGATTGGCGTGTCGATTGTGACCGCAACGGGTGTCGATGGTGCTGCGATCTTGGATGCTGTGGTCAGCGTCAGCGGCAAGGGCTAACCGAGCTACACCATTTGGTGCGCACCACAACAAGCCCTGATCGCTACGGTTGTCGCATCTCATGAAGTTTGCACCCCC
>JBAXER010000148.1:0-3568 GCA_037140375.1 Actinomycetota bacterium
ACATGCTCGACCTCGCCGGCATCAGGCCGTTCGAGGTCGCCGAGCTGCGCACCGACGCAGCCGCTCTCTCACAAGGTCAGTGGTCTGCAGCCGAAGCCAAGAAGCAGTTCTCACGCAGCCGTTCAACCCAACGCGGCCGCAAAAGCAACTACGACGACTTCACGACCCCAGATCCCGATCAGAGGTCCTGACGGCGGGCCAAAAGATCTCTGTAACACCCCTCCTTCATACTCTCCCCAACATCACCCCGAACAGGAGCCATCAATGAGCCGTCGCCGAAACTCCAAGACCAGCCAGACCGACCCCGCCACCGTTTACGCGAGCGAGGTCTATCTCGAGGCCCAACGCTGCGCCAAGAGGCGAAACGCGCAAGACGCTTCTGACATTGCTGGCACCGTCTTCGAGAAGTTCGCTCAGAACCCCAACCACTACATGGCCATCTACCCCGACCCGCTTCATTACGCCAGGGCGGCGGTCAACAATGCGGCCATCTCATACGGCCGCACTCAGGGCGCCCAACGTGGCGAAGGGGCCCGCTTCACATACAACGCCGACGGCACTACGTCATCCGGTCGGTTGGTTCTTTCCGGCAACGCCCCCGGCGGCGAAGGTTCGTTCGAACTGTTCGACACCGTTGCGTCTCAGGACGAACCCTTCGAAGATCAGATCGATCGCCAAATCGACAACAAGGCGATGCTCGATCAGAGCTTGATTGGCCGGTCCGACCGCGCCCTCCAAATGATGTGGATGGTAGATGCTGAGGGTTTCACCGTGAAAGAAGCAGCCAGCCAGTTCGGGCTGGCTCGCGAAACCGGGAGCCGCGAGCTCAACCAAACCCGTATGCAGGTTCACCAGAATATTCTCGCCTTTCAGCAGCGCGAATTGGCGATGTCGTTATGAAGGCTCGCTCAAACCAACTGTGCTCTATCAGTGCCAGCCGCTTCAAGCCACAGAGCCTCCTCACCTGGGTGCCAGCCAATCGACGCCTCGTGCTCATCGATCTCGAGAATCTCGTCGGCGGCTCCGACCAAGAACTTGATCAGGTAGTCATCGCTCTCGACCACCTCAAAGCGTCGCTTGAACTGACGGTCAACGACATCGTCGTCTACGCCAGTGGGTCCAAGTTGTTCAACACCGCCATCAGCGTTTTGCCAAGCAACACCCTCCTCGGGCGCGGCATCGACGGCGCCGATCGACGCTTGCTCGAACGCCTATCGCCAGATGACATCATCGGCCGCTTTGCTTCCGTTGCATTGGTGTCCGGCGACTCCGCAGCGTTCGCGCGGCCTGTGCAACGCCTCGCTGCAGCGGGTGTTCCCACTGACGTCTATTTGGGTTCCGGCTTCATTGGCGCCGACCTCTACAAAGCGGCTCGCTCAGTGGTCTTCACTACCCCTGCCCCCGCTTTGAGCCACGTCTAGTCGCCGCAGCCGCGGCACCTGATCAGGTGCCGCAAAACGTGCGATACGGAGCGCCTTCGGCTGGCGCAGACAATGCGTATGCGCTTAGCCCTGGGCGCTCATCAAACGGATGGGCAAGCACATCGACCAATTCGGTGAACGGTTGCATGTCGCCGGCGGTCGCTGCCACCAGCGCAGCCTCAACCAGATGGTTACGAGGGATGTAGATCGGGTTCACCCGATCCATCGCTGCCGCTACTTCGTCGGTAGATCGGCCATCGCTCGCTCGAGCCGTCTGCCACCGTTGCGCCCACGCATCAAACGCCATCGCATCGGCAAACATCGCACGAGTGGCTTCAGCGTTGCCTCGCACCACATTCGAGAGCGACCGGAAGAACGACGTGAAGTCGATTGCCTGAGCGTGCAACAACGCGAGCAGATCGTCGAGCAACGTTGGGTCGTCAGAGCATTCGCCCACAAGACCCACCTTGGCGCGCATGACGGCCGATCGGTGTGCATCGCAGCGCTCGGTAAACGACACCAGCACTGCGGTTGCCAACTCAACGGCCTCTTCCGTGGTCTCTGCAAACAACGGCAACAGCGTCTCGGCCAAACGCGCCAAGTTCCACTGCGCCACTACTGGCTGATTGCCATACGCGTAGCGCCCGCCGTGATCGATCGAACTGAACACGGTCGCCGGGTTGTAGCGATCGATGAATGCGCATGGCCCGTAATCGATCGTCTCGCCCGAGATGGTCATGTTGTCGGTGTTCATCACACCGTGCACGAAGCCCACCGACATCCAGCGAGCCAACAACGACGCCTGCGCCTCAACCACCTCGGTATAGAACGCAAGGTACGGATTCGCTGCGTCGGCAGCGTGTGGGTAATGACGAGCGATGGCGTATCGGGCGAGCCGCTCGAGGAGCTCAGCATCGCCCGTGGCTGCGGCGTACTGAAAGGTGCCGACGCGTAAGTGACTCGCGGCCACACGCGTCAGCACTGCGCCATGCAGCGGAGTGTCTCGCATTACTTGCTCGCCCGTAGCCACAACAGCGAGCGATCGAGTTGTGGGGATACCCAGCGCATGCATCGCTTCGCTGATCACGTACTCGCGCAGCATCGGCCCAACGGCAGCCTTGCCGTCGCCGCCGCGAGCGAATGGCGTGCGGCCCGAACCTTTGAGATGCAGATCGCGAACACGACCATCGGGTGCAGTGAATTCGCCCAACAGCAGCGCGCGTCCGTCGCCGAGTCGCGGCGAGTAGTTACCGAACTGATGGCCGGCATACGCCTGCGCAACCGGACGCGAACCAGGCGCCAACCGCTGACCAATCAACGTTGCGATGCCGTCGGATGAGCGCAGCGCTTCGACGTCGAATCCGAGTTCGGTAGCGAGCGCCTCGTTGAGTACGAGCAACTCAGCAGCTGGTGCCGGGGCCGCCTGCCACGGTTCGCACAGACCAACGAGCTCGCGCGCGTAAGAGTCGTCGAGATCGAACAATGCGGTCACTGCGCGTCCTGCGCAGAGCGGCGGGCCACGCGCAATGCGATCCAGATGAACAAGAACTGAAACGGCAAACGTCCGTATGCGATCAGTTGCTCAGACGCTGGGCGATGCCGCCAATCCCAAGCCATGTATAGGTTTGCGGGATACACACCGATGAACACCGCCACCGCGGCCAGCGCACCCTTGCGCCTAGTTTGGGGACGCAACACCATGATGCCAACTGCGAGTTCGGCCACGCCGCTGATGTACGTCCAGAAGCGTTCGTTGGGCGGCAACCACGGCGGAACGATCTTGTCGAAGAACCCAGGACTCGCAAAATGCATCACGCCGGCGAAGGTGATGAACCCCCCGAGCACGTACGCCAACACATCTCGACTTCGCTTCGGTGAGGTCTCAATCACCTTGGCAGCGTACTGCGCAGCCGGCTACGCGACTGCTGCGGCAAACTGCGTGAACAGGTCGCCCGGCAACGGATGTTTGAGCCGCCATGTGATCGACATCGGACGCTCCCCTTCGTGCCGCACATACGTGGCAGGTCCGAGACACCAAAACGCTCGGTCGCTCTGACGCAGACGAGCGAAGAGAATGACTTCGCTGCCTCGATCAGCGTGCTGCTGGTAACGAAGGCCCGTCTCACTATCGGCACGCGTGACCGACT
>JBAXER010000149.1:0-3534 GCA_037140375.1 Actinomycetota bacterium
GTGGCGGTGGTGGCCAGGCAGACCACCGAAGGCAGGATCATCAGGCTCAGCGCAAGAGCGCCGATTCGAACGTGGGGGCGTCGCATTGCACAAAGGCTACTGCGTGAGTGCCGGTGGAGTTTTTGCACGAGACGAGCTGATGCCTACGACTCGTGTGCCGCTTGAAGCGTCAATGTGAACGTAGTGGGGGCCGCCGAGGTGAGTTCGAGGCGGCCACCATCGGCTTGCGCCAAGCGACGAGCGAGCGCGAGCCCGCGGCCGTGAAGCGACGCTGGATCATCGGACCCAAGAAACTTGGTAGCGATGTGCTCGGCGTTGACGGCGCCTCGATCGTTCACGTGTAACTGCCGACCGGACACGGTGATGCTCACGTCGCCGCTGCCGTGGCGCAGCGCGTTGTCGAGCAGCAGGTCGATGATCTGACCAACGAAGCCAGGTGTGGCGAGAACCAACGCCTGTTGCCCAGACGCAACAGTGCTGAACGTGAGTGACCGCCGTTGCTGCTGATATCGGGGCATCCAGTCGACTCGGTGCTGTTGCGCGATGTGATTAAGCGCCACGGGCACTCGTAGGCGCCCGCGGCCGCCACGGGCGAGGTCGAGCAATTCGTCGAGCGTGGCTGTGAGCCGATCGGTTTGCTCAAGTGCGTGCAAGGCATCGGTGCGCACCGCAGGATCAGGGTGCGATGCCAGTAACTCGATCTGCAGGCTGATGCCAGTGATGCCGGTGCGCAGTTGGTGGCTTGCGTCGGCGATGAAGCTCCGCTCTGAGCTCAGCGTCTGATCCAGTCGCAAGGCACTCGATTCGAGCGAGGTGCGAATGTCGTCGATCTCGCGAATGCCTGACATTGGAGGCAACGCTGCGCTGAAGTCGCCAGCGCCAAGACGTGCTGCCGAACTCGAAAGCTGCTCGAGCGGACGAGATACTCGGGCGCCAAAGATCGAGGCGAGCACAGCCGCCAGCAACACGCCGCCCGCGGCGAGAACGCCAAGGAGCGACAGCTGTCCGTTGAAGCGCCGCCGAACATTGGCGCGGGTAGTGCTCACATCGATGCGCGTGTCGGCGGCCCCGGCAACGGTGGCGTGAATCGAGTCGTTGATGATTGGTCCGACGGCTGCGATGAGGTCGCCGTTGCGCGCTCGAATCTCGGCACGGTCACCTTCGATGAGCAGATCGACAAGGCGTGCTTGGTCGATGGGTTGGTTGTTCAGCAGGGGTTCGGCCAGGGTGGAACTGATCGAGGTTGCTTGGGCGGCGAGACGATCGCGAAGCTCGTCTTCGGTGGCTCGTTGCAGCAACAAGATCACCGGCGTGACAAGCACCACGAGCACCATCACGGTCACCAAGATCGTGTTACGAACCAGCCGTTTACGCATTGCTTGTCACCCAGCCTCGTAGCGGAAACCGATTCCGCGGACGGTGATAATGCGCTCTGGCGGATCGCTGGTGTCGCCGAGCTTTCGTCGCAATGTTGCGACATGGGTATCGAGCGTGCGCGTGGAGCCCCACCAGTTTTCGTCCCAGACCTCGGTCATGATGGCCTCGCGCCGCAGGGTCTCGCCGTGATGTGTTGCGAGCAGAACGAGCAAGTCGAACTCCTTTGGTGAGAGGCCCAGTTCGTCATCGTCAAACCAGGCTCGACGAGCGGCGCGGTCGACGCGAAGCTGTCCAACGTGATCGACATCGTGAATCGCGGGCCCACCCGCTTGGCTGGCGCGAAGTCGAGCGCGTATTCGGGCGGTGAGCTCGGCAACACGAAACGGCTTGGTGATGTAGTCGTCGGCGCCCGCATCGAGGCCCACCACGACCTCGACCTCTTCGTTGCGTGCGGTGAGCATCACAATCGGAAGTGTTGGGTGCAGCGCGCGAAGGCGTCGGCAAATCTCGAGTCCATCGATGTCGGGCAGGCTCAGGTCGAGCAGCACGAGATCAGGAAGTGCTTCGGTCACTGCGTTGAGCGCAGTCTCACCCGTGTCGCAGTGGCGCACGTCGAACCCCTCGGCACGCAACATACGCGCCAGCGGCTGACTGATGCGCACGTCGTCTTCGACAAGCAGCAGCGAGCTCATACGCGTTGGAGCGTAGGTCGCTGGTGGGACCCCGCGCTGCCACTGTGGTGCTCAGCCGTTGGGCGGATTGTCCCTCACCCACATTGCGGCCTGCGTGCGATCGGAGACCTCGAGCTTGCTGAAAATTGCGGTGAGGTGGGCCTTCACAGTGCGCTCGGTAATGCCGAGTTTCTTGCCGATGCCTTTGTTGGTGAGGCCTTCGGAAAGCACCCGGGCAACTTCCCACTCGCGGGGACTCAGCGTAGGAACAACCACTGGATTTCGCTGACCCTCGATGAGGACACGCGCAGCCTTTGGATCGAGCGGAGACTCGCCCGCAAAAGCTGCCCGAACGCCGTCGACAAGTTCGGCAGGCGTGGAGTCTTTCAACAGGTAGCCAATGGCACCCGATGAGATTGCATCGAACACTTTGCGCTGCTCGGAGAACGATGTGAGCGCCACGATACGGATCGTTGGATTGGCGGCCAGAATCTGGCGAGTGGCCTCGAATCCGTCGAGGTTCGGCATAGACAGGTCCATCAAGATGATGTCGGGGTGGCGTTCAGCGGCGAGTTGAACGGCCTCAAGGCCATCGGCGGCGGTGCCCACGATTTCGATGTCGGCGAATGAGCCAAGCAGGGTCTCGAGTCCGCGTCGGACCACCGAATGATCGTCAACAATGAGCAGTCGAATCATCGCAATGGCACCTCAAGCCGCAGGCAAGTTCCGCCTGCGGGCATGCTACTGACTTTGAGTGTGCCCCCGGCGTCTGATGCGAGCCCGCTCAGCGCACGAATTCCGAGGTGGCCTTTGGTGACGGCAGCGTCGAGGCGTGTGTCATCGAAACCAACTCCATTGTCGCGAACCTCGAGCACAGCAGACGTTGAGGTCTGCGACAGCGTGACCCAGGCGTTCTTGGCGTGAGAGTGGCTCACTACGTTGCGCAGCGCTTCTTGGGCGGCGCGGTAGATCAGCGCAGTTGGGGTCGTGGGCAATCGGTTGGCATCGGGTGCTGTGACTTCAACCCCGACGCCGCGGTTGACTGTCCGTCTTGCGAGGTCGTCGAGGGCTGATTCGAGCCCCTCTTCAAACAGGTTCGGCGGATAGATCTCGACGAGCAGTGTTCGTAGCGACCCGATTGTTTCGCGAACTTCGGAGGCTGAATCCTCAAGCGCAGTGAGTGCTGATTGCGGCATTCCTGGCTGAAGCGCAGCGCCGCTGAGGATAAGAGCCACGCCCGCTAGGTCTTGCACGACACCATCGTGGAGATCGGACGCAATTCGGCGGCGTTCGGTCGAGGATGCGTCGAGCGCGCTTTCGAGCAGCCCCTCGCGCTCGCGTTGGCGCTCGCGAAGTCGTCGGGCCAACGACCACGCCAACGGAATCTGAACCAGCTGCAATGCGGCCAACGCGCCGAGCGACATGGGGGCGAAATCACGGATGAGCTTGTTGCCGTTTTGGGTCACGACATCGAATCGGTAGTACG
>JBAXER010000150.1:0-3534 GCA_037140375.1 Actinomycetota bacterium
TGGGCGCTAGGCGGCGGACTGAGTGGCCTTCAGCGCAACTTCGCCAAGCAAACCAATGCGATCGGTGTTGTGACCATTCGCTGCAAGGTTGATGGTGAGGCCGTCGATACCGGTGTTCATCGCGGCGAGCAACTTTTCGCCCACGGTGTCGGCATCGCCATAGATCAGCACATGCTTCATCATCTCGATGACTTCGTTGTTCCAACCCTTTACGGCAGCGATGGAGCGCACGTCGGCGTCGGCCTCTTCCATCGTGGGTGCGATGCAAACCATCTGCAGTTTGGTGACCTTGATCTCTGAGCGATCGCGCCCGAGTCGTTGGCAGTGTGCTGCGAGCGCATCGAGCTTGCGCGGAATCTCGTCGATGGATCCGCTCGACAGGTTCGACTCATCGGCGTACTGGGCAACCATGCGCAAAGTCTTCTTCTCGCCGCTGCCACCAATCATGATGGGGATGCGTGACACGGGGGCAGGCGAGTTCATTGCATCGACCACCTGATAATGCTTGCCGGCGAGCGTGACCTTCTCGCCGCGCAGCATCGGCAGCACAATCTGCAACGCCTCTTCGAGCTTCTCGAAACGATCGGTGAAGGTGCCGAACTCGAAGCCCAGTGACTTGTGCTCGAGCTCGAACCAACCGGCGCCAATGCCGAGCGTGGCGCGACCGTTCGACACAATGTCGAGTGCAGTGATGGTCTTCGCCAACAGCGTGGGATGGCGATACGTGTTGCCGGTGACCAGTGCCGACAGCCGAACCGTGCTGGTGTGCTGCGCTAGTGCCGACAGGAGTGAGTAGCACTCGAACATCGGCTCGCTCGGGGCGCCAAGGCCGGGCAGTTGATAAAAGTGGTCCATCACGAAGACACGGTCGAACCCTGCAGCCTCTGCGGCCTTCGCTTGGTCAACAACGTTCTGAAAGGTGGCCGCACCGGCGGCACCTGGAATGGTGAAGTTCGGAATTTGATAGCCGAGACGAGTCATGTGGAGCGCTCCTATACAGGGTTCGAGTTCCTTGAGTCTGCCATCTCGATCGCGAGGGGCGAGCGGGCAGCGTCGATATTCAGGCCACCGAATATCTCCCGGAGAATTCTCTTGTTCGGGGTTGACAATCGAACACACGTTCGATTATGATTTGACCCATGGAGACGTTGCTCACAAAACTCACTTCGGCCAGCAGCGCCGCAGCAAACCTGCACACGCACGCCACCACTGCCACGCTGCGCCGGCAGGCACTGCTGGGCTGCCAGTCGCTGCTTGATCAGGTCAAGGTCGCCCAAGCACGGCTTATGGCCGACGCCACCACGCATCGCGACTGGGTCAGCACTGGCCACAAGAACATGGCCGATTGGCTTGCCGACACCACCAAGTCGTCCTACGGCGATGCGAAGCGCAAGGAAAAGCTCGGCAACGCGTTAGGTCAATCTCCCGATCTCAGCGACGCCGTTGCCAGCGGCCAACTGTCCCCCGACACCGCCGAAGCATTGGCCGACACCATTACCAATCCACCACCAGCAGCTACCCCCGCCGACATCAGCGATCTTGTTGCCGCCACCAAAGGCGCCACACCACCACAAGCCAAAGCCGCAGCCGATTACTGGCGCGAACAACTCACCAACGAAACCGAAGAAGAAGCCGAAACCCGCCGTTTCGCCAAGCGGGCCGTCACCACCACCATCCCCACCGACGGCACCTCGACAACATCCATCACCCTGCCGGTGTTGCACATGCGCGAACTGTTGAACGCGTTCGATCACGCTGCTGGCAAGTTCGCCGACGGCGATACACGCACCAACGCGCAACGCCTTGCCGATGGCGCCATTACGCTCGCCAAGCTCTACAACTCGGGACAGGTCAACGGCGGCCGCTCGAACCCCAACATCATCGTCACCATCACGGCCGAGGCATTCGCTGGGCTGACCAACCAACCCGGCCACACCCCGTGGGGCGACCGCGTCTCCGCCCACACCATCCGCGAACTCGCCAAGAACGCCACGCTGCAACGCGTAGTCATGGCCGGCGATTCGATTATCAACCTCGGCCGCAAAGTGCGCTACGCCAGCCACGATCAGTACCTCGCACTCATCGCCCGCGACGGAAGCTGCCGGTGGGGTAACTGCACCACACCCGCAGCCTGGTGCGATGTTGACCACGTCCAACAATGGGCCAACGGTGGCACCACCGACATCGACTGGGAGTGGCTGCTCTGCCCACATCACCACACCCAACGTCACCAGCCCGGCGTCACCATCCATGGCAACGCCAACAGCAATACCCGAATCACGCTCGCTAACGGCACCACTATCCAATGCCCGCCCAAAGGCACAACGCACCACAAAACCAAGCACGCCAAACCGCCGCAAACATCGCCACCTGGCCGGCAGACCACCCAAGTCGCCTAGCAACCGCAGCCAGTCACAACGAGCCGAGCAAGTACCCGCGCAACGGCGCGGGCATCGGCGCGTCGGGACTCGAGACCGTCGATCGGTAATGCTGTGCACATGGCAGCAACTGCGAATCGCATCGTCAGACTGGTTGGCGTCTACGACGCCGACAGCACGTTACGCGGCGAGGTCGCTTACTGGATTGGCGCCCGCCTTGGCCGTCGACATTGCTCGCTGTGCGACATCACCCACGGCTCCATCCGGGCTCGACCCGAATGGAACGCTTGTCGCACTGGGCTGCCAGTTCCGTTCGATACCTACCATCGCAACGATCAGCCCGATCAAGTTCGCTCGGCAGCAAACGGCCAGGCTCCGGTTGTGGTTGCCGAAACCACAACAGGCCACATTGTGTTGGTCGACCCAGTGCGGCTCAACGACTGCGCCGGTTCCATCGAGAATTTGCTGGTCGCCATTGAGCATGGTGCCGCCCATCACGGCCTAGCGTGGGCGTCAATGAACGGAGAAGCAGTAACACAAGTCACCGTGTATTCCCGGCCGGGATGTCCATTCTGCACATCGCTGCGCCGTGGCCTGCAGCAGGCAGGCACGCCGTTCACCGAAGTGAACATCTGGGAAGACCCAGCTGCAGCTGCGTTTGTTCGATCAGTGGCGCGCGGTAACGAAACCGTTCCTACCGTCACAGTCGGCGACGTGGCGATGGTGAACCCATCTGCAGAAAAAGTGCGCGAAGTTCTTAACGCTTTCTAAGCATCCACGTGTTCGCAAAGAGCAACGTCACAATACCGACAGCCAGTGAACAGGATCAGTACGGCTCGACAGCAGGCGCCTCAGTGTCATCGCCCGACAGACGCGCCTTCGCTGTCTGGCCACGCTTGCGTGCGGGAACTGCGCCCGTAACCGCCGCCAACCCGAACAGCGGCATGTTGCCGTAGACGGTCTCGACCGCAGCGTCGGACAACAAGATTGTCTCGTGGTAGATACCAACCGACCCGTTGTCGCGCACCTTCTTGTTAAACGCACGCCACGCCGGCAGATGCGCTGCGCTCATCGACTTCGAGTACTGCTCGAGCTTCTCGAATGACTCCCAGTACTGCCACACCAGAATGGTTCGACCCGAGAGGAACGTGCGCGG
>JBAXER010000151.1:0-3517 GCA_037140375.1 Actinomycetota bacterium
ATCACAACAACGCAGGGGCCGCGGCGTCCGCCTAAACAACCGCCCGACGCGCCACACTGGTAGCCGTGCGTGCCGACCGGGCCGAATTGATTGCCCACTACACATTTCCGCTCGATCGTTTCCAGCTACAAGCAATGGACGCGCTCGACGACGGCCAATCAGTGCTCGTCGCCGCGCCTACTGGCTCGGGCAAGACGGTGGTGGCCGAGTACGGCATCGAGACCGCCATTCGCGCTGGTAAGCGAGCGTTTTACACGGCACCCATTAAGGCATTGTCGAATCAGAAGTTCCACGATCTCGTCGGCATCTACGGCGCTGAGCGCGTGGGACTGCTCACCGGCGACAACGCCATCAACGGCGACGCTGCAATCGTGGTGATGACCACCGAAGTGTTGCGCAACATGATCTACGGCCGCTCAGGTGCGCTCGACGACCTCGCTGTCGTGGTGCTCGATGAAGTGCACTTTTTGCAGGACACCTATCGAGGCCCGGTGTGGGAAGAGGTCATCATCCATCTGCCCGAGCGGGTGCAGTTGGTCTGTCTGTCTGCCACGGTGAGCAATGCCACCGAGCTCACCGACTGGATCAGCACCGTTCGCGGTCCCACCACAGCCGTGCTCGAAGACACCCGGCCAGTGCAGCTCGAGAACCTGTTTATGGTCGGCGATCGCAGCAGCGAGAAGATTCACCTACTGCCCACGCTGGTCAACGACCGGCCCAACGCAGTGGCCATGCGGCTCACCGAAGAGGGCACGAACCAGTGGAAAGGTGGTCGCGGCCGCGGCAGCCGCCATGGCACGCGCCGGCTGTATCCACCGTCTCGCGTCGAGGTCGTTGATCGGCTTGAGCAAGAACGAATGTTGCCGGCCATCTATTTCATTTTCAGCCGCAACCAATGCGACGAAGCCGCCAAGACCTGCCTTGCTGCTGGCATCCGGCTCACCACCGGCGAGCAGCGCGACCGCATTCACGAAATTGCCGAAGCGCGCCTCGCTGGCATCGAAGCCGACGACCTCGCTGTGCTGGGCTACTCACAATTTCTGGCCCAGCTCGAGGCCGGCATTGCAGCGCACCATGCCGGCATGGTGCCACCGTTCAAAGAGGTGGTCGAGGCGTGTTTCAGCGAGGGTCTGATCAAGATCGTTTTCGCAACCGAAACGCTCGCTGTCGGCATCAACATGCCAGCGCGAACCGTGGTGATCGACAAGCTCACCAAGTTCACTGGCGAGCATCACGCCACTCTGACGGCGGGCGAGTACACCCAACTCACCGGACGCGCCGGTCGCCGTGGCATCGACGAATACGGTCAGGCAATTGTGCTGTGGACACCGTTTACGCCGTTCGAGCAAATCGCAGGCATCGCTGCGAGTCGCTGGTTCCACCTCAACTCGGCGTTCAGACCTACGTACAACATGGCTGCCAACTTGGTACGCACGTACTCAAGCGAGCAAGCGCATCACCTGTTGAATCTGTCGTTCGCTCAGTATCAAGCCGACGGCGATGTGGTTCGACTCGAAACCAAACTCTCGCGACGTCAGGCTCAGTTGGCCGAACTGACCGAGCAGGCCATGAGCCCGTTCGGCGACATCGAGGACTACCGCGCGCAACTGCGCGAGGCCAACAAGCCAGCGGCCTATGCGCCCGGACGCGACGACCCCATCGACCTCGCGATCATGAAGCTTCGTCCCGGCGATGTGGTCTACATCAACAAAGGCAAGTACGCCGGGCGAGCGGCGGTTATCTCTACAGCAAACCGCAAGGGCGGCACGCGCCTCAGCGTGATCACGTCGCGCCACGATCTGCTGATGCTGTCGGGCACTGACTTCGAGAGCCCGCCCGCAGTGCTTGGCAGCATCGACATGCCCGCCGACTTTGCGCCGCACCGCAACGATTTCCAACGCGAGGTCGCTGCTCGGCTCGACAAGGCCAAGCTCAAGGCACAACCGCAAGGTCGCCGCATTCCAGTCGTTTCGCTCGACGGTTATCACCCTGTAGAAGACGATCCCGATTTGAAGGCTCGCCTCAAGGCCGCAGCACAAGCCGAACGTGTGGCGCGTGATGTCGAAGAGATTCGTACGCGTGTCAAGGGTCGCGGACAATCGATTGCGCGCGACTTCGATCGCGTGCTCGGCATCCTGTCGGCCTGGGGTTACATCGAAGGCTGGAAACTCACCGATGCGGGTCAGATGCTGGCGCGCACGTTCCACGAGAGCGATCTGCTCATCGTTGAAACACTTCGTCAGGGACTGCTCGACGATCTCGATCCGGCCACGCTCGCCGGGCTCGTGTCGGTGTTCGTGTATGAGCACCGCAGTTCTGAAGAGCCACCGCTGGCCTGGTTCCCCAACGCATCAGTGCGCAAACGTTGGCTGCAAATAGCGTCGCTGAGTTCTGACCTTCGCGAGATCGAAGAAGAAGACGGCCTCATCGTGCATCGTCCGCCCGACGCCACGTTCTTGGCGATCGCGTTTGCCTGGGCTGCGGGCGAGGGCTTCGCCGAAGTTGTCGAGGCCGAAGAATTATCGGGCGGCGATTTCGTTCGCACCATCAAGCAACTGATCGACCTCCTGCGCCAACTCGCCATCGTGGCCCCCGTAGCCGCCACTCGGCGCAACGCCGAGAAGGCGGCCGAGGCGTTGTTCCGCGGCGTTGTTGCAGCATCGAGTGCCGTCGAGATCGACACCGACGTTCCGGCCGTGGCGCCGAACGAAGTGTTGTCCGAAGTGTTGTCCGAGGTCGTGGGCGAGTGACCATTCGTAAGGGCCAAGAGTGGGGCACGCTTGCAGTCGCCTCCGTAGGCATGGCCACCGTGTCATCGAATGCAGAGTTGCGAGCCTTGGTTGAGGCGGCGCGCAAGAGTGGCAGCAACATCGCCACGGTGGGTCTGCTTGGTGGCGACCTCATGCGCACGCTTGGCGGTAGCGCACAGGTGTCCCGGTTTTCGTCGGGCGAGCCCGTGCCGCATCTTCCGATCGACCTCGTTCATGTCGTTGCCGATGAATCACGCGAGGGCTGGTTCGCTGCCCATCTTGTTGCCCGACACACGTGGTGGCACGGACAAATCGTTGCGGCCATGAACGCTCAATTCATGAACACGTGGGACGTCGCCCCACGATGCCATCCCAACGATGGCCTCGTCGATCTTGTGACAGCAAGCGCAACAATGAACCTTCAGCAGCGCTGGCTGGCACGATCGCGACTACCGCTGGGCACCCACGTGCCGCACCCATTGATCACAACGCGGCAGTTGGCGGGCGTGTCGCTTGACCTGGCGAGCAAGACTCCCTTGTGGCTCGACGGTCAACGATGGGGGAGTGCTCGGCACGTGCAGATCACCGTCGAACCAGATGCCTTCGTCGCTGTGGTGTGAAATCGCGTCGGCTACGGTCGAACGATGCACGCATGGATACTCGACGAATCACCGGGCACCTATCGCTGGGGCGAGATCGACCTGCCCGAGATGGCCGACGACGAAGTACGCATTGAGGTTGTGGCAAGCGCTTTGAACCACATGGAC
>JBAXER010000152.1:0-3482 GCA_037140375.1 Actinomycetota bacterium
TACTCGTAGCGGGCGCCGAGGTCGCGGGCGAGGTCTACAAAGCGCGCGCTGGCGTCGGGACCAAGCTCGCCTGGCTCGTAATGCACCGAGTGCACCGAACCGCTAAACGCGAACGAACCGTCGGATAGGTAACGCTGCCAGTCGACCGGCGAGCCACGGTCGATACCGATGTCGATGCCCGAGAACGGCGCCATCGGCCACAGCATCGCCCGCTCAACCTCGCTGAAGCGGGTCTCACCATCGACCGCAAGTGCCACGATCCAACGACCCCCACCGGGCGCACCAAGCGTGAGATCGATGCGATGCCGACCCGCAGAGACCGCGCCTGCGGTGGTACGCGTGGTTGTGCCGTGGCCGTCGTTGTGCACGAACCAGACCTCACCACCATCGACCTCGACCGCGTAGCCACCGCCTTGATCGCCATGAGCGACGAGCACGCCACGATCGCCCGCTGACATCGTGATGTCGGCGGTGATGACACACGTGCGTTGCCACACCAGCACGCCGCTGCGAATACGTTCGAGCGTTGGGGTGCCCGGCCAAATGGTGACTGGTTCGTGGAACACGGCATCTTTTTCGGGGCGCACGATCCAACGCCAACCCGAGCCCTCGTCCATGGGATACACCTGATTCGCCAACGCTGCCTGATGGAAAGCGGCGGCGAGCTCGGCCACACGCTCGGGCTGATCGGCCGCAAGGTTGTTGACCTCGACGGGGTCGGTGCGCAAGTTGTACAGCTCCCAGTCGGCGTCGGTGAACTTGGTGCGCGGACGACGGTTGGTCACGACCTCCCACCCATCGCGATAGAAGCCGCGATGGCCTTCGAGTTCGTAGTACTGCTCTTCGCGAACTTCGCCGTGATGCGCATCGTGCAGCACTGGCGCCAAGCTTGCGCCGTTCATTGGCTTCACGATCTTGCCGTTGCGATGTGTGGGAGTAGAGATGCCTGCGAGCGCCAACACCGTGGGCAGCACGTCGATGCAATGGCCGTACTGGGTGCGGATGCCTCCAGCGACTTCGCTGAGACCCTTCGGCCAACTCCACAGACACGGCACCTGATGACCGCCAGCGTGAGTGTTGCGCTTGTACATCCGAAATGGCGTGTTGCTGGCCATCGCCCATCCGCGTGGGTAATGCGGCATCGTGGTGGGCCCGCCGATCTCGTCGAAACGAGCAAGGTCGAGCGCAACGGTGTTCTTGGCATCGCCCACGCCGAGGTGGCCGAAATAGTTGGTGGTGCCGGTGGACTCACCCTCGCGGCTCGCGCCATTGTCGGACAGGAACACCACAATGGTGTTCTCCCACTCACCGGTCTCCTCAAGCGCCGAGCGAAGTCGGCCGACGCTCTGGTCGATTTCGTCGACCATCGCGGCGTACACGGCCATATAGCGGGCATACAGCGTGCGCTCGTCGTCGGTGAGGTCGTCCCATGCCTTCACTTCGTCGCCGGGCTCGTTGTTGCGCGGTGGCAGCGGAGTTCCGGTAGGCACAATGCCCAACTCGATCTGCCGAGCCAAACGCTGAGCGCGGGTGAGATCCCATCCGCCGTTGTAGGTATCGCGGTAGCGCTCGATGTCTTCGGCCTTGGCCAGCAATGGCGCGTGAGCCGCAGGATGCGCCATGTACAAAAAGAACGGTTGGCCCGGCCGCGATGCGCCGCGCTCGCGGATCATGCGGATGGCTTTGTCGGTGAGATCGTCGGTGAGGAAGTAGCCCTCGGGCCACTCGTTCACCTCGACCACATGGTTGTCTTCGATAAGCCGATGGGGCTGATGCAGGTTGGTAAACGCCTCAAGGATTCCGTAGAACCGATCGAAGCCGCGCTGGCACGGCCACCCATGTTGCGGCCCGCCTGCGCCCATGTCGTTGTCGCGGCACAGGTGCCACTTGCCCACCATCAGCGTGGCGTAGCCCGACGCGCGAAGAATCTCTGCAGCGGTCGACACGTTGTCGGCAATCTCGGCGCGGTAGCCCGGGAATCCGGGATCGTCCTGGGCGATATGGCCCATACCCGCCGCATGGCAATTCACACCGGTGAGCAGCGATGCGCGCGTGGGCGAACACATGGGATTCACATGAAAGTTGGTGAAGCGAACGCCCTCGCTGGCGAGCCGGTCGAGGTTTGGCGTGTTGATCTCGCTGCCGAAGCAGCCGAGGTCGCCGAAGCCCACATCGTCGACCAACACGAACACAATGTTCGGCGAACCCGCTGGTGCAGTAACCGCTGCTGGCCACTCGTTTTGGGAGCCCGCCATCGTTGTGCCGATACGCCCGCCGAACCCAAAATACGGGGCAGTCGAATCGGTCGTCGCGTCGTCGTTCACAGGTGCAGTCACACTGCGAATCTAATGCACCAACCGAAACGGTCCCCCACTGCGGCACCCGCGCTCGCGGCCAACTCGCACGTTGTTGGAACCGCTCGCCGCAGCCGACATGCTGCACCCATGTCAGTGCCATTCGATTCACTCGCCGAACTCATCCGCGCCCGGCGCACCAACATGGTGGTCGACGCTGAACGCGACGTACCGGTTGCGCTCATCGAGCAACTCTGCGAGTTAGCGCTGTGGGCGCCGAACCACAAGCGCACGTGGCCGTCTCGCTTCGCGCTCTTCACCGGCGATGGTCGCGCCCGCCTAGGGCAAGCGTTTGCCGCCGACATGATCGATCGCGATTTTGGTGATGAGACCAAGCGCACCAAGACACTTACCAAGTACATGCGTACTCCGGCAGTGCTCGTGATCGGATGCATCGCCGACGCCAAGCCGAGCACCCACGACGAAAACCGCGACGCAGTTGCGGCAGGCATTCAGAACATGATGCTCGGAGCCACCGCCTTGGGCTTGGCCACCTACTGGGGTACAGCCCCACTCATCGACTCAGCACGAGTGCTCGAGTTGTGTGGCTTCGATGCCGACACCCGAATCATCAACGTGATGTACCTCGGATGGGCCACCCACGTACCCGAGGCACCAGCACGCCCACCGCTCACTTTGCATGTCGTGTCTGCGTAAGGTTGACGCCGTGACTGTTACCGCCAACGAACCCTCATCTATCGATCCCGTGGCACTCGCCGCCACGATCGAAGAGCAGGGCTACGTGATTATCCCCGACGCCATCGATCACGATTTTTGTGATGCGCTCATCGACGAGATCAAGCGCATTGAGCACGACTTCAAGATCGCCGACGGCGTGAACGATTTCGAGGGCTTCCACACCAAGCGCATCTTCAACGTGCTCACCAAGAGCCCCTTGTTCGGCGACGCTGCAATCCACCCTCGCGTGCTCCCGGTTGTCGAAGCGGTGCTCGACACTGGCCTACTGCTCAGCGGTATCACCAGCATGAACATCGGACCCGACGAAACGCCGCAACTGCTGCACGCCGACGACGGCATGATCACGCTCCCCAGGCCGCACCCCGCCACGATGGTCACCACGTTGTGGGCGCTCAGCGAGTTCCGCGAAGAGAACGGCGCCACCCGCAT
>JBAXER010000153.1:0-3480 GCA_037140375.1 Actinomycetota bacterium
TAGAGCGTGGTGCGGAACAGGTTGATGGTGCGGTCCCACGCGGTGGCCGCTGCCGAGGCGTTATAGACCTCGGGGCGCGTGTCGTTGAAGAACGCGTGGTCGCATCCGGCGTACACGTGCAGCGTGGCGTCCTTGCCGAGATCGCGAAGTTGCGCTTGCAGCGCTGCGGCGTTTTCGGGCGTGAAGAACGCGTCGTCGGCGGCGTAATGGCCCTCGACCTTGGCCGCCAATGCCGACCAATCGGGCTGAGCGCTTGCCCATGGGATGAGCCCGTAGAACGGAGCCACGGCTGCCACAGCATCGGGGCGGTGGCACGCAGCAACAAGTGCAAGCCCGCCACCCATGCAGAACCCCACCACGCCAACCTTGGCGCTACCGGTGCGCTGCTGCAACAGGTCGATAGCGCCAGACATATCTTTGGCGGCCTCACCGACGTTCAGGCCCATCATCAACTTTCCTGCCCCATCGGGCTCGGTGGCCGAGGCTCCGTGATAGAGATCGGGGGCGAGCGCAACGAACCCCGCTGCAGCGACGCGGTCGACAATGTCTTTGATGTGATCGTTGAGACCCCACCACTCTTGGATCACAACGACTCCGGGTCCGCTATCGCCAGCAAGGTACCCCTCGCATGTGCCGCCGTTGCTTGTGAATGTGATCAGTTCGCCCATGGGTGCGACTGTAGTGCGGCCAACTTGCCGCAAGATTCAACGAATCTTGAATGTCACATCTGATCGAACCTATGCGCATCACGATGCAGCGAATACGATGCAGACATGACTGCTCTCGAAGCTCCTCAATCAGACGCATATATCAACGACCGAAGCCACGTGTTCCACAGTTGGTCGGCACAGGGTGCACTGAAGCCCATCGTGGTTGCTGGCGCCGAGGGCAGCTGGTTCTGGGACGAGAACGGTAAGCGCTACCTCGACTTCTCGAGCCAACTCGTGAACGTGAACATTGGACACCAGCACCCCAAGCTTGTCGCTGCAATTCAAGAGCAGGCCGCCACGTTGTGCACCATTGCTCCGTTCCACGCCAACGAAGCTCGCAGCGAGGCCGCACGACTCATTGCCGAGTTGGCGCCCGGCGATTTGAACATGGTGTTCTTCACCAACGGCGGCGCCGAGGCAACCGACAACGCGATTCGCATGTCACGTCTGCACACCGGCCGCCAGAAGGTGTTGGCGACCTACCGCAGCTACCACGGTGCCACCGGTGGCGCTATCGCTGTCACCGGCGACCCGCGCCGCTGGAGCGGTGAGACTGGTGTGTCGGGCGTTGTCCACTTCTGGGGGCCTTTCGCCTATCGCAGCCCGTTCCACAGCACCGACGAGATCCAAGAATCAGAGCGCGCTCTGCAGCACCTACGCGAGACCATCATGGTCGAGGGACCAGGCACCATTGCCTGCATCATGCTTGAGAGCGTGGTGGGTACCAATGGCATTCTCGTGCCGCCCCCCGGCTACCTGCAGGGTGTGCGCGACATCTGCGACGAGCACGGCATTGTGTACATCGCCGACGAAGTGATGGCCGGCTTTGGCCGCTGCGGCGAATGGTTCGCCGTGAACCACTGGAATGTCACCCCCGACCTGATCACCTTTGCCAAGGGTTCCAACAGCGGCTACATCCCCCTCGGTGGCGTGATCATCAGCCAGCGCATCGCCGACACGTTCCGCGATCGCCAGTACCCAGGTGGGCTCACCTACAGCGGCCATGTGTTGGCCTGTGCGTCGGCCGTCGCCAGCATCAACATCTTCAAAGAAGAGGGCCTCATCGACTACGCCCGCACGCTGGGCTCTGATGTCATCGGACCAGAACTCGCCAAGCTTGCTGCGAAGCATCCATCAATTGGCGAAGTGCGTGGCCTCGGCGCCTTCTGGGCACTCGATCTGGTGACCAACCGCGAGACACGGGCACCGTTGGTTCCGTTCAACGCCGCGGGTCCCGCAGCGCAACCAATGGTCGATCTCGCTGCAGCATGTAAGCAGCGTGGCCTGTGGCCATTCACGCACTTCAACCGTTTGTACGTGGTGCCGCCAATCAACACGCCAGCCGACGAAGCCCGTGCGGGCATCGCCATCATCGACGAAGTTCTTGAACTGGCTGACCAGCACTACACCGGCTGACGAGTGGTCAACCACACTCCTGCAAGCGCAACCACAAAGCCGATCAGCGCAAGTAGACCAAGGCGCTCGCCGAACAAGATCGCGCCTTCGATGGTGCTGAGCGCTGGCGTAAGAAAGAACAGGCTGCTCACTCGCGCCGCTGCATGGCGCTGCAACAGCACCATCATGATCAGCACTGCTGCGATGGACAACACCAGCAGCGCCCACGCCAACGAGAACCACAGGCGCGGCGTCGAGTGGAACCTCCAGTGCTCGTTGCCGATAGCCCCGACGGAAACGACGACAGCAGAGGCCGAGTACTGAACTGCTGTGCCGCGAAGTAACGGCATCTGCGCGCCGCGGTACCGCTGCACCAAGGTTCCGCCAGCCATACCAACAACTGCCACGGTCATTGCGCACAGGGTAAAGGTGGTGATGCCGCCCGAATGGGCGCGCAAGCGATCGACGACCACAGCAAGCACGCCGACCATGCCCAGCGACACACCAAGCCATTGGGCAGGCCAGAGCCGTTCGTTGAGTAACAAGCGCGCCGCCACTGATGTAATGACCGGATGCAGCCCAGCAATAAGCGCTCCGAGCCCCGATGGCAGGCCATGAGCGACGGCTACAAACACGCCACCCAGATACATCGCGTGCATGCCGAGACCCGTAACTGAAGCCCAAGTGACCTGGCGTCGATGAATCGCTGGGGCGTGGGTGGCAGCGGCAACGATCCACAGCAGCACGGCGGCGACACTGAGGCGAACCGTTAAGAACGTGAGCGGGCCAGCGTCTTGTGTGCCGTAGCGGGCGGCAATAAATCCGGTGCTCCAAAACGCCACAAAGAGCCACGGCGCAATGCGTTCAAGCACAGCCCCGTTGGTGGTGGGTACCTCGGTACGAGCGAGAGTCACTCGGAGGTGGATGCCGAGTCGTCACCAATCGAGTTGTCGTCGGCTGATTCGGAGGAGTCGTCGTGCGAATCAGATTCGATGTCGTCTTCAACTTCGACCGCCGGCGCCCAAGCTGGACGCTCGCCGGTTTCGAACTCTTGCAGTTCGGCGAGAGCTACGCGATACGCGGCTTCGGCTTCGACACGGCGCTGGCGGGCGCGATCTTGGCCGCGTAGTTGCTTAATGAGATCGGCGGCGCGTTGCTTGTTGGCCTTGAGCGTTTCGTGGCGCTGCATCTGCTCGGTCTCGAGCCGCACTCGTTCGCGCTCGGCTTGGTCGGCTGCCTCGTGAGCACTGAGGCTCTCGGCAAACATCTTTGCGGCGCGGGTGACGGCGTCGTCTACAGGCTTGGCCACAACGACAGGAGCTTCATCGGACTTCGCCGCAGCGACCACTGGCACCACTGCTGCAGTTCCGAACTG
>JBAXER010000154.1:0-3474 GCA_037140375.1 Actinomycetota bacterium
TAGGGGTCGCTGGGGTGAAGCTGATTGTGCCCACGGCTGGGCTGTTCGGGACGCCTCCGCCCACGAGCTGCACGGTGGCGTCTGCGAACTGCAGGTTCTCAATGTTGCGCAGGGTGTCGACACCATCGCAGCGGGTAATGAGTGGATTGCGGACGCCGCCGCCCACGCCGCCGCGGCCCCCGCCGCCACCGAGGCAGCGGGCGTCCGTGACAGTGACGCTTCCGTCGGTGTTGTTGAAGAGCATGTACGCAATGGCAGGGCCGTCGAAGACAGCGGTGTCGATGTCGGGCACGTCGCCTGCCGCTGCAGGCGCAGTGAGAATCTCACGCACAGCAACGATGTTGCCTGGGTCAACGAGACCGGCGAACACCGCTTGCTGCAAGGTCATCCCCGCAGTGCCTGCACCAAACGAGCCGCCGGCAACAGCCGTGTGTTCGAAGATGTCGGTGGTGCCGATCTCGGTTGTTGGGTCGGTTGGGTCGATTCGTACGCTGAGGCGCACGTTGAGGTAGCGGTCACCGTCGATGATGTCGTCGGCGCCACGGCCCTGAATCAGGTCGCTGCCAGCGCCGCCGAGCAAGATGTTGCCCTTGCCCCACACGTTGCCCACGAGTGGGCAGTCGAGCGTTGCAGCTGACGCAATGATTGGGCCCGAGGGAGTTGTCAGCGCTGGCATGATCGCGGCGAGTCCGCTGATGCGATCAATGCCCGCCTGGTCCAAAGCGTCGCAACCGATGAAGCCACCAGCGAGCGGGCCGATGCCGCCGACCTGCTCTGGAATGATGTCGTCGCCACGGAGAATGTCGTTGAACGGCCCGCCTGACAGCGCTTCCACTTCGTTGAAGCGGTCACGCACGCCGTTGAGGCCGAGTGGCAGACCGACCACTGGAACGTTGAGGTCTGCATCTTGTGGCTGCGGATCCAACACGCCGGTTGACCAGTCGTATCCAGCAGCGCCAGCGTTCTTCTCGATGCCGGGGCCAGCGACGCCGATGTCGTCGCCGCCTTCCATGTCGTAGTCATCGTCGCCGGCTTGGCCGATCATGATGTCGTTGCCAGGTGTGTTGTGATCGTCGAAGAACAACGAGCCGCTGTCGCCCTGCAACAGGTCTGTCTGCTCGCCGCCCTCCATCCAGTCGTCGCCACTATCGCCTTGGACGACGTCGGCGCCTTGACCGGCAAGGATGAAGTCGTCGCCAGGACCGGCGAAGTGGGTGTTGGTGTTCGCGCCGCCGGCCATGAGGTCGTTGCCGTCGCCACCGAGAATGATGTCGAGTCCGGGACCGCCGTCGATGGCATCGTTGCCGGGGCCGCCCTTGAGCACGTCGTCGCCACCGGTGTCGGTGATGATGTCGTTACCGATGCCGCCAAGAATTCGGTCAGGACCGCCGTTGCCCTCGAGCACGTCGTTGCCTTCGTTACCGGAGATGGTGTCGGTGTCGTTGCCGCCACCGATGCGGTCGGCACCCGACGAGCCGTTGTACACGCTCTGGCCGTTGATGCCGGGCGTGTTCACGCTGTTGAGCGGGCGGTACTTGATTTGGCCATTTGGCATCATGATCAAGACCTTGTTCTCGTCGCACGCTGACTTTGGATCATCGTTCACTGAGCCGGCACCGGTGATGAAGCTTCCTGGGTGAGCAGGCGAGGTGATGTTGGCGATTTCAAACTTGCAATCGGCGGTGCCGAACGAGTCGGCCTTCAGACCGGTTGCGGTGGTGTTGCGCATGATCAGTTCGGCGAACGAGTTGCCTTCGAGCTGTGTGCGCAGGTTCATGCCGGGCGTGCGGTTGAGGTAGTAGAGGCGGTCGGTGTCTTGGAGCTGGGTGAGCTGCAGCTCGAACACGTAGTTAAACGTGCTGCCGAGCAGGCCTCCGAAGAGGTCGGTGTTCTCGGCGAGGCCGCCGATCCACAGGTCGACATCGTCGAGTCCGGTGATGTTGATCGTGCCGGTGTTTGCCCATGCGCCGGTGCTGAACATGAAATCTGCGGCATCGATGGGAGCGACATCACCAGGGGCTGGGTTCACGATGGCCCGTGCTGCGTTGCGCTTGCCGATGGTGGTGGTCTCCGCCAAGACCGTTGGGTGTGTGCCGTAGGCGGCCACGAAGTTGATCAGCGACTCGGGGTGCTTGAGGTGGGCGCCAAAATCGACCCAGTCGGTGTAGGGGGTGAGCTGACCATCGTTGGTCTGAGCGAAGATCTCGCGGCGAACGTTGTTGAGCGAGGCGACGCCTTCGCTGCGGGCACGGGCCAGGTTCAGCGATGCGAGGTCGAGCGGTAGGCCGAGCAGGTTGTTACGCAGGGTGTCGCTCACGAACTCGTCGAGCTCGTTGCCCACCTGATCCGACAAGCCCATCACGATTGCCCCCGCACCAGCGTTGCCCATGTCGTTGCCGGCGGCTGCAAGATCGTCGGGAGTGACGTTCTTGAACTCGGCTGGATTCAAGAAGCCATCGAGGAGAGCGATGTCATTCTTGGATCCGTCAACGTTGGTGCGGGGGATCGTCTCGTTGAGCATTGAGTGACCGAAGCGGTACACGGCATGAGCGAACTCTGCCTTGATCGCTGGGTCAGTCGCTGTCGAACTGAAAGCAAAAAGATTGAAGGGGTTGATCGCTGGCTGGATCTTGCGAGCGAACTCTTCGAACACGAGGTGCTGGTATTCCATCTCGGTCACGAAGCGTGCGGCCTGGAACAAACGCTCTCCGTAGGTAAACGTGCCCAAGCCGGTTGCGAGGTAGGCGTCGTGCAGCGCTGGGTTGTTGTTGAGCGTGTTCTGCAGGTCTGCCACGAGGCGGTTGTGCTCGTGTTCGAAGATCGTGTGAATAGACGTGAGACCAATGTTTTCGTTGGCACGGCCGTCGCCGGCGATCACGTGCAGGTCGAGCAACTCGTTGTCGTAGCAAGGCGATGGGCCGCCGGTGCAGATGGCGCTCAGCGCCTGAGCAGGACCAGCGATGGTGTCGGGGTCTGGTGCGCCAACTGGGGCTGCAGCGTGCGAGATGTCGTTGAGGAACGCCGTGTTGATGCGGCGGACGTTTGCAGGCGCTGGCACTGGGTTGGCGAGGTCGCCCTCGACGAGGCCGAGTGCGGTCACGTACTGGGGAAGGCCGTTGGGGCCAGGAATGAAGTTGCCGTATGGGTCGGCGGCGATCATTGGGATGTTGTTGACGTCGGTGTCGACAAGCTGCAAGCCGAGCTTGTTGGCGGTCTGTGTCTTCACGTCGGCCCAGTTGGCCATGGCGCCATCGGCGTTACCAAGCAGGCGGCCGGTTGCGGCCGGGTGGCCGAACGCATCGAATTCGTACTCGCGCAGGAACACCTGATGCGACGAGTGCGAGCCGTATGCCTGGCTGAGGTCGACCCATGGCGAGTCGGTGTTGATCGACTCATGGACGTCGTCTGCGGTGCCCAGCAGCCCGTCGGGGCCGGGCTGCTGCTTGCCACGGGTGAGCACCATGAAGCGGCTGC
>JBAXER010000155.1:0-3465 GCA_037140375.1 Actinomycetota bacterium
GAGTACATTGCGACGTACGGCTTCCCCCAATACGTCAATACGTCAGTCCTCAATTTGGGGGTTCGCTATGCCTGTTTCTGCTCACGGCCGTGTGCCACGCGCCCGCATTGACCCAATCGTCAATGCCCATCAAGCCATGCTCGTTTTCGAGCTCGCGATGTCGTTACCGTTGCGTCCTGAAACCTTGGTGATGTTTCTCGACGAACTGTGGCGGGGTCACGAGTTGGTGTCCGTGAACGACACAACCGATCCGTTTCACGTGGTCGATGTTGCCAACACTATGGGCGCCTACGGCGCCGCAACTGACCACACCGTGGGTCTGGTCATCGCGACGGTTCGGCCATTCGCCGACGTTCATCCCAACGACCGCGAACTGTGGCTCGAAGCGGTCGATGCCGTCGAAGCGTGCGGGCTAGTTCTGGTCGATTGGCTCATCGTCGATAGCTACGGCGCCACCAGCGTGCCCGACTTGCTGGCCGATGGGTCACGCTGGTTTCAATAGGTCATCGGCCAATGTGTTGTTCGCTAACGCCCACTCGCGGCGTTGAGCGGGCGACAGCCGTAGGCCAGCGCTGCGTAGGCGGCGCAACAGCTCACGGCTGCTCACCGGCTCAGCGCCCGCGGCCACCACCACATCCCGATACTCCTCGGGTACGTCGTAGTGGTCGCCATGAAACCCACGCCTCGGTATGTCGAGACGCGCGGCGAACTCATTCAGTTCAATCACACTCGTGTCGCTCACGAGATGGCACCAACGGCGGCCCCGCCAGTGCCAAATCGGGTCGTCTACCAGAATCGTCAAGGCCTCAGCCTCGCACGCAGCCTTGGGCCACGGCCACTGCCGAAACAGCGTGGGCAACTGCTTCGGCAATGCCGGGCTCGAACGCGCCGGGAATCACTCGATCAGCGGTGGGATTCGGCACGAACGCGGCAAGCGCGGCGGCGGCGGCGAGCTTCATCGAGTCGTTGCATGTGGTTGCACGAACATCGAGTAGCCCGCGGAACACACCGGGGAATGCCAACACATTATTGATCTGGTTCGCATAGTCGCTGCGGCCCGTGGCAACCACGGCAACGTTGCTGGGCATCAGCTCGGGCATCACTTCGGGCACCGGATTCGCCATCGCAAACACGATGGCGTCGTCGGCCATGTTGACCAACCATTCGGCCTCGATGACCCCAGGGCCGCTGAGGCCCAACAACACATCGGCACCCTTGAGCGCCTCGGCCACACCACCAGTGCGGCCTTCGCGGTTGCCGTTGTCCACAAACCACTGCTTCGACGGCACCAGTTTGTCGCCGCGGCCCTCGTGCAGAATGCCGGTGCGGTCGACACCGATGATGTTGGCCACACCCACGAGGTGCAGCAACTTCGCGCACGCAACACCGGCTGCCCCAGTACCGACCACGGTCACCGTCAGGTCTGACAGCGACTTGCCCACCACTTTGGCCGCATTTTGCACGGCGGCCAGAACCACGATTGCGGTTCCGTGCTGGTCGTCGTGAAACACAGGAATATCGAGCTCAGCCTGCAGGCGCTCTTCGATCTCGAAACATGCTGGAGCAGCGATGTCCTCGAGGTTGATGCCACCAAACGTGGGCGCAATGGCCCGCGCTACGGCAATGATTTCCTCGACCGTCTTGGCATTGACGCAGATGGGGTATGCGTCGACACCACCGAACTGCTTGAACAACACGGCCTTGCCCTCCATCACGGGCATTGCCGCTTCGGGGCCGATGTTGCCGAGGCCGAGCACCGCAGTGCCGTCAGACAACACGGCGACAGCGTTGGAGCGACCCGTGTGCGTCCACACCTTCGACACATCTTCGGCAATTGCTGTAGAGACGCGCCCCACGCCTGGGGTGTAGGCCATTGCGAGCTCGTCGGCGTTGGTCACGCTGACGCGAGAGGTCACCTCGATTTTGCCGCCCAGGTGCAGATCGAACGTGGCGTCGGTGATGGCAACCACGCGCACCCCGGGCGAGGTGGCCAGTGCGGCGCGCACGGCCTGCTGATGCTCAACACCTGAGCACGCAACCACGAAGCGTCGAGCGCCATCGGCCAACGTGCTCATTGAACGGATGTCGCCACCGCACGCTGCGATAGCTCGTACTGCGCCAGCGATGTCGGCAGCGTCGTCGGCTGCCGCCTCGATGTTGAGTGCGTACCCAGCCGAGGGCTTGGTGAGGCGCTTTGAAGATGATGCGTCGTTCGACATGGCTTTCCTTCGAGGAGAAGCCGGTTCAGCTGCGACACTCGCAACCGGACCGGCTGGAGTGGAGCTAACGAGTGTGCTCTGTTAAGAGCGGCTGACCCGTGTGCCCCACCCGCAGCTAATAGCTACCGGTACGGCTACGGGTACGCGTGGCGCCGCTACAGCAATGGCTGCTGCGATTGCAGCAAGCAGGGCGTAGGCGGAGACGATCACGAAGTTGACTCTAGAGGAATGATCGCGATCTGCCAAGTGCTAACTGGCATTTCATTTCGGCGTAGGCCTGATGACCCAGCGCGCGCCACACTCAAACTCAGTGAGCGCACCCGCACGACGAGCCGCAGCCGCCGCCACCCGATGGTGCCGCGCTGGCTGGCGCAGGCGACGAACCAGCAGCACCAACACTGGCAAACACCGACAGCAGGCGCACCGAATTGAGGTGACCGCTTGGGCATGTGGCGGGGTCGCTTGACTCGGCCATTGCGCGGCGCAGTTCGAAGGTGTCTTCGCAGGTACGGCAGCGGTATTCGTAAAGAGGCATCGCCGACACAGTAGCCGTATGTAGGCATGACGCAGAGATGCGTGCTTGACTAAACACCTATGAGTCAGGTTCAAACGATGCCCGGTAAGACCGTCCCCGATCTGCAGGAGGTACTGCAGACGGGCGAGCCGGTGATGGCTCACATCGTGAAGACCGAACCCGGCGAATCAGCTGTGGCCAAAGTGCTCGAGGCGCGCATCTACGGAACCCCCGTCGAGGCGCTGTGCGGCTACGTATGGGTGCCTTCACGTGACCCCAAGCAGTTGCCGGTGTGCCAAAAGTGCAAAGAGGTCTACGAGATCTACCGGGCGTTTAACGATGGCCTGCACGACCAACCCGGCGAGTAACGCTTGTCCTGCGCTCGGTGTGCTCTGCTAGAGCCATGATCATCGTCGCTGGCACCATCTATATCCCGGCAGAGCTGCGAGACGCTGCGCTCGCTGCGTCGGTCGCGCTGCAAGCTGCCACCCGCGACGACGAACCAGGTTGCATTGCCTACGTGTTTGCCGCCGACCCCGTTGCCCCCGACCGCATCTCGGTCTACGAACGATGGGAATCGGCCGAAACGCTCGAGGCGCACTTTCTGCACGCCAACTACATCGACATGCGCACACTGCTCGGGGCGCATGGCATCACCGGCGCGAAAGTGGCCAAGTACCGCATCGATGCGCAAGGGCCGGTGTATAACGCGTCGGGCGTCGCCACCGCAGT
>JBAXER010000156.1:0-3442 GCA_037140375.1 Actinomycetota bacterium
AGGCGTAACCGCTTGCGGCGAGACGAGTCCACCACTCGGCAACAGTGATCGTGGGGTCCCACGCTGAGTCGAGCCATGCGTTGACATCGTCGCGAACTTGTTCTGCGGAAATTTGAGCCATGGGTCGACGATAGGTGCCACACCGGCGTCAGCAAGAACTGGCCGAACCAACGCTTGCGGCTTCTGCCCAGACTGTTTGCTCAACGAGGTCAGCCGCTACTCTGGTTGCGTACGCAAGCAATTGGGGGAAATAGTGGCGCAGGTGGTCGAAGAGGTAGAGGCGCAGCCTGCTGCCGAGCGCACACCATGGGGGCTCCTCACTTCATTGCTCGGTGAGCAAAGGCGTGGCCTCACAACCGGCGTTATTGTCGGTGTGTGCTGGGCTGCGGCCAAGGTCTCTATTCCGCGCCTCATCCGCAATGCCATCGACCGCGGTGTCCGCGGTAACGAATCGCTGTTGAAATGGGCACTCATCATCGGTGCCGTCGGTGTGCTCGCAGGCATCTTCATCTCGTGGCGGCGCTGGTTGGCGTTTCGCGAGAGTCGTCGCACCGAGACCGTGCTGCGCGAACGTTTGTTCAACCACATCATCCGACTCGATGTCCGGTATCACGATCACGCCCAGACGGGTCAACTGATGAGCCGAGCCTCAAGCGATCTGCAGCAACTGCAGGCGTTCGTGGTGATGATTCCGCTCACCATCAGCAACCTGTTTCAGGTTGCCGCGATTCTGGTGTTGCTGCTCACCAGCGACCCGTTGCTGGCGCTTGTTGCGCTGGCGCCATTGCCGTTGGTCAATTTGTCGGCGCGCCGATTCAGCAGCAAGATTCATCCCGCCGTGATGGCGGTGCAGAACCGTCAAGCAGCGCTGGCCACCGTGGTCGAAGAATCCATCTCGGGGGTTCGCGTCATCAAGGGTTTCGGCGCCGAAGGCGTGCAGGCGCGCAAGCTGCTCAGTGAGGCTGATCAGATCAGGGCCGTGTCGCTTGACGCTGCCAAGATCCGCAGCCGCTTCCTGCCCGCCATCGATGTGTTGCCATCGCTTGGCCTGATTGGCGTGTTGGCAATCGGCGGCCATCGGGTGCTCAACGGCGAGATGACCATCGGTCAGCTCGTCGAGTTCAACTCAAGCGTGATGCTGCTCATCTGGCCAATGCGCAACATAGGTATGACGCTGGCTACCGGGCAGCGTGCTGCGGTTGCGCTGCAACGTGTGCAGCAGGTGCTGACGACCAAGTCGGCTGTGGTCAGCCCGGCCGAGCCAATTGCGTTGCCGCAAGCCGGTCAGCTCGGCGCCGTTGAGCTGCGCAACGTGCGATTCGGATACGACGCCGACAGGCCGGTGCTCGACGGTTTCGATGTTTCGATTCCAGCGGGATCGTCGGTTGCCATCGTTGGCGCCACCGGCACGGGCAAGTCCACCGTCACCCGCTTGCTGCTGCGTTTCTACGATGTGCAAGCCGGCAGCATCGAACTCGATGGTTGCGACCTTCGCTCAATTGAGCTCAACGAACTACGTCACGCGGTCGGCGTGGTGTTCGAAGACACCCTGTTGTTCCACGACACCGTTGCCGCGAACATCGCCTTCTCCGATCCGCATGCCTCGATGGAACGCATCGTGAGCGCGGCTCGCCTTGCCGGTGCCGACGAGTTCATCGACCATCTGCCCGAGGGGTACGACACCATTTTGGGTGAGCGCGGATTCTCGCTCAGCGGCGGCCAGCGCCAACGCATCGCCATCGCCCGCGCCGTGCTCGCCGACCCGCGCTTACTCATCCTCGACGACGCCACGTCGGCCGTCGACCCATCGAAGGAACACGAGATTCGCGAAGCAATGGCCACCGTGATGCGCAACAGAACCACCATCGTGATCGCTCATCGCCCGGGCACTATTGCGCTGGCTGACAACGTGTTGTTGCTCGACGGCGGCCGCGTTGCCGCTCAGGGAACTCACGATCAACTCATTTCGAGCAATGCTCGTTATCGCGAAGTACTGGCGTCGTACGCCGAAGCCGAAGCACACGCCGATCTCGACCTTGACGCTGAACCAATCGGGGGCGAGTAACCGTGTGGTCAATGAACGCAGTTTCCAAAGACGACATGCTCGACCGCGACACGGTCAAGAAAGTGATCCGCCGTTCGTGGGATCTGGCGTTGCCATATCGACGCACTACGAGAGCAGCGCTTGTGCTGGTCACGTTCTGGACTGCCACAACGCTGGCCGGGCCAGTGATCGTGAAGTTCGGCATCGACGAAGGCCTCGTCAAGAAGAACGGGCACTCGCTCAACGTTGCCGTTGCGGCATATATCGCCACCACGATCGCGGCGTATTTCATCGCTCGATTGCAGTTCGTCTACATCAACCGCGCTGGCGAGGGCTTTCTTCGCGACCTTCGTGTGCGGGTCTTCGATCATCTGCAACGCCAAGGTCTGTCGTTCTTCGACCGTGAGAAAACCGGTGTGCTTGTTTCGCGCATGACCGCCGATATCGAATCGATGGGCGAGCTCATCCAGTGGGGCCTGTTGCAGTTTGTGTCGGCCGGCCTGATGGTATTGATGGCGCTGGTGTTGCTGTTCATTCTCAGCTGGGAACTCACGCTGCTGGCGATGGTGGTGTTCCCTATCATCGTGCTCGCCTCCATCCGTTTCCAGCGTGATTCGAATACCGCCTATTTGGCGGTGCGCGAGCGAATCGGTAACAACCTCAGCGCGCTGCAAGAGGGCATCAGCGGCGTTCGTGTCATCCAGGCATTCGCCCGTGAAGACGAACAATCGCGGCGCTTTCACGAAACGAACGAGGCGCTGTACACCAGCCATATGGACAGCATCAAGATCTCAATGTGGTACTTCGGTCTCGTTGAGTTCTGCGGCATTCTCGCCACTGCCTCGATGATTGGTGTTGGCGGATGGCTTGTGCATCGTGGCTCGGTCAGTGTGGGTGTTGTCACCGCGTTCGTGTTGCTTCTCGGCAGCTTGTTCGATCCGGTGCAGCAGTTGTCGCAGCTGTATAACACCGTGCAGTCTTCTGGCGCGGCGCTACAAAAGTTGTTTGGCATTCTCGACACGCACCCCGAGGTCAGCGAGATCGCCGATGCAGTTGAGTTACCAAACGTTGGCGAGGTTGTGGTCAGCGCTGTCAGCTTCGAATACGTGCCGTCGCGCCCCGTGCTCAACAACGTGACCATCACGGTTGGTATCGGCGAGCGTTTGGCTTTGGTGGGCCCAACGGGCGCCGGTAAGAGCACGCTTGCGAAGCTGATGTCGCGTCTCTACGACCCAAGCTCGGGCACGGTTTCGTTTGGCGGCATCGACCTTCGTTCGGCCACATTGCGGTCGCTGCGTGAGCGGGTCGTGGTGGTGCCTCAAGAGGGCTTCTTGTTCAGCGGAACCATTCGCGACAACCTCAGCATTGCGCGGCCCTCGGCCACCGACGACGAGATCA
>JBAXER010000157.1:0-3398 GCA_037140375.1 Actinomycetota bacterium
GCCGACTGAAATTAGTGGCCGCTGGCCGACTCTTGCACCAGTTCAATCAGCGTGCCGAAGCTGCCCTTGGGATGGATGAACGCAACGGTGGTGTTGCGGCTTCCCGGACGTGGTGCTTTGTCGATTGGCGTTGCGCCCGCTGCGATCATCGAGGCCAACGCCTCGGCACAGTCGTTCACCCGATAGCCAATGTGGTGCAGACCTTCGCCGCGCTTTTCGATGGCTTTGGCCACCGGCGAGTTCTCGTTGGTTGGCGTGAGCAACTGGATGTAGCTCTCGGCCACCTTCAGCAGTGCCTCTTCGACGCCATCGGACTCAACGGTCTCGCGATGCTCAACCGTTGCGCCGAATGCGCGTTGGTAGTAGTCGATTGCGGCATCAAGGTCGCGTACGGCAATGGCAACGTGGTCAATCTCAGTCAGCAGCATCCGACGAGCCTACGGCCGACGCATCGCCCGCCGCCAACTGTCGTCACGCGTCAGCGCACGGCAACCGTGCGCTGACGCTTTATAGAGATCAGCCGCCGTGACGGCGGAAGATGGTGATCTTGTCTTCGCCGATGAGCTCACGCTTTTCGGGGTTATCGATGCCGAGACCCTCGGTTGGCGCCAGGCACAAAATGCCGATCTTGCCTTCGTGCTCGTTGCGGTGGATCTTCAGCGAGGCGTCGCCCACTTGCTCGAGCGGATACACGGCCGACAGCAGCGGCTGGATGCGACCCATGTCGATGAGGCGGTTGGCCTGCCATGCCTCGGAGTAGTTGGCGAAGTGCGAGCCGATGAGGCGCTTGAGCTTCATCCAGAAGTGGCGGTTGTCGAACTCGACCATGTGGCCAGCGGTTGCGGCACACGTGACCACGGTGCCGCCGCGGCGACACGCGAAGATCGACGCACCCATGGTCTGGCGGCCAACATGCTCGAACACGATGTCTGGGTCGTCGCCAGTGAGCGAGCGAATCTTCTTGCCGAAACGGCGCCATTCGGTTTCGTCTTGGGTGACATCGTCTTTCCAGAACTTGTAGCCCTCGGCCTTGCGGTCGATGACGGCCTCAACACCAAGCTCGTTGAGCAGCGCGGCCTTCTCGGGCGAGCTGACCACACCAACGGGGATGCCGCCGCCGTTGAGCACGTATTGCGTGGCGTAGCCGCCGATGCCGCCGGTGGCGCCCCAGATGAGAACGGTGTCGCCCTGCTTCATGCGGGCGCCGTTCTCGCTCACGAGCATGCGGTAGCTAGTGCTGTTGCACAGTGCGTTGACAGCTGATTCTTCCCACGTGAGGTGGCTGGGCTTGGGCATGAGCTGGTTGGCCTTCACGATGGTGAGGTCGGCCAAGCCGCCGAAGTTGGTCTCGAAGCCCCAGATTCGCTGATTGCTCGCGTGCATCGAGTCGTTATGCGCGGTTGGGTCTTGGTCGTCGACATGGTTGCAATGCACGGTGACCCTGTCGCCGGGCTTCCAGTTGCGAACGGCCGAACCAACGCGCAACACCACGCCCGAGGCGTCGGAGCCAACGACGTGATAGTCGAGTGCGTGGCGCCGGCCAAGCTCGCTCTCTTTGCCGAGGCGATCGAGAAAGCCGAAGGTTGACAGCGGCTCGAAGATGCTGGTCCACACGGTGTTGAAGTTGATCGAGCTGGCCATCACGGCAACGACGGCTTCGTCGGGGGCGATCTCGGGCCGGGCCACATTGCCGATATGCAAGCTCTTGCGTGGATCCTTGTCGGCCGATGCGAGGCCTTCGAACATGTTGGCGTCTTCGCGACGCACATACGCGGCTCGATACGAGTCGGGCAATGGGATGCTGCTGAGCTCGGCTCCGGATGCACCGGCTTGGATGGCTTCAAGGATCTTTTCCATTCGCAGACATTACCTATTGCTAGCGAGTGACTGCCAACCGTTCATCTACGGTTTTGCCACCCGCTTCTGCTCGCTTACCGCTCGGTAGCATCTCTCGCCTACGCTCGAATTCATTGACTTCGACCGCTTGCGGTCCCAAAGAAAGGTCTGGCCATGGCTGGTTCATACATCGTTGCTGGAGCACGTACCCCTATTGGCAAGATGAGCGGCGCCCTCGCCAGCTTCAGCGCTGCCGACCTCGGCGGGTTCGCCATCAAGGCCGCTCTCGAGCGTGCCGGCGTTTCACCCGAAGCCGTTGAGCACGTGATCATGGGCCAAGTGCTCATGGCGGGTCAGGGCCAAGTGCCTTCACGTCAGGCCGCCGTCAAGGCTGGCATCCCGATGAGCGTGCCCAGCATCAACATCAACAAGGTGTGCTTGTCGGGTCTCAACAGCATCTACCTCGCCGATCAGATGATCGCCGCCGGCGAAGCCGACATCGTCATCGCTGGCGGCATGGAGAGCATGACCAATGCCCCATACCTGGCCCCAGGTGCTCGTGGCGGATTCCGCTACGGCAACACCGAGCTTGCTGACGCCATCATTAAAGACGGCCTCTGGTGCGCATTCGACGCTTGCCTGATGGGCCTCGGCACCGACCGTTACGTGGGCGACACCATCACCCGCGATCAGCAAGACGAGCTCGCCATGAAGAGCAACGTTCGCGCCGCCGCCGCAATCGCAGCCGGCCGCTTCAACGACGAGATCATCCCGGTCTCGATTCCTCAGCGCAAGGGCGATGCCCTCATTGTCGACACCGACGAAGGCGTGCGCGCCAACACCACCATGGAGTCACTCGGCAGCCTGAAGCCAGCGTTCGACAAGGCCGGCAGCATCACCGCCGCCAACGCTTCGCAGATCAGCGACGGCGGTTCGGCCGTGGTCATGATGTCGGCCAAGGCGCTCGAGGCCTACGGCGTTCAGCCACTCGGTCAGGTTGTTGGCTACGGCATGGTTGCCGGCCCCGACAGCGCATCGCTGCTGCATCAGCCAAGCCGTGCCATCCTCAAGGCCCTCGCCCGTGCCGGCAAGAGCGTGAGCGATGTCGACCTGTTCGAGCTCAACGAAGCCTTTGCCGCAGTTGGCATCGCCTCGATGGCCGAGCTGGGCATCACCGACGAGATCACCAACGTGAACGGTGGCGCCATCGCCCTTGGTCACCCAATCGGCATGAGCGGCAACCGTTTGGCACTCACCGTGTTGCACGAACTGCGTCGTCGTGGCGGCGGCATGGGCGCTGTGGCCCTGTGTGGCGGCGGCGGCCAGGGCGATGCCCTGCTCGTTCGCACCGTCTGATCACCCAAAAGTAAAGATTTGGTTTTTCTACGCAACGATCGTTGACACGAGTTCGTAACGTTCGTAACGTAACTGACACAAACCAACTACCCCGGTTGTCGAGCCTCTTCTCTCGGCCGCCGGGCAACATCTGAGGTACCACCTTTGCAGCTGGCCCGTCCGCCCGCTACCAGCTTTACGGGTGGTACCTCAGCCCATTTTCGGGC
>JBAXER010000158.1:0-3336 GCA_037140375.1 Actinomycetota bacterium
GGCGCGTCGACTCGTTACGACAGCGCCGGCAGTAGCTGTGTGAGTTCGATGAGACGGCTATCGATGAGCGCTGCTGCCCGCACGAGCGAGATCTCGCGGTACGTCGGGTCGTCGAGTTTGTCGATGAAGTGTTGGCGAGTTGGATATCGAACCAGAATGGCTAGGTCCCACTGTTCGTCGCCGATGATCGTGCGATGCGCTGGCCCAAGCCACACTGGTTCGCTGCCATAGCGAACATCGTCGGCTTCGTTCATTTGGCCGTAGCGCTGGAAGGCCTGGAGCCCAGTGAGGCCGTCGACCCCAAATCCGTCGAGAGCCTGCTCGCGGAACCGAAGCAGGTTGAGCATCACGATGGGCTGCGATGGATCTGCTTGGCGCATTGCCTCAAGGGCTTCTTCGTTTGCATCGATGTGGAACATCTGTTGAGTCTTGCTGATCGGGGGCATCACAACCTAGAACGAGCCACTCGGCCGGGCAGTCAGTTCTTGGGACGTGTTGTCGCTCGTACCGCTGCTGGCGCGAACGTGGTCTCGCAGTGGCGGCACCAGAAGCCTTGCTCGAGTTCGGTGCCGCACGGAGCGTGCACCAACACCACGTCGTCGCCGTGGTGGTCCATATGGTGCTCGCCCCATTGCACCAGCGCCACCAGCGCAGGTGAGAGCGCAACGCCCGCTGGCGTGAGTCGGTAGTCGTAGCGCGGCGGGTGCTGTTGGTATTGCTCCTTGGCCATGACGCCGCCGTCGACCAGTCGGCGCAAACGGTTGGTGAGGATGGGTCGAGCGATGCCGAGGTCGGCTTGGTACTCGTCGAAGCGACGCAGGCCGCGCAGTGCTGCACGAATGATGAGGATGCTCCAGCGGTCGCCAACCAACTTGAGTGTGCGTTCGAGCGTGGTGATCGACGAAGGGTCGGTTACAGCCATGCGCAGACTGTAGTCAATGTCGTTGCCGGTCAGTTTCGTTTTAGAACTCACTACAGGTACGCTGTACCGATGGACCTGCTGACGGCACCACTCGACCAACTCATGGCTGCGGCCCGTGAGGTACGCGATCAGGCGCACGGCACGCGCATCACGTTCTCGCCGAAGGTGTTTATCCCGCTGACCATGTTGTGTCGCGACCGCTGTGGCTACTGCACATTCGCTCAGCCACCGGCGCGTTTGCAGGCGCCGTATCTCACGCCGGAACAAGTGCTGCGCATCGCGAGCGACGGAGCGCGCATGGGATGCCATGAGGCGCTGTTCACGCTCGGCGAGCGTCCCGAAGATCGCTACGAGGTGGCACGAGATTGGTTGCGCGAACAGGGCTACGACAGCACCGTTCACTACGTGCACGCGATGGCGAAGTTGGTGCTGACCGAGACGGGATTGTTGCCTCACTCGAATGCTGGCGCGCTGTATGAAGATGAACTGAAGTTGTTGACCGAGGTGTCGCCGAGCCAGGGGATGATGCTCGAAACGTTGCGCGACGATTTGCCGTGTCATCGCGGTGCGCCCGACAAGGTGCCGGCGCGTCGGCTTGCAACGCTTGAGAGCGCTGGACGCTTGGGCATTCCGTTTACCACGGGCATCTTGGTGGGCATCGGCGAGACCCGCGAAGATCGGCTCGATGCCTTGCGTGCAATTGCCCGCTCGCATGCCGAGCACGGCCACATACAAGAAGTGATCGTGCAGAACTTTCTGCCGAAGCCGGGCACGGGAATGCAACACGAAGCGCCGTGTCCGCTTGATGAGTACCTGTGGTCTATCGCTGCGGCGCGCGTGTTGTTGCCGCCCGAGATCCATCTGCAGGCGCCGCCGAACCTGAGTGACGACTTTGGTGTGCTGCTTGATGCGGGCATCGACGACTGGGGTGGCGTGTCGCCAGTGACGCGTGACCACGTGAACCCTGAGCGTCCGTGGCCCGCGCTTGACCAGTTGCGTGAGGTGACCGAAGCGAAGGGCTTTGCGCTGGCGCCTCGACTGACGATCTATCCAGAGTTCGTGCGTGAGCCTGCACGCTGGTTGCAGCCGTCGTTGCGTTTTGCGGTGATGGATCGAAGCGACGCTGAAGGATTGGGTCGCGACGACCCGGGTGCGGTGTGGCCCGAGAAGGTGACCGCCGCGGATGTTGTGCTGGATGGCGCCGAAGTGGTGCTCATTGGTCACCGCTCAACGCAGTGGTATTCGGGTGCAACCCGTGAGCCGATGACGTTGGTTCCAGGGGCGCGTCGTGGCTCGGCGGTCGGCGCGATTGGCGAGGTGTTGCAAGGCGTGCGCGCTGGCCAAGAGGTTGGGTTCGACGAGATCGTCACGCTGTTTCGGGCTCGTGGTCCCGAGGTTGTTGCCGTCGCCGAAGTGGCCGACGAGCTTCGTCGCGAAGCGGTGGGCGATGCCATCACATGGGTTCACAATCGCAACATCAACTACACCAATGTGTGCACGTTCAAGTGCAAGTTCTGCGGCTTCTCGAAGGGGCCGTTGTCGTTGAACCTGCGCGGCACGCCGTATCTGTTGACGCTCGATGACATTGCCGAGCGCGCCGCCGAGGCGTGGAAGTTGGGCGCCACTGAGGTCACGTTGCAGGGCGGAATCCACCCGAGCTTCGATGGCGACTACTACATCGATGTCACCCATGCAGTGAAGAGCGCTGTGCCAGAGATGCACGTGCACGGGTTCACCGCGCTAGAGGTGACCGAAGGAGCCAAGCGTCTGGGTGAGGATCTCACGACCTACTTGTTGCGCTTGAAGGAGGCGGGGTTGGCGTCGCTGCCGGGAACCGCCGCTGAGATTCTCGACGACGATATTCGCGCCATTTTGTGCCCCGACAAGATCACCACTGATGAGTGGCTCGACTGTCATGCGGCGGCGCACGAGGTGGGCTTGCGTTCGAACATCACGATCATGTTCGGCAGCATCGAGCACCCCGAGAGTTGGGCGCGTCACATGCTGCGTACCCGTGCGTTGCAGAAGGTGACGGGTGGCTTCACCGAGTTCGTCGGCCTGCCGTTTGTGCACATGGCGTCGCCGATTTATCTGCAGAAGAACTCGCGGCGCGGACCTACGTTTCGCGAGACGCTGCTGATGCACGCTGTGGCGCGCATTGCGTACCGCGGGCTGATCGACAACGTGCAGTTGTCGTGGGTGAAGATCGGCGAGGCGGGCGCAGTGCAGTTGCTGCAAGCCGGCTGCAACGACCTCGGTGGCACGTTGATGGACGAGAACATCTCGCGTGCGGCCGGTGCTGCGCATGGGCAGGGCATGACAGAAGAAAGCTTTGCGCACATCGTTGGCCCGCTGGGTCGGCGTTTGCAGCAGCGCGGCACGCTGTACGAGCGCATCGATTCGGCTCGTTCGTA
>JBAXER010000159.1:0-3320 GCA_037140375.1 Actinomycetota bacterium
CTGATCAATCGGGCTGGTTGAGCTCGATCACATTGCCACTCGGATCATTGATGAACGCCTGCCGACCGGCGCCTTGAACATGGTTGAGACGAAACGCATCGACACCCTGTTCGCCGAGCTCGCCAAGGCACGCGTCGAGATCGTCGACGATGACCGCAAAGTGGTTCTCGAGACCTGGGGTGGCTTTGTCGGTGAGGATGAGGTGCACCTGCTGTGCGCCCGCCTGCATCCACGCCCCATCGACGCTGAACGTGGGCCGAGAGGGGTCAACGGTCATGCCCAACAGGTTGTAGAACGTGATCGACGCAGCGAGGTCGTGCACGCCGATGGACACATGCTGAACACCGACCGGCTTCATAGCTGCCCCGAAGCAACGAGATCGATGGTCCGAACGACAGTGCGGTGAAACGCATCGACGGCCATGTGCAGGTGGTCGTCGGGAGTGTCTTCTTCTTTGGTGTGGCTTAACCCAGCAATCGACGACGAGAAGATCATCACCGTGGGCACCTCTCGGGCCATCTCGCTGGCGTCGTGCAACGCACCGCTTGGCAGCTCAACTTCGTGACCCTCAACTTCTTGAACGCTGACGCGTGCTGCATCGAGTAGCAACGGGTGGAACGGCATCGGCGGAATACGAAAGATGTGCTCGTAGTCGACGGTGCAACCCTCGGCGGCCGCTGCATCGGATGCAGCCTGCTTCATCTCACGGAACATTGTCGCAAGACTGTCGTGGCTGATGTGGCGCATGTCCATCGTGACGCGAGTTTCGCCGGGCACGGCAGTGACCACGCCAGGCCAGCACTGTGCATGGCCAATGGTGGTGACGCCATCGTGACGACGACCGATCTCGGCAAGCGCCAGAGCGAACCGTGACGCCGCCAAGAAGCTGTCGTGGCGCATGGCCATCGGCATCGTGCCTGAGTGCGCAGCCTGGCCACGGAAGATCACCCGCTCGCGTTCGATGCCTTTGGTACCAGTAACCGTGCAGATGCCGAGGCCCATCGATTCGAGAATCGGGCCCTGTTCGATGTGCACCTCAAGATAGGCCTTCACATTGCGCAAGCGAGTGCGAGCACCATCGATTGTGGCAAGCGTGATGCCGTGCTCGCCAATGACCTGTTCGAGTTGATGGCCTTCTTTGTCGACAAGCGTTGCGGCAGCAACGACATCGAGCGACCCAACAACGGCGGCCGAACCGAACAGACTGCGACCGAACCGAGCCCCCTCTTCGTCGGCCCAATCGACCAGGGCAATGGTGACCGGAGGCGTGCCAGCCGCCGCGAGCGAACGAAGCAGTTCGAGGCCGGCCATCACGCCGAGCGCGCCATCGAGCCAACCACCTTTGGGCACGCTATCGAGGTGCGAGCCGACCACGATGGTGTCGTCGCTCGCGCCACGCAGATACGCCCACAGGTTGCCGGCTTCGTCTGTGTCGATCTCTACCGGCAGCGTCGCGAGCGACTCACGCAACAACGAGCGCGCAGCAAGCCATTCGGGGGTCCAGCACAGGCGACGGCTGCCTTCGGGGCCACCGGTGCGAGCGGCGAGCTCGCGTAGATCGGCGACAACACGACCGGGGTCGTAGGCAGCGACAGCGCCGTGTTGGGAATCGGAAGTTGTCATAGGTTCGAAACTACCCGCCGCGAGATGCTCCCCCATGACAAACTCTGAGTCATGGCCATCGAAATCATCACGCCCGTCGACGACGACTGGGAGCAGATTTGTCGAGTCGACAGCCAAGCATTCGGGTTCGACTACACGCCCGCTGAGATTGCTGAACTACGGCCGCTTCACGATCTCAGCCGATTCCGCGTTGCAGTCGATGATGGGCAAATCGTTTCGATGGCGGGCTCGTACGCACTCGATGCCACCGTGCCGGGTGGTGTGTGCATTCCAATGGGCGGTGTCACGTGGGTTTCTACGCTGAGCACGCATCGTCGCCAAGGGCTCATGCGCAAAGTGCTCAACGCGGTGCACGACGACATCGACGAGCGAGGCGAACCGCTCGCTTCGCTCTACGGCTCTGAGGGTGGCATCTATGAAACCCACGGCTACGGCGTTGCCTCAAACTCACGCACCATCAGCATCGACGCGAAGCGCGCCAAGTTCAGGCCAGAATACGTGCCCGAAGCCGGCCAAGTTCGATACATGTCGGGCGACGATGTGGTCGACACAATCAGCGAAATCTGGGAACGATTCCGTCGGTGCCGCGCCGGCGAAGTCAGTCGATCGCTCATTGAACACGACCTACTGTTCGCCATGCGAGACCGCCCAGAAGGAGCGCTTACCGGCGCGCGATATCTGCGTCACAACGACGGATACGCGGCCTATCGCATCGACTCGCAGTGGAACGACGGCCAACCGGCGCACGTGTTGCACCTGATCCAGATGGTCGCCGTTACGCCCGAGGCTCACGCTGCGTTGTGGCATACGGTGCTCAACGTAGACCTCGTGGGCGAGGTGAGATCACGCATCGTGGCCAACGATGATCCGATTGGATTTCTGCTCACCAACCAACGCGACGTGCGCACCATCAGCACCAAAGACAACATTTGGCTCAACGTGCGCGACGCCAGCATTTGCTTCGGCGCTCGCACCTACCGCACCACCGACCGATTCGTGGTGGAGGTCGACGGCAAGCGATGGGCCATCGATGGCAGCCCCGACGAAGCATCGTGCCGCTCGGTACGTACTCGCGCCGACCTTGTCACGTCGCACGCATGGTTCAGCGCGCTGCTCTATGGCGGGGTGCTACCAAGTGCGCTTGTTGCTGGCCGACGAATGACTGCGCGTAACGACGACGTTCTTCGGCGCGCCGACCTGTTCTTTCCAACGAGCCTGCTGCCACACTGCCAAACCCAATACTGATCTGGCGTTGCGCAGTCCTGCGGCCAGCGCCGCCCGAGATCAACTCGTTTGCGCAGCGATCTGCGCGACGTAGTCGATCAGGAAGTCGTCGTCGCTGGCGTGAGGGTACGCGAGCCAAAATTTCTCGACAGCATCGGCCGGAGAGCTGAACTCACATAACGGCCAGAGCGCGACGAGATCTTGGTAGTCCACTGCCCGGGCGGCGTACAGCTTCATTAGAAACACCCAGTCGGGTGACGGCAATACGACCGTGAGCGCCTTGTGCGCGAATACTGGCGAGCAGTGGGCGCTCGTCAACCCAATCGGCGTGAAGGCAATTGCTGCGTCATTCAACCAACGAGGCTCAAGGCCCTTGCTGCGCGCGACGTCGTCAATTGCCCTACGCGTTTGTTCGTTGAGTCTCGTGATGGTGTCGACGTCTCGGGTGGCTTCGCGAAGGCCCAGCAGCGCGA
>JBAXER010000160.1:0-3293 GCA_037140375.1 Actinomycetota bacterium
CAAGCACAGCCAGTTCGAGGAGGTTGATCACTCCAGGAATTCGTCCGTCGTACATGATGTTGTGCGCCGCTGTGATGAAGGCGCCCGTGGGTCCGTAGCGGGCGAGATACTGAAGTGCCGGCAAGCCGACTGAGGCTGGAAAGTAGATGACCGGGGTGGCGTAGAAGAGCAACTGCGACCCGATGGTCCACAAGTAGTTCACGTCGTGGAAGAACACGTTGGCCGCCGACAGCACAAGCGCAATGCCGGTGGTGAACAGCGCCAGCATGCACATCACGGCAATCATTGCTGGAAGCCACGGCAGCACCATGTTGCCGCCGATGAGCATGGCGACAGTGAGCACGCCGAGCTCAATCATCAGCGTCACGAACTGAGCGATGACTACGGAGAAGACGAGGTGCTCGTGCGGGAACTGAACCTTCTTGATCAGGCCGGCGCCGCCTTGGACCGCGCCGATGGACACCCCGACGGTGATCGCAAAGAAGTTGAAGGGCAACAGGCCCGACAGAAAGTACAACGGAAAGTTCGCGAGCCCGCTGGGGTCGCCAGCCAAGGGCTTTGCCTTAAACACGTAGCGAAAGATCACCGTGAAGATGACCATCTGCGACAGCGGGTTGAGCAAACTCCATGCCCAGCCGAGCATCGATTTCTTATATCGCGTTCGTAATTCTTTGAGCGACAGCAAATACAACAGGTTGCGGTGCGCCATTGCCGTCTTGAGTGACATGAAGACCTCACTCTAGTTGCGCGGGCATCCGCCACGTTGCTCAATCCAAGTGACCCGCCAAGGCGGCTAGCCTGTGCGCCTATGCCAGCCACGCCCGGTAGCGACAACACCAACGACAACGAACTCGCCCAGCTGCGTGCCGAAGTCGATCGCCTGCGTGCTCTCGTGGGTCCCAATGAGCAGTCATATATTCAGCTCAAGACCGAGATCTGGAGCGCCCGCGATGCGGTCATCGGCGCCGAGGCCGAGAACGGGTTGCTGCGCGGCCAAGTGAAGTCGATGCATGCCGCCGTGGCCCCAACGCTGATGATCCATCAGTTCCTCAAAGACGAAGTGTTGTTGCGCATCAAGCGGTGGCGCACCTACGTGCGTCGGTTGGTCATCAAGGTCGGCAAGAAGTTGCGCCGATGACCCCGTTGTTCTCGGTACTCACGCCGGTGTACGACCCACCGCACGATGTGCTGTTGGCGATGATCGCTTCGGTCGTTGCGCAGACATTCGACAACTGGGAACTGTGCCTTGTCAACGATTGCTCTACCGATCCAGTAATCACTTCGTTGCTCGACGCCGCAGCTCGTTCCGACAAGCGCATCAAGGTCATGCACCGCAGCGCGAACGGTGGCATCATCGCGGCCTCGGCCGATGCGTTGGCGATGGCCAGCGGCGACTTCGTAGCGTTGCTCGACCATGACGACCTGCTCAACGAAGTAGCTCTGGCCAGCTTCGTCGAAGTGCTCGGCATGCATCCCGACATCGACTACTCGTATAGCGACGAAGCGCATCTCACCCCATCGGGTCAGATTGTCACTCCGTTCTACAAGCCCGATTGGTCGCCCGAGCGCCTTCGCAGCCAGAACTACTGCACACACTTTTCGGTGTTGCGTCGCTCGTTGGTCAACGAGGTTGGCGGGTTCCGTCCCGGCTTCGAAGGCAGCCAGGATTACGACCTGATTCTGCGGGTCACCGAGAAGGCGCGCTACATCCACCACTTCCCGTATCTGCTCTACACCTGGCGGCAGCTACCAACTTCGGTGGCCGGCAACAAAGACGCCAAGCCCTACGCCTACGAGTCGGGCAAGCGAGCTTTGCAAGAGCACGCCGACCGCTTAGGCATCGCCGCCACAGTCGAGATGCAAGAGCCGCTCGGCACGTATCGGTTCCGTCGGCACCTCACGCGTACGCCTCGCGTCAGTGTGATCATCCCAACTCGTGGCACCAGCTCAATCGTGTGGGGAGTCACGCGCAATCTTGTTGTTGAGACCGTCGAGAGCTTGATCGAGAAAGAGACCTATCCAGATCTCGAGATCATCATCGTGGCCGACACGCCAACGCCACCTTCGGTCATTCAGGCGTTGCAGCGCATCGGCGGCGATCGATTGAAGGTCGTTTGGTACGACCGTCCGTTTAACTTCAGCGAGAAGATCAATCTCGGCGCAGCACATGCAACCGGCGAACTGTTGTTGATGCTGAACGACGACATGCAAGTGATCACTCCCGATTTCTTGACCGACATGGTGCCGCTTGCGCTCGAAGATGGCGTGGGCATGGTGGGCGCCAAGTTGTACTTCGCCGACGGCACCATTCAGCACGCCGGCCACGTATACAACGGCGACCCGTATCACGCCATGTTCCGCTGGGCTGGCAACGAGCTCGGGCCGTTTGGTCTGTTGGTGGTGCAACGCGAAACCGTTGGAGTTACCGCCGCATGCGCGTTGTTGCGTATGGATGTGTTCGAGCAAGTGGGTGGGCTCACTCCGATGCTGCACTCGAGCTACAACGATGTCGACCTCAGTTTGAAGGTGCGTTCGCAAGGCCATCGGGTGATCTGGACGCCCTACGTAGAGCTGTATCACTTCGAGAGTCAGACCCGTGAGCCTCACCCCAGCGACGAAGAGCACGCGTTCATTCGCAGCCGCTGGCGCGAGCAGTTGGTCAACGATCCGTACTACAACCACAATCTCGCGCCACGCCGCGACGACTGGGTGAGCAAGGCGTTGCGCTGAGGTGGCGCTACTCGAGGGTGAATCGTGCCGAGTGTGCCTCATCGTGCCCGCTGGTCAATGGAACCTCGCACCCATCACGAGCGCGCTGCGTCAGCATCAACCTCGGTGGTCGATCTCAGCAGTGTGGTGCGGCGACCCACATCTGCGCCCAACGCTGCCAGCGTCATTAGCGATTGATTGGTGCGATCTCGACCTCGCAGAGCCAACTGGTGTGGGTTGGGGTCGGCTGATCGCGGCGTTGCCCGCCCGCGTCTATGAATGGTGCCGCGCTGCGGTGGCTGTTGAGCGACTGCTCGACCGAGCCGAAGAACCTGTTGTCGCCTTGCGCGTCGGTTCCGTCGCCGTCTTGGGCGATTTGTCATCAATGGTCAGTGCGGCTGCCGTTACCTTGATTTCTCGATCCTGTGGCGTGCTGCCAAGCGATTGGCTCGCGCCAACCGAAGGCGACTTGATCGAGCGAGGTGAGCACGGCACCGTTGCCGCTGCGTTTCGGCCTGGAGCGCAGGCTGCACTGGTGTGGTTGTACCAACAACTCGGGCGCGCCAATGGCGAGGTCGGGCCGT
>JBAXER010000161.1:0-3258 GCA_037140375.1 Actinomycetota bacterium
TGAAGAAACCTTCGCCAGCGCGGAAGGCGGTCCAGACCTGCATACGGCGAGGCTGACCCTGCAAACCAAGAATGTGCATCGGGCCGAACGTAAGGTTCATGCCCACCACCATCAGCCAGAAGTTCCACTTGCCGAGACGCTCGTTCAGCATTTTTGCGAACACCTTGGGCCACCAGTAGTAGAAGCCAGCGAAGAGGCCAAACACTGCGCCACCGAAGAGCACGTAGTGGAAGTGAGCAACGATGTAGTACGTATCGGTCTGCTGGGTATCGGATGGCGCAACAGCGTGGGTCACGCCCGAGAGGCCACCGATGGTGAACTCAATGATCAGGCCCACTGCAAACAACATGGCCGTGGTGAAGCGCAACTTGCCGCCCCACAGGGTCATGGTCCAGTTCACGATCTTCACGCCGGTTGGTAGAGCAATGGCCATGGTGGCCACCGAGAACACGGCGACGCTGACAGGGCCAAGGCCGCTGGCGAACATGTGGTGAGCCCACACACCCCAACCAAGGAAGCCGATGGCCGCACCCGAGAACACCACGAACTTGTAACCGAACAGTGGCTTCTTCGAGAACACCGGCAGCACTTCGCTGACGATGCCGAATGACGGCAGCACCAAGATGTACACCTCAGGGTGACCAAAGATCCAGAACAAGTGCTGCCACAGCAACGGATCGGCGCCCTTTTCGACGCTGAAGAACGCAGCACCAAAGTTGCGTTGGAAGCTGAGCAAGAACAACGCCACAGTGATGACCGGGATTGCGAAGAGCAACAGGAACTGCACGACCAACACCATCCAGGTGAAGATCGGCATCTTCATCAGGCTCATGCCCGGTGCACGCATGTTCAGCACGGTGACAATCAAGTTGATGGCGCCGGTGAGCGAAGCAATACCGGTGATCTGCAGGCCCAAGGCCCAGAAGTCGACGCCGTGGCTTGGCGAGAATGCCAAGGCAGTGTTGGGTGCGTATGCGAACCAACCGGAGTCGGCAGCGCCACCCAAGAACCACGACGTGTTCAAGAAGATGCCACCGAAGAGGAAGCACCAAAAACCGAAAGCGTTGAGACGAGGGAAGGCGACGTCTCGTGCACCGATCTGCAGCGGAATGAGATAGTTGGCGAACGCTGCAGCCATCGGCATCACGAACAAGAACACCATCGTGGTGGCATGCATCGTGAACATCTGGTTGTATGCGCCGGCGCTGAGCACCTTGTTGTTTGGTGCCGCAAGCTGCAGGCGAATGAGCAAGGCCTCGACACCACCGATGATGAAGAAGGTCATGGCGACTACGCCATACATGATTCCGAGCTTTTTGTGGTCGACAGTGAAGACCCACGAGCGCCAACCGGTGCTCTGAACAGGTCGCTTGAAGACGCCAAAAGATGAACTCGGCGTTACATACGCAGAGCCACTACCGACCAGCGCTGGAACTGAAGTGCGTTCTGAAATAGCCATCTACGTTGCTCCGTTACTTCCGCTCGGTGAGGTACGCGACGAGTTTGTCAATTTGGTCCTCGGTGAGTCCTAGGTTCGGCATGCCGCGGTACTTACCACCGGTGGTGGCGAGCTTCGTTGGATCGGCATACATCGGCTTTTTGGCCGTGGGGTTACGCAGCCACTCGCGCAGTTGCACCGTGTCGAGACACTGTGGGGTGACGCCATTGAGATAGGCGGCAGTGAACTGATCGGGTGGCGTGTTCCAGAGCTTGGTCTTGCAGGCCGCAGTCTGGAGATCGAATGCAGCGCCGGCAAAGGTGGTGCGGGTCATCAAGTTGGTGAGGTTCGGCACAACACCTGGGTACACATACTTGTCAGGACGTGCAATCACTTCTTTGCCGTCGGATCCAAGAATGCCGTTGACCTGGTGGCAACGGGTGCAGTTGGTGATGAACAGAGCTTCACCCTCGCTGGATTTCGTTCCTGCGGCGGGAGCGGCATATGGCTCGAGTTGGTTGGCCACCCACGTCTTGAATCCGGCGGCATCCAGCGAGACCGCCTCCATGCGCATGTACGCATGCGAGAGGCCACAGAACTCGGTGCACTGGCCGGAGTAAATGCCGGGCTGATCGGCTTGCATGCGCAATGTCTGCACGCGGCCAGGAACGGCATCACGCTTTCCGTTGAGCTTCGGGATCCAATAGCTGTGAATCACGTCGCGGCTCGAGATGCGCAACAGCACGCGCTGGCCGGCAGGAATGACCAACTGGCCGCTGGTGACGATTGGCTTCTCGATACCACCACAGCCGGCTTGGGCTGGATAGTCGTATTCCCACCACCACTGCTGACCGGTCACGTTGACGACACACTCGGTATCGCTGGTCTTGGCAAGCTGGAACAGGGTGGACACGGTAGGGATACCGATACCGATGAGAATGAGCGCTGGCAAAATGGTGAGCGCAATTTCGAGCGCCGGCTTGCCGTGGCTCTGCTTGGGGATTGCCTGACCGCGATCGCGGAACTTGAACACCGAGTAGCCAACAGCGGCGGCGACAATGAGCAACACAATGCCAGCAATGCCGAATGGCCAAACCTGAAGGTCAGCGATGCGGCGGGCGTTCTCGCCAGCGGGCTGCCACGTATCTTGCGGAGCGTCTTTCGCGCAACTGCTGAGCAGGGTGAATGCTGCAACTGCAGCTACTGGCATCGCCCACCGACGGTGCCGAGTCGAATTGAATATCATCGAGTCTCCCGACTGATTCTGCACGTTTTGTACGGTAGTCATGTTGCTCTGAACCGGCTTTGTCGCAAGGGAGTGGCTCATGGCACAACAATCGTGACGACGCCACCTTGAACACCGGGCACGTTGAACGTGAACGGTGTTTCGGATGCGTAAGAAGGAAGGACTGGACGCACTACCAAGAATTGGGCCCCACCTTGACCAACAGCTTGCGTGCACGTCTTGAACGATGTCTCGACCGCTGTGCCATTGACATCGACCGTCTCGGTGCCAAAGTCGGCAACGAGTCGACGTGCTTCTGCATCGAGGTTCTCGAAGCGAATATATGAGTACTTTGAGCGAGCCAACGTAACCGTGTCTTGGGCGCCGATAACGCCGATGACCTTGGCGTGCAATTTGCCGCCGCTGAGCACGATGGTGGCCGCAAGGTTCGACTTGGCTGCGACTGCACGAGAAGCGTTGCTATCGGCTTCACCGTCGGACTCGGTGCCGCATGTGTTCTCTTCGAACGAAGGCACCTCGTGCTTCACGATCTCTCGGCTGCCAGCGACAGCACTGGTGACGCCCGCCCCAATGA
>JBAXER010000162.1:0-3223 GCA_037140375.1 Actinomycetota bacterium
GGCTCTCAGGCGCTTGCCATCCGCTCAGGTGCTGTATAAAGTTGCTGTATGTCATCGACGCGGACACAGGTCTACCTCACCGAGGGGCAGCGCAAAAAGATTGACCAAATGGCCAACTCCGAAGGTGTCCCCATGGCCGTGATCATCCGACGGGCTCTCGACAACTACCTGACCGACGACGCCGACGCCACCACGGCTCTCACGGCCACCTTTGGCGCCGCACCATCTGCGACCGCACCGTCTCGCGACGAGTGGCAGCGTGGCTGATCTTCTCGTCGACACCGACATCTTCATCGACCATCTTCGCGGCGCGATTGCTCTCGTACCCGGTCGGCACCGGCTCCACTACTCGGTAGTCACGCGAGCCGAACTCTTCGCCGGCAACACAGCCACGAACCTCTCCACTCAACTACTCGCGCCGTTCAGAGAACTCGCCGTCGACCGCGCTGTGGCCGAGCGCGCCGGTCGCATTGCGCGGGAGTTCGGGGTCCGACTGCCCGACGCACTCGTCGCCGCCACCGCAGTTGAGCACGGGCTCGGACTCGTTACGAGGAACCGCAAAGATTTCGAGTCGATCCGGGGACTACGGCTTCGTTCGCTGTGAGGTCGGTTCTGGGCCACACCTCAGGGTCGGTAGCGAGCGGCGGCTTGAAGAACACCGGCAACCACTTTGGCTGGATCGGCGTTGGGATTGGCTGCGACCGATCGAAGCCATGGCTCGCCGTCGATGACGGTGCTCGACACCAAGACGTCGTCAGGGAGGTGCCGCTTGATGTCATCGACGCTCACACTCTTGTGGCGCCAACAGAGCACACCGCTGCTGGGCGCTGATCTCGACTCGAGATCGTCGTGGGCATCGACAAGCTCGGCGAGTTCGTCGATGAGTGCCATCGTGCGATCAATCATGCCGGCGACGCCTTCACGACCGTAGGCAAGGAGCATGGCGAGGAGCGGCACTGCGACGGCACCGTGCGATCCCAGAATTCCTACGTTCGGAACGGCCAGATATGCACCGTCAATGCTGATCGACTTGTGCGCCGCTTCGTGGTCGGCGAACAGAACGAACGCTGATTCCTTCGGCTGGAAGAGCCACTTGTGGGCCGACATCGCCACGCTGTCGGCGTCCTCGATTCCATCGAGTAAATGTCGGTAACGGTCACTGAGACGCAGCGGGCCAGACCATGCCGCGTCGACGTGACGCCAACGAGCGTCGCTGGCCGCATCGAGCGATTCGATTTCACCGGAGCTCGTGGTGCCCGCCGTGATGACGGCAACAGCGTTCGTGAGATCGCCAGTGGAGGACCAATCTTCGACGACGCGGTGCTCCATGCCAAGTAGGTGCGCAGCCTTGCGAATACTGAGGTGAGCGCCGGTTCCCGACACAACGACGCGACACCCACTTTCGCGCGCCGCCCAGATCGCCGTCAGGTTGGCAACGGTCGAGCCCGGTGTCATGTGTCCGCCTGACATGCCGAACCATGGCGCGATCCAATCGACCGCAAGCCTCTCGAGCTCCCGAGCGCGTGGCGCGGTGTCCGGATGCAACAGGTTCTGATTCCGACTCGCGGTCCACAGATGCATCGCCCAAGTAATTGATGGCGTGGGTGGATCCATGTGCGCGAAGAACCCTGGCGCCCCGAGGTCTCGGCTCTGACCGAGCACGTCATCGAACATCGCCGAGAGCGCAGCGTCGGCTCCGATGCCAACATCAGGAAGGCTCGTCGGCAGCCGTTGCGAGGACTCGGCCATCTGGGACCCGGTGAGCAGTGCGACAGCATGCAACAAGAGTTGTTCGTCCGGCTGGAAGTCCTCAGGATTCATTCCGTCATCCTCTCTCAGATTCATGGGATCCAACGAGACAATCACTGAGGTCGGGCACGACGCCAGCAGGCAACCCTAGACTCGCCGCCGATGCACAGGATTTTCACAACGAGCGTTGCCGCGGTGTATCCCAATTACGTGGCCAAGGTCGAGCGCAAGGGGCGCACGAGGGCCGAGTTGGATCAGGTCGTCACGTGGCTCACGGGCTACGAAGAATCGGCGCTGCAGGAACTGCTCGACGCCGGCACCACGTTCGACTCGTTCTTTGCTGAGGCTCAACTGAACCCGAAGGCGTCGTTGATCACCGGGGTTGTCTGCGGCGTGCGCGTGGAGGACGTTGAGGATCCGCTGATGCAGAAGATCCGCTACCTCGACAAACTGGTCGACGAGTTAGCCAAAGGCAAGCCGATGGAAAAGATCCTGCGCGCATAGAACTCAGACGCGAACCTTGCGACCAAGCAATAGCGGCACTTGCACGACGTGCACCACGTCGATGAGATCGGCCGCTAGGAATTCGCGGACCACTGTCGCTCCGCCGCCGAGTCGCCCGACAAAGAGACGGTCGCTGCCTCAAGCAAGCACAATGGAGGCCATGACTTCCGGTGCACATCCACAAGGCGACCCGACCGACGCCGTACTCGTGCCGCACGGTCTGTCCGCTGGCTTCACGCCGCTCACGACCGTGGTCTACACGCTTGCGATCTTTTTGCTCAACGTCTTAGCTGGCACGGCGATCGAATACGGATCCGTGTTTAGCAAGACCACGACGATGATCCTCAATGGGTTCGATGTGGCATTGGTCGTCGGATTTGTTGCCATCACGATATTTGTCATTGTGGCCAACTTGACCGGCCGAGATCACCTACGGCACCGAGCTCTCATCGTGTACCTCTTCGTGGCCACCTTCCAGACCGTCGCTGCGGTGGGGGCACTCATCGTCACGGCGCACGTGCGCAATGACGAGTACTTGTGGGGCCTCGTCGACGTGGGCGCGGCATACATCGCTATCGCTGCAGTGTTCACCGGGTGGTACTGGCTTCTCGATGGGATCGTGCCAGGCGGAGCGTTCGTATTTCCCGGCCGAGATGGTGATGGTCCAATGAAACCGCAGCTCATCGACTACGCATTCATTTCTTTCAACACCAATGCCACCTTCGGGCCCACCAGCGAGACGGTCGTGTCTCGGCGAGTGAAGCTCGTGATGATGTTTCAGACGATCCTCTCGCTACTTGTGCTGCTCGTGCTCGTGGCCCGCTTAGTGAGCACCGGCCGGGGTTAACGCTTCTTTGCTGGCCTCCGCGTTGCGTGCGGCGGGCTTCGTGATGCGTATATGGATGCGTTTGATGGTTTCTTGGTTTGGGGGTTGACGATCGAACACATGTTCGATTACGCTGTCTTTCAT
>JBAXER010000163.1:0-3170 GCA_037140375.1 Actinomycetota bacterium
TGAGCCTGCTGCCCATCTGGGGCTTCATGTACGTGCAGGGCCTCAAGCCACAAGCCCGCGAGGTCTCCGGCCCCATCGCCGACGGCGTTGTTGTGTATGCGGGCTGCGCGTCATGCCACGGAGCAGCTGGCGGCGGCGGCGTCGGTCGCCCATTCGTCGCAGGCGCCGTGCAAAAAACCTTTCCTCATATCGAAGATCAGTTGAACCTCGTCTACACGGGTAGCCAGGCCTACAAAGACTCCGGCGTTGGCGCCTATGGCGATGCCTCGTTGGGCCACCTCGGCTACAACGGCAACTACATGCCAATGCAGGGCACCAAGAGTGGCGGCGCGCTGACCGAAGCACAGATCGTGGCCGTTGTTTGTCACGAGCGCTACGACCTCGGCGGGGCGGATCCAACCAGCACGCAATGGGCAGCCGAGTACGAACTTTGGTGTAGCCCCGAAGCGAAGATCTACGCAGCCATCGAGGGTGGCTCCGCAAACTTCGACAATGTCGACACGGTGTTCAAGGCCGACAAGGTTCTGCCGGTCGGCACGGTTCCCCGCCCAGGCACACCAGCCGGCAAGTAGTCGTTATCGCCATGCGGCCTGGCACAGGTTGGCCCGGTCATGAACGAGTCTGACCGCGCGTGCGAGGTTCTTGTCGTCGGCGGCGGGCCATCAGGCGCTGCCGCTGCGTATTGGCTCGCCAAGCGCGGCCACTCGGTCACCATTGTCGAAAAGAGCATTTTTCCGCGAGACAAAACCTGTGGTGATGCGCTCAGCCCACGTGGGGTGAAGCAACTCGTCGATATGGGGCTGTCACCAACGCTGGCCACGTTCCATCAAGTGAACGGGCTGCGCCTCGTAGCGAGCGGCCGTGAACTCGAATTGCCGTGGCCAACGCACGCCATCTATCCCGACCACGGGTTCGTCGTGCGTCGTAACGAACTCGACGGCATCGTTGCCGCCAACGCTGTTGCGGCGGGCGCCACGTTGATCCAGGGTTGCGAGGCGTTGACCCCAATCGTCGAACGTGGTTTCGTTCGCGGCGCGATGGTGCAACCCGAAGGCGGCGAACCATACGAGTTGCACGCCAAGTACGTTGTCGTGGCCGACGGTGCCGACAGTCGTTTCGGGCGATCACTCGGAACATTCCGCACGCGCGATTGGCCATTCGGCACCGCCATCCGGGCGTACTGGGAATCGCCACGGCACAACGAAGTTCTCATCGAATCTGTGCTCGACGTGAAAGACCGAAAGGGCAACGTATTGCCCGGTTACGGATGGATCTTTCCCGTTGGCGACGGCACCGTCAACGTTGGCGTCGGGTTGCTCAGCACGTTTCGCGACTTCAAGAGCGTGAACCCAGCGCACCTGCTCGAGTCGCATGCACAATCAATCGCTGAGCGTTGGCAGATCTCGCCAGACCAAGCCCTGTGCGATCCGGCTTCGGGTCGTATCCCCATGGGCGGCTCTATCGGGCCCATCGCGGGGCCGACCTATTTGGTCGTTGGCGATGCTGCAGGCAGCGTCAATCCGTTCAACGGCGAGGGCATCGACTACGCATACGAGACCGCCCGCATGGCCGCCGATGTCTTGCACGAAGCACTGAGTTCGCACGACGCCTCAGTGCTGCAGCGCTACCCGCGCCTACTCGACGACGAATTTGGGCAGTACTTCAAGATGGCCCGTCTGTTTGCTCGGATCATCGGACGTCCCGCACTCATGCGCGAACTCACTCGAGCCGGCATGCACAATCGCTCGCTGATGGAATGGGCGCTGCGCATTATGTCGAATCTGCTTCGCCCCGACGAGATGGGTCCAGCCGAGATTGCTTACAAAGCAATCGACAAGATCGTACGGTTGGCACCCAACGCCTAGTGGCTGATTACACCTTCGGCTCGCCGAAGTAATCGCCAGCCGCCACGCGGTGTTTGCGGGCGATCGCACCGCTGATCGCTGAGTACACCAAGTTGTTGAGATCGCGGACCTTGAAGTTGTAGTACCGACGCGCTGCCGCAAGGCGATCCTCGGTGGTCGCAAGTTCGGTTTGCAGCGCGAGAAACGATTCGCTCGTACGCAGCGTGGGCATCGCTTCTGCCAACACGAAAACCTGGGGCAGCAACGAACTCATTTCTGCATCGGCCGCAGCGATCGTCTCGCGGCTAGCGCCCACCGCAGCGCCCGCAGCACGAGCGCGTACGACTTGTTCGATGACCGAGCGCTCGTGTTCTGCGTTGGCCTGAACCACTTTCACCAGGTTTGGAATGAGATCATTTCGCCGCTGCAATTCGGCTTCGATGCCGGCCCATGCCGTGATTACCCGGTTGGCCGCTGAGCGCAGCCCGTTGTACAACACGGCGTACGAAAGGCCACCGACTCCGATGAAGCAAACCAAGACGAGAACGAGACCCTTCACGGCGAGGGACGCCGTTCAGGTGGATAGAGCGACTGCATCACGGTTGGCATGTGTGTCACCAGCGCCTCCGAACGCACAAGAAGGTTGGGGAGTTCCTCGGCTGATCGTCGGTTATCTACCGCGAGCAGCCACGAACCAAGGAGATAGACATCAAGCTCACACGGAACCTCGAGCAACCAACCCATCATCGACGGATCGAGCATGGCAGTGGCGAACTGTTTGTCGGCCGATGTGATTCGGTAACGATCGTTGAACGTTGGGCTTTCAAGTTCGATGTCGTCGAGCCCAACTTTGTTCAACAAGCGGGTAGCAAAACCCTCGGGGCGCAGATGCGTGCTCATCGCATCGAAGGGCAGAGCAACCAAGGCGCACGTGAGGTTGTACACCTGGCGGTTCTTGCCCGAGCCAGTGACATAGCGGTACTGGAACACTCGATTCGAGTATGACCCTGGGCGCCACATCGTGAAGGTTGCTTGGTTGCTCGAACCCCGCTGCAAGACTTCGAAATCGAGTGACGTGATGTTTGAAGGGTCACCCGGGTCGAATTCGAGACCGTTGGCCGCGGCTACGGCTCGGTAGCGCGCAACACGACGTTTGCTGATCTCTTTATTCGCAAAGAAAACGCCAATCGCAATCGCAACAATGAGGACGACTTCGAGACCCTGCATGCCAACCGAGCTCCTGTCTGTGCGATTACTTCACCGAGTTCAGCAGCGCCTGCGGGGCTGCGCGAAGTGCCTCAGTTGCGGCGCTTGGCGGCATTGCAT
>JBAXER010000164.1:0-3170 GCA_037140375.1 Actinomycetota bacterium
ATGCAATGCCGCCAAGCGCCGCAACTGAGGCACTTCGCGCAGCCCCGCAGGCGCTACTGAACTCGGTGAAGTAATCGCACAGACAGGATCTCGGTTGGCATGCAGGTTCTCGAAGTCGTCCTCATTGTTGCGATTGCCATTGTCGTATTCCTTGCGAACAATGAGATCAACAAACGTCGTGTTGCGCGCTATCGCGCCGTAGCCGCAGCCAACGGTCTCGAATTCGACCCAGGCGATCCGTCAAACATCACGTCCCTCGGCTTCGAATTCCTGCAGCGGGGTTCGAGCAACCAGGCAACCTTCACGATGTGGCGCCCAGGGTCATACTCGAATCGAGTCTTCCAGTACCGCTACGTCACTGGCTCGGGCAAGGACCGCCAGGTGTACAACCACACGTGCGCGTTGGTAGCTCTGCCCTTCGACGCGGCGCGCACGCGTCTGCGCCCCGAAGGGTTCGCGACTCGCCTGTTGAACAAAGTTGGGCTCGACGACATCGAGCTTGAAAGCCCAACCTTCAACGATCGTTACCGAATCACATCGGCCGACAAACAATTCGCCACTGCGTTGTTGGATCCATCGATGATGGGCTGGTTGCTTGAGGTTCCCTGTGAGCTCGATCTCTATCTGCTTGGTTCGTGGCTCCTGGCAGTAGACGACCGACGATCAGCCGAGGAACTCCCCAACCTTCTCGTGCGCTCGGAGGCACTGGTGACCCACATGCCAACCGTGATGCAGTCGCTCTATCCACCTGCAGGGCCTCCCTCGCCGTGAACGGACTCGTTCTCGCCTTGGTTTGCTTGATCGGAGTCGGCGGCCTTTCGTATGCCGTGTTGTACAACGGCCTGCGCTCAGCCGCCAACCGGGTGATCACGGCATGGGCCGGCATCGAAGCCGAATTGCAGCGGCGAAATGACCTCATTCCCAACCTGGTGGCAGCGGTCCAGGCCAACGCCGAGCACGAGCGCTCGGTCATCGAACAAGTCGTACGCGCTCGTGCCGCGGGCGCTGCGGTGGGCGCAAGCCGCGAGACGATCGCTGCGGCCGATGCAGAAATGAGTTCGTTGCTGCCCCAGGTTTTCGTGTTGGCAGAAGCGATGCCCACGCTGCGTACGAGCGAATCGTTTCTCGCGCTGCAAACCGAACTTGCGACCACCGAGGATCGCCTTGCGGCAGCGCGTCGGTACTACAACTTCAAGGTCCGCGATCTCAACAACTTGGTGTACTCAGCGATCAGCGGTGCGATCGCCCGCAAACACCGCGTGGCGGCTGGCGATTACTTCGGCGAGCCGAAGGTGTAATCAGCCACTAGGCGTTGGGTGCCAACCGTACGATCTTGTCGATTGCTTTGTAAGCAATCTCGGCTGGACCCATCTCGTCGGGGCGAAGCAGATTCGACATAATGCGCAGCGCCCATTCCATCAGCGAGCGATTGTGCATGCCGGCTCGAGTGAGTTCGCGCATGAGTGCGGGACGTCCGATGATCCGAGCAAACAGACGGGCCATCTTGAAGTACTGCCCAAATTCGTCGTCGAGTAGGCGCGGGTAGCGCTGCAGCACTGAGGCGTCGTGCGAACTCAGTGCTTCGTGCAAGACATCGGCGGCCATGCGGGCGGTCTCGTATGCGTAGTCGATGCCCTCGCCGTTGAACGGATTGACGCTGCCTGCAGCATCGCCAACGACCAAATAGGTCGGCCCCGCGATGGGCCCGATAGAGCCGCCCATGGGGATACGACCCGAAGCCGGATCGCACAGGGCTTGGTCTGGCGAGATCTGCCAACGCTCAGCGATTGATTGTGCATGCGACTCGAGCAGGTGCGCTGGGTTCACGCTCTTGAAGTCGCGAAACGTGCTGAGCAACCCGACGCCAACGTTGACGGTGCCGTCGCCAACGGGAAAGATCCATCCGTAACCGGGCAATACGTTGCCCTTTCGGTCTTTCACGTCGAGCACTGATTCGATGAGAACTTCGTTGTGTCGTGGCGATTCCCAGTAGGCCCGGATGGCGGTACCGAATGGCCAATCGCGCGTGCGGAACGTGCCGAGCGATCGGCCGAAGCGACTGTCGGCGCCGTCGGCAACCACCACGTACTTGGCGTGCAACTCGTATGGTTCGCCGTGTTCGGCCTGCACCACTGCGCCGCGCACGAAACCGCGTTCGACGATTGGGGTCAACGCCTCGCAACCCTGAATGAGTGTGGCGCCTGCCGCAACGGCGTTGGCGGCAACGATGCCGTCGAGCTCGTTGCGACGCACAACAAACCCGTGGTCGGGATAGATCGCGTGCGATGGCCACGGTAGTTCGAGTTCGCGGCCGCTCGCTACGAGGCGCAGCCCGTTCACTTGATGGAACGTGGCCAGCGTTGGTGACAGCCCCATATCGACGAGTTGCTTCACCCCACGTGGGCTGAGCGCATCACCACAGGTTTTGTCTCGCGGAAAAATGCTCTTTTCGACAATGGTGACCGAGTGGCCGCGCTTGGCGAGCCAATACGCAGCGGCAGCGCCTGATGGCCCGCCGCCGACGACAAGAACCTCGCACGCGCGGTCAGACTCGTTCATGACCGGGCCAACCTGTGCCAGGCCGCATGGCGATAACGACTACTTGCCGGCTGGTGTGCCTGGGCGGGGAACCGTGCCGACCGGCAGAACCTTGTCGGCCTTGAACACCGTGTCGACATTGTCGAAGTTTGCGGAGCCACCCTTGATGGCGGCGTAGATCTTGGCTTCGGGGCTACACCAAAGGTTGTACTCGGATGCCCACTGCGTGCTGGCTGGATCGGCGCCGCCAAGGTCGTAGCGCTCGTGACAAACAACGGCCACGATCTGCGCTTCGGTGAGAGCACCGCCGCCCTTGGTGCCCTGCATTGGCATGTAGTTGCCGTTGTAGCCAAGGTGGCCCAACGATGCATCGCCATAGGGACCAACGCCAGTGTCTTTGTAGGCCTGGCTACCCGTGTAGACGAGGTTCAACTGATCTTCGATGTGCGGGAAGGTCTTTTGCACGGCCCCTGCGACGAATGGGCGACCGACGCCGCCGCCGCCAGCGGCACCGTGGCATGACGCGCAGCCCGCATACACAACAACGCCGTCGGCGATGGGTCCGGTGACTTCGCGAGCTTGTGGCTTGAGGCCCTGCACGTACATGAAGCCCCAGATGGGCAGCAGGCTCA
>JBAXER010000165.1:0-3024 GCA_037140375.1 Actinomycetota bacterium
CGTTGCGCTCGCAGCGTCACCGGCAACGCAAGCCACGTGAACCATCGACCCGGGCGTGACGCGGCGGTAATTGCGAACACAACATCACCCTCAGGATCCATCCGCACCTCGAAGCGTTCATCGCCACGTTCGGGATGTCCCGGCAGCGCCCTGTAGTCGAACGAGAAGCTCGATGGCTCGTCTCGAACCTGAGTGATGCGGCACCCGCAACTCCACCAGCTGCCAAACATCTTTACCGACAAGGCCACGGTTGCTCCCGACTCGATAGGCGACGTCGGCTCAGCAAGTGAAGTCCACGATTGGTCGAACATCACCCAGTCGTGCACGGCGGCGACGGCCAGACGAAAGTCCGTGACGCCATGGCCGACAACATTGGCGTCGCCGGCCACAATCCAAAGACTGCGGTTGGCGGAAAACACGCCGGTGCGTCGGGCTGCGAGGTCGCCTCGGCCGAGCAGTCCGGTGCCAGCGGGCACCGGGTGCGACGCAAGGCTCGATCGCAGGTCATCAAGTTGCGCTCCGCTGGGCTCAGTCAATGACCACATGATGAACTCGCTGTGATGATTCTTGGCGGGCCAACGCGCCGTGGCCCGTTGTGCTTCGCACGGCGAGCAGTCCGCAGAGCACGAGGCCTAGCGCGTTGAGCATGGCGTGGTACCGAAGCATCGTCTCGATGGTGCTGACAACAGGATGAGAAAGCAACGGCCGCAACGACCAAGCGACTGCGAGCACCATTGGCAGCATCGGCGACAACGCTGATACCACCAGCAAGCGACGTGTCGATGAGTGTTCGCCGTAGCGCTTCAGTAGACATAGCGCGTTGATCGACCAGATAACGACGGCCACGAAGATGAGCGCAGCACCAACAACTCCAAGGCGGTCGACGAAAGCGATGCTCAACGCCACGGCGATCATGCCCATTTGATGGGTCACGGCCGCACCACGCAGCAACCCTCGCTGCCGCAACCGAACCGCCGCGGCGAACAGTACTGTCAGTCCGAATCCTGCATGGTGGAAATGGCCGACAGTGAGCAGGGCTATGACTCGGTCAAACCCGAACGGCTTGATGCCACTGCGGTGAGCCAGCAGCCACAACGCAGCGTTCGTCCACCATCCGAGCGCCACAAGGGGCAGCAGATCCGTAATCGTCCATCGGCGTCCCGCGCTGTGTCTGCACCACGCGACAAGCGATCGAGCCAATGTGAAGCCAGCCAGGCCGAGCCATGGAGTGGCACACAGCGCAGCGACGGAACCCGGCGGGATCACGAGCGACACGACCGCACCACTCGCGCAGACCAGCAGCATCCGTCGCCCCGGCCGAAGAATCGAATCTGCAATGACCGACAGCCCAAGTGGAACGGTTGCGACGATGCCGATAATGACCAGCAGCACCGTCGTGCGATAATCGGTTGGCGACATCACGGGTATCCGCAGTGGAAGTTCGCGTCACTATTCGAACCATCCGGGCACGTGGTGTGATCCCAGATCACGTTGTCAATGATCGCCCCCTTCAGGTTCGCTCCTTTCAGATTGGCGAGGTCCAACCGGGCGTTGGTCAGGTTGGCCCCGGTCAAGTTCGCGTTCGTCAGTTTCGCACCCGATGCGCGAGCGCCGACCAGATTGGCTTCCGTTAAGTTCGCGCCGGTCAAATCGGCGTAAAGATTCGACTCACCGAGATTGGCGTATCGAAGGTCGGCCCCGCGGAGGTTTGCGAAGGACAGATAGGCATAGTCGAGATTTGCGCCAGACAGGTTCGACCCGTCCAAGTTGGCGTGTTCCAGTGACGCTTCCACAAGATTTGCCCCGTGCAGATCCACGCCTGAGAGGTCGATGGGTTGCACGTCGTTCGAGAGGAACTTGTTTGGGCACTCGGCGAAGGGCTTGATGACGCAACTTGAGATGTCGTAGATCGTTGACGACGTAGTGGCGAGTTGTGTTGCAGAAGTGCCCTCGGCGGCCGAAGCACAACCGACCGTCGTGAGTGCGACAAGGCCAACGAGCAGAACACGGTATTTCATGATGACTCCAATTGATTTGATGTACACAATAACTATGTGAATGATTACTATCACAGTCATCGTGTATAGTCAAGCCATGACTGCAGCACCCCAACGCTCAAGCAACGCCGACGAATTCACCGTTGACGAACTTGCTCGAGAGGTTGGCACGATGACCACCACCGTGCGCATGTACCAGGCCAAGCGGCTATTGGCACCACCGTCCAAACAAGGGCGCGTCGCCGTGTACGACCGTTCGCACGTCGACCGACTTCGCCTGATCGCCGATCTGCAACAACGTGGACATTCCCTCGCTGGCATCGCCGACCTGCTGGAAAGTCACGACCGCGGAGCACCCATGTCAGAACTGCTGGGGCTTCGCTCGTGGTCAGAGCCAGAGCCACTGCGGCTGCCGGTGGCCGAACTTTTCCAGCGATTAGGCGGCGACCAGATCAATCCAGAACTGATCGCCCGGGCAATGGCCGCCGGACTCGTTCACGTTGAAGCAAGCGACGCCATCATGAGCGATCGCCGATTCCTCGAAATCGGAGAAGCCCTGATGAAGCTCGGGGTACATCCAGCGACCGTACTCGACGAGTGGAACGTGTTAGCCACGGCCATGGCCACCGTTGCGGATCGCTTTGTCGACCTCTTCGAAAGCCAACTACTTCCCACGTTGCAAAGCACACCATTGCCCGAGGTGGCCGCCGTGCTCGACCGCCTCGCTGAGCTAGCCCGCAATGTCACGATCACCGCACTCGACACCGCCCTACGCGTTCGCGCCGAGCGTTACCTCCCACGCTGAGGCAGAAGCCGAGGAGGTCCTGCGCGCCGACCACGCTGCGCCTCACGAAACTGTTGCAACGCACCCACCGAGACCAGTTTCACTGTTGACCGTTGCGGTCTCGACAGGAATCTGGTCTCACCGAACGTCAACTCATTGACCACGTCAACCAGCTCTCGTTGCCCCGTTGTCCGCTCGTACCTTCGGGCACATCGAACGGGTGCCCTAAGCACCGCCCCACTA
>JBAXER010000166.1:0-3010 GCA_037140375.1 Actinomycetota bacterium
CAACCGAGAGGTACGTCGTTGAGTTCGCAAACGCTCGCGGCCGACGTCAAACTGCTGCCGATGAGTCGCTACGCGGCACTGCTGTAGGCCCCGAGTGGGCCGACGCGATCGATGGCTTTGCTGCCGACCTCTCGCCCTCCGATGTGCAACGCCTGCGCAACGATCCCGATGTGCTTCGCGTTGAGCGTGACCAACCTGTAGCTATCGGCACTACGCAAACCACGCCGCCGTGGGGACTCGATCGCATTGATCAACGATCGCGACCGTTGAGCAATAGCTATTCGTATACGACCACCGGGGCCGGGGTGACGGCGTATGTCATCGATACGGGAATCCGCAGCACGCACCAGCAGTTCGGCGGTCGGGTGGGATCGGGCTATGTGTATCCGGGCGTCGATACGGGAGTCGGGGCCGAAGACTGCAATGGTCACGGCACGCATGTGGCCGGCACAATCGGCGGCTCAACCTATGGAGTAGCCAAGGCCGTCACATTGATTCCCGTGCGCGTGCTCGATTGCTCGGGCAATGGCTCGACAACGGGCGTCATTGCCGGCATCAACTGGGTCATCGCGCATCATTCGGCCGGGGTGCCTGCCGTGGCCAACTTGAGCTTGGGCGGCTCGAGCTTTCAGCCCGAGGACGATGCGGTCAACAACCTCATCGCCGACGGCATCACGGTTGTGGTGGCCGCGGGCAATGCGCAGTCTCCGGCCCCGCCCACCGATGCTTGCCTCGATAGCCCAGCGCGAGTGCCGGCTGCAATCACCGTTGGCGCCATCTCCAACTCGAGTAACGATGCTGTTGCGTCGTATTCGAACTTTGGTTCTTGTCTCGATCTGTATGCCCCAGGCTCGGGTGTGTTGTCGGCCGACTCCATCAGTGATACGGCGTCACAATTGATGAGCGGCACCTCGATGGCCACGCCGCACGTCGCTGGTGTGGTGGCGCGCATGTTGCAGACTTCGCCGCTCGCCACGCCTGCGCAAATTTGGGCCGAGATCGACGCATCAACCACGTTGGGTGTGATCACTGGAACCAGAGTGGGCGACCCGAACAAGTTGTTGTACATGTCGTCGTCCGGCTTGCCGAGTGCTCCCCTCTCGGTATCGGCTGCACCGGCCAATGCGCGAGTCGCGCTCACATGGTTACCTCCGGCAACCGACGGCGACGCGACGATTCTTGATTATGTAGTGCAGTACAAGACGGTGGCTGCAGCGAGTTGGTCCACGTTTGATGATGGTGTGTCCGCGTCGACCTCGGCCACCGTCACGGGCTTGGTGAATGGAACGTCATACGTGTTCCAAGTGTCTGCTGCGAATGCGCTTGGCGTCGGTCCCGCCTCAGAGGTCACCGGTGCTATTGCAGTCGTTGCAACGGTTCCTTCTGCCCCGCTCGCCATTACAGCCACCATCGTTGATCTCCACGTTGAACTGTCGTGGACTGCACCCACCGACGACGGTGGCTTGCCGATTTCTGGCTACACCGCGTCGGCAAACGCCGACGGTCTCGCATGCACAACGAATGGCGCGTTGTCGTGCGCGATCACGGGCTTGCGGTCGGGCGTTACGTATACCTTCACTGTTGTTGCGCACAACGCTGTTGGCCTAAGCCAACCCAGTTCGCCGAGTGCTTCAGTGGTGTTGGGATCGGGCTATTCGGCGTTGACCCCAGTGCGAGTTTTCGACTCGCGGCCGGGCGAACCCCAAGGTGCAGTAGCCATTGCGAAGCAGCGGTATGGCGGGGCCAATGTCTTGGGAGTCCACGTTGGGGGCGTCGGTGGAGTGCCGGGAAGTGGAGCCGGTGCTGTTTCACTGAACGTGACAGTGGTCGATCCGATTGGTCCGGGGTTCGTGACGGTGTATCCGTGCGGCGCGTTGCCGTTGGCGTCAAGCGTGAACTTTGTTGCTGGCGCCACCGTTGCAAACGCTGTGATTGCTCCGTTGTCCCCTTCGGGCGATGTGTGTTTCTTCGCCTCGGTCGACGCGTATGTGTTGGCCGATGTGAACGGCTGGTTCGTGGCTGGCGACGGCTTCTCGTCGTTGACACCGACTCGAGTGTTCGACTCGCGTCCAAGTGAGCCCCAAGGTGTCGTTACCGTCGCGCAGCAGCCGTACGGAGGCGCCAACGTGTTGCGAGTTCGAGTTGCTGGCGCGGGTGGCGTGCCGTCCGCCGGTCTCAGTGCTGTTTCGCTGAACGTGACGGTGGTCGATCCGATTGGTCCGGGGTTCGTGACGGTGTTCCCATGCGGTGCGTTGCCGTTGGCGTCGAGTGTGAACTTTGTTGCTGGCGCTACGGTCGCGAATGCGGTGATCGCCCCGCTGTCTGCTGCGGGCGATGTGTGTTTCTTCGCGTCGGTCGACGCGTATGTGTTGGCTGATGTGAACGGCTGGTTTGTTTCTGGATCGGGGTTCTCGGCAGTTTCGCCGGCCCGAGTATTCGATTCGCGCCCAGGTGAGCCGCAGGGTGTCGTGGCTATCGCTCAGCAGCGATACGGCGGCGCGACCGTGTTGCATGTTCGCGTTGCTGGCGCAGGTGGCGTGCCCCCCAGCGGCGCTGGCGCGGTGTCGTTGAACGTGACCGTTGTCGATCCGGTTGGCGCTGGGTTCGTGACGGTGTTTCCGTGCGGCGTGGTGCCGTTGGCATCGAGCGTGAACTTTGTTGCTGGCGCCACCGTTGCAAACGCGGTGATTGCCCCGCTGTCTGCTGCTGGCGAGGTGTGTCTATTTGCGTCGGTCGACGCCTATGTGCTGGCCGATGTAAACGGCTGGTTCGCGAAGAACTAGCGAGCAATCAGCGGATCTTGAAGATGCGCCCAAGTTTTGCTTGCCGACCGGAGCGCGTTGTGGGGATGCCAGTGGCTTTCGCGATCTTGCGCTTGAAGCTCGTGACTCCGAGTGCGCGCTTCCAAGAAAATGACAGGCCAGGTCCGAGTTTCATGGGGTCACCATACTGCGGACAGGACTTCTCTGGAGCCGGGTGCGAGGATCGAACTCGCCACCTCATGATTACA
>JBAXER010000167.1:0-2955 GCA_037140375.1 Actinomycetota bacterium
GGCCAGTGACGGTCTTGCCGCCAACAATGATCGTGCCCGACGTTGGGATGTCGAGGCATCCCAACAAACCAAGCATGGTCGACTTGCCAGAACCCGACGGACCAACGATTGACACGAAGTCGCCGGGCATGATGCGCAACGACACCTCGCGCAAGGCGTATACCTTGGCGTCGCCGGTGCCGTAGACGCGAGACACATCTTTCAGTTCGAGCAGTGGCTCGACGTAGGGCTCGTTGGCCGATTGTTGTTGCGACACGTCAGCGTCGAGGTCAGGTTCGTGCAGCATGTCTAACCGCCAGCAGCGGGAGTTCCGGCGGCGTCGACATCGACGACAACAAGCTCGTTGCCCTTCAGGCCCTTCACGATTTCGACGAACTCGTTGTCGATGAGCCCAATAGTGACTGGGACCCGAGTGATCGTGCCCTGATCATTGACCACTCGCACTTGGTCGCCATCGGTGGAGCGAAGCACCGCAGCAACGGGCACAGACAGAACGTCGGTCTTTTCAGCCAGGGTGACATCGATGGTGACCGACGCACCATCTACCGCAGCGAGTTCGCCCTTCACCTCAACCACACCCTCGTACAACTCCTCACCCGCGTCGCCCACTTTGGCAGCGTCGTCGAGCGAGGTGATGGTTCCGGTGAGTTCCTGATCGCCCGCCTTGAGCTTCACCTTGGCTGGCTGACCCACCTTGAGTTGGGCGCGATCTGATGGGCTGACCTTCATGGTGATGGTGAACACGGGCTCGGTGAGCGTGATCACTGGAGCCCCCTGCAACACAAACTCGCCTTCGTCGACGTTGACCTTGCCAACACGAGCTGGCCACTTCGCGACAAGCATGTCGCTGGGCAGGAACTGCACATCGTCGTTGATCACATTGAGCGGAATGGTGACGCTCGAGGTGCCGGCCTTCATGATCGCCGTACCGCTGAGCACGTTGTAGTCGCTGCCCTCGGTAGCGGTGCCACCAACTTGGTAGTTGATCGAGGTGTCATCGGTAACCGGGGCATCGGCAACCACCTGGAACGAACCTTTGGCTCCCTCACGCACCACGCCACCACCTGTGACATGCATGATGGGCAGGTCATTGCTCTTGATGGTGACACGCGCTGTCGACGGTGAGCCGATGGTGTACGCGCGGTGGGCTGTGTTCGTGTCGGGATCGGGGCCAAGCGAAATAGTGAGCGACTCGTCGACCTCGACGAGATTGTCTTTTCGTATTTGCACGTTCAGACCCACCGAGGTTTGCCCGGCGCGAATCGTAAAAGTCTTCTTGTCGAGAGGCACGAAGTCGGTGCCCGAATCAGCCGTGCCGCCAAAGTCCACCGTGAAATCCTGATCGACGTTTGACTCAACTGTTGATCGAACGGTGAAGGTGACCTGCTGGCCCTCATCGACGTCGGCGGTGTCAGTGTCGATGGTGAAGACCGGCTGAAGATCGCTGCCGTTGGGAGCAATGGTCACGCGGACTCGATCAACGGGACCAACGATGTAGTTGGGATCGTTGCCGAACTGCACGGTGAGTTGCACGGTGATGTCTTCGGCGTTCTCGATCACCTGATCGTTGAACACCTTTACTGGGTCGAGCGTGACCGAGGTCTGACCCGCAGGAAAGATGAAATCGCCGTTGATCGTGGAATAGTCGTCACCATTTGTGGGATCGGTGCCGCCGGTGGCGCTACCGCCGATGGTGAGGCCCATGGTCATGTCGCTCGTTGGAGCAATATCTGACGTGAACGTGAGCGCAAACGTGCCGCCCTCGTTGACCGTCGTTGAACTCACCGAGACATTGATGGTCGGCTTGGTCACCACCTTCGGCGCGTGCAGCGCTCTGGCGAGCCCGGCGGCGGGCTTCAACACCGGCGCTGAGGGAACGATGGTGAACGAGACCGTGTTGTCCTTGGCCACCTTGTAGCCAGCGCTGTTCTGGGTAAGGCCCACCGTGACACTCTCGTCTGGTTCAGGGGTGGCACCCGGGTACCCGCGGTCAAGCTGCCACTTGGCAAGCGCCGAGCGAGTCTCTTCGGTGTAGAGGTCGTTGGGCTTCGATTTGAGGTAGCCCTGATCGTTGAGGATGGTCTCGAGCTGCAGCACGTCGGGCCCCACGCTGCCGACATCGAGCTTGCGGTAAAACGAGAAGTCGCCGTTCACCGCATAGGCGGTGCGACCGTCGAGCGAGAATATGGGATCGCCAGCATTGATCGTGTCGCCGTCGTTCGCCGAGATCTTGCTGACCTTGCCATCTACCGGCGAGTTGAGCTTTTGAGTTTCGTCACGGCGCAACACACCGTTCACCGTCAGGACGTCGCTGAGCGTGCGCCGCGTGACCGGCTGTGGCTTGATAATCAAACCACGAACTGCAGGGGTATCGATGGTGGCTCGCCCGATGACGAACACCCCAGCGAGCAGCGCTACGACTGCAACTCCAATGAGACCTTTTTTGCCCGAAGCCATGACCGAACTACCCATTTCCCTTAATTGCGTCGTTAATACCAGTGCTCGAGAGGCACTGATTAATGTCACGCTGATTCAGCGTTCCATCTGCTGATTGAAAGACTGACGGATTGATCAAACCGATCTTGTCGGTGGCGGTCTCGATCTTCCAACCCTTGTCGACCAGACATTTTTGGAGCAGCTTGAACGCCTTGTTGCGGGTCTCCACTTCGTCCGGCTTCAGGTTGGCTCGAGTTGTCTGCATCTCTTTGAGGATCGAAAGGATGTCGGATCGAGCAGCGCAGGTGGTGATCACCTTCACGTATTCAGGATCCTTATAGGCAGGGTTCTTTGGGTCCTGCAGATTGCCCTTGATTGTCTGCCCGGCGTCTTCGATACAGCTCTTGAATTTCGCGTAGGCATCGAAGAGACGCAGTTCGGGAGGACGATTGTCCTTGTTGAGCGGAACCGTGTCGCCTGCGGCAGCATCGACGCCCGTGCCGCCAGGTGCAGCGGCAC
>JBAXER010000168.1:0-2929 GCA_037140375.1 Actinomycetota bacterium
AGGAAAGTGGTGAGTGGTGAGTGGAAGGTGGTGAGTGGTGAGTGGTGAGCGGACCGATCGAAAACGACGAAGGGCGCCGGCCGAAGCCGACGCCCTTCGATCAACTCTTCAGAATTCTTTAGAGGTGAATGTTCGGATCGATGAATTCGTTCGTCACGATGTCTGCAGCCTTGAGGCCAGCCTTTGGTGGGCTGTCCTGTGCGGTGTAGACGGGGATTGCCTTGGCAATGAGGTCGTCAACACGGGCGGTGTCGAACGAGCCCATGACGCCATCGGTGCCGTTAGCAACGAGGCCATCCTTCTTGATGGTCTCGACTGCGTAGGCTGCGGTGCCTTCGCTGTAGACCCAGCCGCTGCCTGCGTCGCCAAACTTCTTAACGGCGTCGAGCAACACGGCGTTGCCGTTGGTTGGATCGGTGATGTAGTCAACAGCTGACTGCTGGATGATTGGAACGAGCTTCTTGAAGCAATCGGCGTACTTGGTGATGTTCTCAGGCAAGGTGGCGATTGATTCGGCGTAGTTCTTCCAGCCGACATCGTTGATGTACTCGTACTTGACTGGCTTGAGCCAATCCTTGATTTCCTTCTCGTACGCGTATGGCTCGGCCGAACCGAAGCCCTGCTGGGCTGCTTTGCCTTCGTCAGCAACGAAGAGGCTTGGGTCGCCCTGGTACGAACCGTCGACCTGGTCCTTCGACAAGATGCCGGTTGAGGTCAAGAAGTCCATGTACGCCGCGCCACCGAAGTAACGAACGTTGATCTTCTTGGTGCCGATGTCCTTGATGCCGGTGACATCTGGGTACGTGGCAGGGTCCCACATGATCATCTGTGGGTTCTTCTCGTAGCCCGACTCGATGGCAACGGTTGGGAACTTCTCAGAGTTCTGGATGGCCTCGTCGGTGTACACGAAGCCGAGCAAGATCGACTTGTCTGCGTACATCAACTGGGTGTCGCTCTGGAAGCCGGCAGCGCCGCCGCCCGAAAGCACGGTGAGCTTCACGCCAGTATCGACTGAGCCAGCCATGAGTGGTCCGGTGACCTTGTAGCCAGCGGCATCTGAGGTGAAGCCGGCACCGATCATGTTGTACAAGAAACCGTGCTCGGCCTCTGGCCACCAATCGGTCTGAAGCTTGATTTCGTCTGGGCAGATGCCGGCAAGGCTGACGTCGGCTGCTGGTGCAGCTGAGTCGCTCGTGACTGTGGCGGTGTCGACCGTGGAACCATCAGCTGGTGTGGTGGTAACGGTCTTGGCGTCGCTACCGCAGGCGGTGAGGGCGAGGCCTCCCGCTACGGCGAGTGCAAGCAGAGAACTGCTGAAACGGTGTTGCATTATTGATTGCTCCTTTGTTGGTTGTTCACGCTGAGTTGTGAGGACTGCGAGCAGGCCTCGGGTGGATAAGAACTGTGATGTGATCAGGTGGTCTTGCGAGCTGATTCGTGCCAGTGGCCCACAACGCGCTTGGAGATCCATCCGAAGATGAGAAACATAGCGATACCGAGCCCAGCGGCCAAGATGAGTCCACCGTATGTCTGCGGGTAGATGCCCTTTTGGCGGTAGTTCTCCATCACGATGCCGATGCCTGGCTTGCTGCCCTTGCGGAAGAATTGCTCGCCAACCACGGCGCCGATGACCGACAAACCAGCGGAGATTCGAAAGCCGGTGAAGATGGCGGGCATTGCCGACGGCAGTTGCAGCTTAAAAAGGCGAGTGCGTCGAGATGCCCCGCGCAGCGTGAACAGGTCGTGCTGGCCAACATCGGCAGATGTGAGACCAAAGAGCGTGTTGGTTACTACGGGAAAGATGGAAATGGTGGCGCAGACAAACAGGCGCGAATTGATGCCGCCGCCGAACACCGAGTTGATAATAGGAACGATCGACAAAATCGGGATTGCCTGCAGCGCAACAAGGTACGGATACGTAGAGCGCTCGATCCACTTTGCTTGAGCCATCATCACTGCAAGCGAGACGCCCAACACGATGGTGATGAGTAGACCGGTGAGCGCAACCAACGTTGTCCAGCCGAGACCCGTGAGCAACTTGCCCCGAGCGAGTGAGTTGACGAAGGCATCGTTGATCACGGTTTCAGGGGCGGGCAACAAAAAGCCCGGCTTATCGAAGAAACGACGCATGCCGTCGGAGTGCATGTAGTGCCAGAGCGCAACGAAAATGACGAGCACGGCAGCGGGTCCGATGGCGCGGTTCAACTCGAAACCGCTGCGATCGGATGAAGGCGGTGCGCCTGGGTCGACGACTGGTTCCTCGGCTGCGATTGAAACGTTGAGGCTCATGCGTGGGCATCCCGAAGCGAGTGAGAGATCTCGCCCGACAGCGCAGCGAAGGCCGGGTCGAAGCGAATTTCAGGGGATCGTGGATACGTGAATGGCACCGGGAAGTCGGCGATAATTCGGCCGGGCCGAGCACTCATCACGATGACGCGGGTGGACAAAAACACAGCCTCGCTGATGGAGTGGGTAATGAACAATCCAGCGAATCCTTTGCGCTGGAACAGCGAGATGACCTCGTCGTTGAGTCGCTCGCGGGTGATCTCGTCGACTGCGCCAAATGGTTCATCGAATAGGAAAACTTTCGGCTCAAGCACGAGCGAGCGAGCAAGCGAAGCACGCATCTTCATGCCGCCTGACAGCTGCTTGGGGTACTTGTTTTCGAAACCCTTGAGGCCCACGAGCTCGATTGCTTCGATCGCTCGAGACTGGCGTTCTGCTTTGCCGATGCCTTCGAGCTCGGCCATCAGCTCTACGTTGCGTTGCACGTTGCGCCACTGCAGCAAGGTGGGATCTTGGAACACGTAGCCGAGATGCGAGCGATCGACGGTGACGGAGCCGGTTGTTGCCTTGTTCAGGCCCGACGCAATGCGCAACAAGGTGCTCTTGCCGCAGCCAGATGGGCCAACGACTGTCACGAACTCGC
>JBAXER010000169.1:0-2877 GCA_037140375.1 Actinomycetota bacterium
ACGAGTCGCACGAAACGTGGAGCCCATTTCGTGCCGAGGTCGCGTTGCTCGGACAGGAAAGTTGCAAATGCAACTGGATCAAATGTGGCGCCGGGCGTCATCTCGATCGCGGCGGCAACTTGGTCGCCTGTGCGCGGATCGGCGGCGGCGTATACGGCCACCATCACCACACCATCGAAGCGATGCAAGATGTTCTCGATAGGTGCTGCAGCGAAGTTCTCGCTGTCTACCCGCAGCCAGTCGCTGCTGCGGCCGGCGAAATAGTAGAAGCCGTCGGCGTCAACGTAGGCAAGGTCGCCAGTGAAGTACCAGCCATTGCGCAGGCGATCGGAGGTGGCCTCGGTGTTGTTGTAATAGCCCTCGAAGATGCCGCCACCAGCGCGGTTCACGATCTCGCCGATTGCTGTGTCGGCATTGACCAACATGCCGTGTTCATCAAACCGAGCGAGCTCGCAGGGCAGGTGCGTGTTGGGGTCGACCACGGCAATATCGGCGCCACCGTCGAGACGGGGAATGCCCAACGCGTTTGCTGGCGTGTCGGGAGTGCGCATGATCACAACCACGCTTTCGCTCGAGCCGTAGCCCTCGATGAGCGGGCACCCAAACCGTTCGAGAAAGCGCTGTCGATCTTGAGCACTGGCTTCGGTGCCGAAACCGAGTCGCAGCTTGTGGCCACGGTCGAACTCTGATGACGGCTGGGCCAGCACGTAGGCCACCGTGCGGCCAACGTACGTGAAATAGGTGCAGCCGTATTCGTGTGCGTCGCGCATGAACTGGCTGGCCGAGAACCGCCGGCGCAGCACCACGGTGGCGCCCACCGCAAGCGACGGAGACCAACACGCCATCAGCGCGTTGCCGTGAAACAACGGCATCGAGCAATAGCTGATGTCGTCGCGGGTCACGCCGTAGCCGGCCGCTGCGCGAACCCCGGCCATGGCCATCCGTTCGGTGCTGCAGACCACAGCTTTTGGTGCGCTGGTTGAGCCGCTGGTGAACAGCAAAAACAGTGACGTCTCGCCAGCCGGATCGTGCTGGGGAAGATCGACCGTACCGAGAGTGGAGATGTTGCTCTGGTACTCGTTGCTATCGACAAGCCACACCCGACCCGTGGCCGCGCCGAGATCGAGGCCATCGAGCAGTGACTGCTGCGCCGAGTCGGTGATGATCAGCTGGCAATCGGTGTGGCGAATATCGCGCGCCAATTCGTCGCCGCGCCGCGTGGGGTTGATGCCCACCAACGTGGCGCCTGCAAACGCGGCGCCTCCAGTGAGAAACAGATACTCGGGAATGTTCTCAAGCAACACGCCGATGTGAAAGGGGCCGGGCTGGCGCGACTTGAGCAACATCTCACAGCGCACCGCACTGGCTTGAACGACCTCGCGCCATGTCCACGACGATTGCTCGAAGATGTAGCCCTGATGATCGTCGTCGGCGCGTTCGCGTAACAGCGAAGCGACCGTTGAGGTCACGGCAACACCACGGCGGGCAGCGGGTGGCGATAGAGAGCGGCAGCGTTGAGGCTGCACATTTTGCGAACTTCGTCGTCGGGAATATGGCCCCAGGTGTCGCCGATAGTGCGTTGCACATTGGGCCAGATGCTGTCGCCGTGTGGGTAATCGACCTCGACCATGATGTGGTCGATGCCGATGACATGGCGCAGATCGATGGTGGAGGGATCGTCGAACGTGCAGAACCAGAAGTTGCGGCGCAGCACCTCAGATGGCGGTGTGGACCAATCGCCCGCGTAGCCGTTGCGGTGGCCCATGATCTCGAGGCGGTCGATGAGCATCGGTACCCAGCCAATACCGCCCTCGCTCATTGCAATCTTCAGTTCGGGATGCTTCAGCGCATAACCGCTCCAGAGCCATTCTGCGCACGCGCCGAGCGATAACTGACCGAAGAGCGTTGCGCCCAGTTGCACCGCTGGAGCGCCCTCTGGCGGGGGATACGTGCCCGATGAGCCCACGTGCAGGTTGATGACGGTGCCGGTTTCGACGCATGCCTCGATGATGGGATCCCACCATCCGGTGAAGATTGAGGGAAAGCCAATGGCGTGGGGTCGTTCGGGCAGGGTCACACTGGTGAAACCTCGCGCGGCATTGCGGCGAATCTCTTGCGCTCCGAGTTCGGCATCGGCGAGATAGGTGATGCCCATCGGGATGATGCGTTCGGGATAGGGCGAGTACCACTCTTCGTAGAGCCAGTCATTCCATGCCTGGGTGACAGCAAAGCCGAGTTCGGGATCGGATGCGGTGCTGAAGACTCGGCCGCAGAAACCGGTGATCTGCGAGGGGAAGTTGAGTGAGGCCCAGATGCCACAGGCGTCCATGTCGGCGATGCGCGCGTGAATGTCCCAGCAACCCTTACGCATGTCTTCGAACCGTGCGGGCTCGAGGCTATGCAACTCGCGCTTTCGGCCAGCCACAGCGTTGAGTCCCACTTGGCTGAACTGCCGATTGTCGAACTCCCAAATCTGATGGCCCTTGGCATTCTCGACGAGTTGAGGTGCAGCGTGCTGCAGATGCTTGGGTAGGCGACCAACGAACATGTCGGGCGGCTCGACAAGGTGATCATCGACCGAGATCACGGTGTAACGAACCACTTCGGGTTCGGGGTCGGGCATGAGCACGTCGTAGTTGGTTGGCCCGATGAGATAGGTCATGACAACAAGTTAAGCGTTCGGGCCGTGTCGACGGCTTGCAGGTAGCTGCCGTTGATCACAGACGGGTCGCCAACCAGATGAGCAATCGCGGCACCGACAATTTCGGGGGTGACCGCGTGTTTGGCCACGAACGCGAGTTGGGTGCCGGCAGCGAGCACTCGCTCGGTAGCAACGAAGCCAGGGTTCACGTTGAAGGCGCGAATGCCGCGGCTTGC
>JBAXER010000170.1:0-2824 GCA_037140375.1 Actinomycetota bacterium
GTGCGGCTCCACGCATCGGCGGCAGCGAGGTGGTTGAACACCGCAGGACGATCGTCGCAGTTGAAGCCGTGATCGGCATCGGCGTAGCGCACGATTTCGTTGGGCACCGCAGCGGTCAAGGCGCCAGCGCGCAACACCTCGACATCGTCGACCGGAATGCCCTTGTCGAGGTCGCCATACAGACCAAGCCATGGGGTGACGAGCGACGGCGCGAGATCGATGAGCGACGCCAATCCGAAGCGGCCCACAGCAACCCCGCCGCCGTAGAACGTGACCGCAGCGCCGAGTGGCGCACGAGTGCCGGCATACAGGGCCACCGCACCGCCCATGCAGAATCCGACGATGCCGCAACGATTGGCAGCAAACCCGCGCTGCGCCAAGAACTCGAACGATGCATCGAGGTCGGCATCGAGACCGGCTGCAGTAAGCGCCTGCATCTGCGGGATCACGCCAGCGAAGTCGTCGTATTCGAACACCGGCGAACCATTGCGATGAAACAGCGCTGGGGCAATCGCCAACCAACCTTCATCGGCCAAGCGCTGGCAGATACTGGCGATGTGCGGGGTCACGCCGAACGCCTCTTGCACCACAACTATCGCGCCCCGCGGCACGCCTGCGGGTGCCGCGATCACTGCCGGCATCACGCCCTCGGCGGTGGTGATATCTACGTATTCAGGAAGTGAAGCACTCACGTTTGGTCTCCGCGGTAGTCAGTTGTCGAGGTATTCGGTCAGGCGCCGATCGGCGTCGGCACCGAACAAAATAGTGGCCACTTCGCGAAGTCCGCTCGACTGACGAATGTCTTCGTCGCTCACGACGAGATCGATCTTCGAGCGACGGCGCATGAAGTCTTCGAGTTTGGTGATCATCTCGGTAGTTGCCGCCAGATGCAGCTCGACGCGCAGATAATCGGCGCTCTCCATAATGTCTTCGCCCATCGCAGGGTCATCGCGAATCGCTTCGAGCATCGAGAATGCTCGGCGGCCATATCGACGCCACAGTCGGTCGGTGAGCGGCTCGGTGTCGAGCTTGTTGCGCAGCGAATCGAGTTTCATCAGCCGCGCCTGGCGATAGAACTCGGTGCGGGTAGCCGCGGCCGGTTCGCCATACCAGTTGTGCAGATCTTTCTCGAGCGGCACACCCAACTGCTCGACAGCGGCGGCAACTTCTTCACCAACATTGAGACAGTCGGTGAGCTTGCCACCGAACACCGTGACCACATTGGCCTGTTGGTCGAGTTCGATGGCGTGCTTGCGGCTCAGCGTGGTCCAATCGACGTTGCGCTGATCATCGCCAGAACTGCTCACCACTAACGGACGCACGCCCGAACGCTCGGAGATGATGTCGCCGATCACCAACGGCTTGTCGAGATCGAGTCGGTTGTTGATCTGCTCGAGCAAGAAGTTGCGGTCGTCGTCGTTTACCTCGGTGAAGGGCTCATCGACGCGCGTGTCGGTGGTGCCAATAACCGAGCGACGCCCCATCGGGATCACATAAAACAGCCGCTGCGTATCGTCGAAAAATGCGAGCACTCGCTGATGGTCGTTCGTGGTGAGCCGAGGCACCACAAGGTGGATGCCCTTCGAGTACACGATGCGATGCTTGGTCTGCAGACCCCATGAGGTGTTGAGGTTGTCGACAAACGGCCCGGCTGCGTTGATGATGACCTTGGCCGAGGTGCTGAACACCTCGCCCGAATCGACATCACGCAGTTCGGCACGCCAGCGATCGCCGTCGCGCCGTGCCGACACGAGCTCTACATAGTTCGCCGCTGACGCACCTGCTTCGATGGCCGAACGGATGAACGAGAACACAAAGCGAGCGTCGTTGTCGATGAGGTACGCATCGCGGTATTCAATACCGCCGCGCACCGACGCGGTATTAATAGCTGGCTCTTCGTCTTTGATTGTTTCGGTTTTGAGCAGCCGTGGGTGTCGGGTGCCGAACTGGCCGATGCCCCAATAGGCCAACGCGCCAAGCCCCGAGAACCACGGCGAGTACGGCGACGATGTATCGAGCGCAGCAAGAAAGCTGATCTCTTTGATGTTGTCGGGATAGGCGCGCATGAGCCGATTACGCGAGCGGCACAGGTTCCACACCAAGGGCAACTCGTAGTTCTCGAGGTACTTGAACCCGCCCCACACCAAGTTCGACGACTCTTGACTGGTGAACGATGCGAAGTCGCCACGATCGATGAGCGCCACCGAGGCGCCGCGCCCAGCGAGCGAGGCTGCGCTGACTGCACCGTTGATGCCGCCACCAATGACAAGCACATCGAAAGACCCCCTACGGATCTGATCGATGTGCGACTCACGCAGTGCCATGCCACGAAGTCTGGCAGCAGCCACTCACGAACACACCCGTTAGGTGAGCACTGGTTCGATCAAGGCGTCTTCGATTGCGAGCAATACTGCGTCGCCGTATTGCTCGAGCTTGGCCGGGCCGATGCCCGCAATGCCGTGCAACGCGTTGAGCGTGGCGGGCAATGCCAATGCGATTCGTTCGAGCGTGGCATCGTCGAACACAACGTACGCGGGCTTGCCGTTACGCAGCCGATCGCGGGTCTGTCGTAAGAGATCGTGAGCGCGGATGCTGGCCGCCGACGGGCCATCGGGCTCGGTGATTCGCAACGGGCCGCTTTGACGACCCGCCGTTGCAACCTTGGAGCCAGCTACGAAACGCCGGGTGAGCGTGCCAAGTCGGGCAACCGCGTGGCCATCTTCGACCGACTCGATGATCCACTCTTGGCCACTATCGATGATGACCAAACCAGGGGCGGCAAGCACCGCACCCTTAATAAAGGGTGAGTCGCGAGCGGGCGACG
>JBAXER010000171.1:0-2799 GCA_037140375.1 Actinomycetota bacterium
ATGACAACTTCCTTCCAGCGAGGACCAAATCCTCACACATAAGATGACCTGCCCCGGAGATCTTGACCCCTGTGGTTGTTGAGATCAGGCGGTTCGCGAGGTGGTGAGCGTCAGTTCGAACTCGGCGGGTGTCATGTAGTTGAGCTGCGAGTGACGTCGACGCCGATTATAGAAGACCTCGATGTAATCGAAGATGGCGTTCGTCAACTCGAGTCGCGTGTTCCACCGTTTGCGGTCGAGAAGCTCGATCTGCATCGAGGACCAAAAGGACTCCATCATCGCGTTGTCGAACGCGTCGCCGACCGAGCCGAAACTTGGCATGAGGCCGGACTGACGGACTTTCTCGGTGAACGACCAGGAGGTGAACTGCACTCCGTGATCGGCATGGACGATTGAGCCGGGCTTAGCAGTTCTTTGCCTGATGGCCATGTCGAGAGCGTTAACGACCAGGTTGGCATCTTGAACGGTATCGATCGACCAGCCCACGATTCGTCGGCTGCAAGTGTCGAGCACGCAGCAGCAGTAGACCTTGCCTTCACGCGTTCGATGCTCGGTGATGTCCGTGACCCACAGTTCGTCAGTCATTGAGCGTGCGAACTTGCGGCGCACAAGATCATCCGAGGTCGGGATGCCCTTGACGCGTTTCACCTTCGCAGGGCCCGGGAGCCCTGCGATCCCGCTGTCGTGCATCAAAAACGCGACCAAGTTGACGCTCACCTGGATTCCCCGACCTCTGGTGAGCTCAGCGTGCACCCGCCGCGAGCCATACGTGCCACGGCTGTCGGCATGGACCTGCCTGATGAGCGCGCTGAGCCATTCGCGGCGCATCTTGGTCGGCGACATCGGTCGGTTCCGATACTGGTAGTAGCCGGCGCTCGTGGTGCCAAGCACGCGGCAACACTGCTTCACGCTGAACCCGGCGGCAACGAGGGTGTCGATCGCCGGGTGGATCCTTTTGGGTGAGCCGCTTTGGCACCCAGCAGGGCGTGAGCACGACGCAGAATCTCGACTTCGTTCTCGAGTTCGCGGATCCTCCGGCGGGCTCTCACGAGTTCCTTGGACTCGGCTGTCGTGCGACCGGGCAGCTCCCCGCTGTCGATCTTGTCCTGCTTGATCCAGTTGTAGATCGCGGCCGGGGTCACCTCAAGATCAACCGCGACTTGAGCAACTGATCTGCCCGCTCGCACGAGCGCGATTGATCGTCGGCGGAACTCTGGCGGATAGGGACGTGGCATGGGCTAAGCCTTTCAGTCAGGCCAAACCTCAACAACCGAAAGGGTAAGAAATCGTGGGGCAGGTCAACCAGTCAACTGAACTGGGGGCAGACCCGACCGTTGTTTCGGCCACCCGTACAACACCGAGTATCACTACCACGGGTATTCATGGAAGTGCATGGATCAAGGTAAGCCGGGCGAGCAGTCTCCGCTTCTTGGCTACGCACTCGATGGCTTTGGTATCTACGGTCCTCATGGGGCCGATGGTCAGCCCATCACGAACGCCGAACTTGATGAGTGTCATGGCATGGTGAGCGAGGTCATGTTCAACGGCAAGATGCAGAACATCTACCACTACGTTTTGAATAACGAATACCCATATGCAATTGGGTGTTTCCGTGGCACCGTTCAGGCGTCAATGGCTGGGATGTAGTCGGAAGCCCGCGATTGCGGACGAGTGTTGCGTTGGTGACTACATTCGCAGGAGACGTTGGTCATCGCCTTTGGGATTTCCGGCCTGAGCAAGGAGTAACTCTCATGCGGTTCGGAATTGTTGGTGGCGGTATCGGCGGACTGACTGCAGCGTTGGTCATCGCGCGGGTTGGTCACGATGTAGCGGTCTTTGAGCGGTCCTCGGCGTTTCGCGAAGTGGGTGCCGGAGTTCAGATCAGTCCAAATGCTGGGCGTGTCCTGCATTCGCTCGGATTAGGCGATGCCTTCGACGAGATCTCGGTGCATCCCGAGCGGATGGTGTTTCGCCGTTGGGAAGACGACTCGATTATCCGAGCCAACGACTTCGACCAGGCCTTCGCCGATCAGTACGGCATGCCGCTTGCCAGCGTGGCTCGCACAGACCTCATCGAAATCCTCGCGCAAGCGGTTGCTGCCGTGCCCAATATCAGCGTGTCACTTGGTAGCCGCGTGACACACGTAGAGCCGGGCGACACCGCCTCAACGATCTTCTTTGCTGATGAAACATCGGTGTCGTTCGATGTTGTCATCGGTGCCGACGGAATCCATTCGGTGGTGCGCACAAGCGTGGGTGGCGTCGACGCAGCGCGCTTCAGCGGTTCGGTTGCGTACCGCGCATTGGTGCCGCTCGATGCGGTCGAAGACCTGCCGGTTGACTTCACGAATCGCGTCGGACCAGATCGTCACGTGGTGAGTTACTTCATCGGCAAAGACCGTCAGTATCTCAACCTGGTCTGCATCTCTCCCGAGGACTCTTGGACAACGGAGTCATGGACCGAACCCGGAACCCTCGACGATCTCCGTGAGCGTTTCGAAGGTTGGTCGCCAGAGCTGCTTTCAATTCTCGAACGAGTTGAAGAACCCGTGTTTCGTTGGGCCCTCTACGACCGCGAACCGCTTGAGCAATGGGGCATCGGCAGCACAACGTTGCTCGGCGATGCATGCCACCCGATGCTGCCGTTCATGGCGCAGGGGTCATGCCAGGCAATCGAAGATGCAGCGATTCTCGGACGTTGCCTCGACGACGTTCACGACGTTCACGACGTTGATGGCGTCGACGATGTAGCCAGCGTCGTCGCCGCGTTGCGCCGGTACGAAACCGCGCGGCAAGGCC
>JBAXER010000172.1:0-2667 GCA_037140375.1 Actinomycetota bacterium
ACCTGATTGGTGACGACGCGGCTACGCAGTTCGATCCGGAGGTCTTTCGCCGCAATGAGTCGGGCCACGCGAAACATCAGGCGACCTCGCCATGTGGTGCGCGAATCTGGCCGCCGACGACCTCGACGACCCGTGTAGCCAGAGCACCGGCGCGCTCGAGTTCATGACTGGCCACGATGATGGTTGCCCCGGCAGCTGCGGCGTCGCGCAGGGTGGCATCGAGTTCGTCGCGGGCGGCAGCATCGAGGCCGGCATGGGGCTCGTCAAGCAACCACAGTTCGGCGCGCCGAGCGATGAGACACGCCAGCGCAGTGCGGCGCTTTTGTCCAGCTGACAAGCGGCTCACTGCAACATCGGTGAGACGTTGAGCCAGGCCCATGCGTTGCAACGCTGCTTGCACCTCGGGCTTGCTTGCGCCAACGGTTGCACCCCAAAAGCGCACGTTTTCGCCAACGGTGAGATCGGCATACAAACCATTGGCATGGCCGAGCAAGCCAACCCGGCTGCGCACCGCTTCACGTTGAGTGCGCAGATCGCAACCCAGCAGGACGGCCTCGCCACGCGCCAGCGGCAACAGCCCAGCGCACAGGCGCAGCAATGAGGTCTTACCGGCACCGTTGGGGCCCTGCAACAGCACAATCTCACCGCGGTTCACGGTGAGATTGACCCCAGCCAGTACGGGAAACTGACCGAGGACTGCAACTGCGTTGGAAAGGTGCACGACGGGATCCATGAGGCACCGCCACGCTAGCGAGGTTGACCCCCGCCCGCCCAGCGCTATGACCTTTGTTCCGCCCGTCACGCCGCTATCGTCTCGGCCTGTGAGTGACGACGATCGCTACCGAACCGAAGCCACTGCGAGCCAGCGGTCGGTGGTCGAGACCAACTCACCTCCGCGCGAGACGCCACGGCCCGCCCGGGTGCGCCCCAGTCGCTGGGATCGACCACCCGATCCGCACGACTGGCGTTGGGCCATCGGCCAACTCGGCAGGGCGCTCATCACAACCGGCTTGATGATGTTCGCCTTCGTTGGCTACCAGCTCTGGGGCACTGGCATTCAAGAGGCTCGCTCGCAGGACCAGCTCGGCCAAGCCTTCTCCGCAGCGATCAAAGATGTTGGCGCCACCACCACAAGCACCACCGTTGTCGCAGACCCCAATGTGCCGGCGCCGCCCACCACGGTTGCGGGCCCGGCCGATCAGCCGTTTCCACACACCATCGCCGAGGGCGAAGTGGTTGCCGCGATCAAGATTCCGGCGATCAACCTCACCAAATATGTGGTTGCGGGCGTAGGCGTTCACGATTTACGCAAGGGCGTGGGCCACTTCCCGAACACGCCGTTCCCCGGCCAACTGGGCAACTCGGCCATTGCTGGACACCGCACCACCTATGGACAGCCCTTTTACGACCTCAACAAACTGAAGCCCGGCGACGACGTCGGCATCACCACCATCTTGGGTGGCACCTACGTCTACGTGGTTACCGGATCTGAAGAGGTCGGCAAGAACGACTACTACGTCATCACCGACTCAGATCCGAACAAAGCCACGCTCACACTCATCACGTGCACGCCAGTGGGCACCTCAAGCCGCCGTCTCGTGATTCACGCCACTCTCGACCTGCTGCGGTCATCACCCGTGGGCAAGGCCGCGCTGTTCTACGGACAGACCCCACCCGATAGCTCGTCACCCGACGGCCTGTCGGGCGAACCCGCGATCACTACAACCACGGTTGCGGCAGCCGTGTCAACGCTGCCAACAGACTCGGGCGCACCCGTTGCCACCACGGTGCCGATTGAAACGCCCACCTTCGCTGCGCCAACCGACGCCTTCAACCAAGGCTGGTTTGCCGACTCCAACGCCTACCTGCCGGTCATCCTGTGGGGGTTGGTGTTGCTGGGCGTGGCCATTGCGTCGTACCGCCTCGCCAAGCGTCAACGCAAGCTATGGCTGGCGTTCGTGGCCGGAGCTGTGCCGTTCTTGGTGGTGTCGTATTTCTTCTTTGAGAACGTGAACCGACTGCTCCCAGCCGCCATCTAGGCAGCCCTCACCCCGCACGATCGCAGCGGGTGCTAGCGGCCTAGAAAGTTTGGGGGCCGTTTTTCTAAGAACGCAGTGCGACCCTCTTCGGCATCATGGCTTGCCCATGCGGCGTCTCGGGCCTGCTCGAAGAGTTCGTCGAATTCCGGAAATGGCGCCGATTGCTCGAGGGCCAACTTGTGGCTTGACATGGTGAGCGGAGCAAGCGCAGCGAGCTCGCTAGCCCAAGCAAGTGCATCGTCGAGGCCACCGATTCGGTGCACCGCACCAATGGTGTGCAACTGCTCGGTGCGATATGTCTGAGCCGCTAGCAACATGGCCCGCGCGATAGACCAGCCCATTTCGCGAGCCAGCCGTTCGACGGTCCAATGATCGACAACAAGACCAAGCTTTGCCGCCGGGATTCCGAACACACTTCGCTCAGTTGCAACACGAAGGTCGCACGCAATCACCAGCTGCGTGCCGGCCCCAAGCGCAGGCCCATCGACCGCCGCAATCGTCGGAATCGGCATGTCGGCAAAACCGCGAAGCGCTGCCACGAGCGCTTTCACGAACTCGCCATTTTCGACGCCGCTGAGATCGGCGCCCGCACAAAACGCTGGAGGGGCACCAGTGAGCACGAGACATC
>JBAXER010000173.1:0-2655 GCA_037140375.1 Actinomycetota bacterium
GAGCGCAGCGAGGTCGCCAGCCTGGCTGCCGAGTTGTTGTAAGTCACACCGCAACCTTCTGTACATTTCCGTCGCAAAGTATTAGTGTTAAATCTGTTCAGCCCGTAATGTCTTCCATTACTGAGCCCTTGGGCCAGTGAAGATGAGGTCAGCAGATGTACATGGGGTCTCCAAACCAGCCCGCAGATAACGCCATCGAAGCCCGACTTGGCAATTCGATTCATTGGTCCGACTTTGCTGCATGCAAAGGCCGCACCTCGTTGTTCTTTGCACCACGCGCCGAACGTCCACAGGCGCGATTGCGTCGCGAGACCCAAGCCGGGGCCATCTGCGCCAAGTGCACCGTTGTCGACGACTGCCGCAGCTTCGCCCGGGACAACCATGAATACGGTTTCTGGGGCTGTGAGTCAGAAGAAGAACGGCACCGCGCCGGCTACACCGTGTCGGCCCCCATCGGCATCCGTGCTCGCCCGACCGCCATGGCCAACTAGTCGCAGGGTCGTCGGGCTGCGCTGCAACGGCAATCGTGCCCGCGTCGCTCGCTAACGTGGCTCCATGACACCAAGCGAGCTCGTCTCCGATTTTATTAGTGCCTTTAATAGTCGCAATCTTGAGGCAGCGATCACCATGGTCGACAACGAGTGCGAATACGACAACGTGCCGATGGGCAAGGTCGTTGGTCCCGAGGGCATTCGCGCCAGCCTCGAACCTTTCATGGCCATGTGTGATCAAATCGAGTGGCTGGTGTCGCACCAAGTTGAGTCGGGCACTCTGCATGCCGGCGTTGTGATGAACGAACGAGTCGACCGTTTCCATCTCGGCGACCACTGGCTCGAGATTGCCGTCGCCGGCTTGTTCGTCATTCGCAACAGCAAGATCGTGTTGTGGCGCGACTACTTCGACAAGCAGACCTTCATCGAGCAGATGTCGGCATAGCCGACGCCGCGTTTCGTAACCATGTGGCACCCCACGCCTAGGGTGTGCCACATGAGTCCTTCCCCGTCGAGCCTCGGCACTTTGGCAGACCTGCGTTTTGGCGTTGTCGATGTAGAAACCTCAGGCTTATCAGCCAGCAAGCATCGCGTCTTGCAGGTTGCTGTCGTCACGGTCGACGGTAACGGAACCGTGCTCGACTCTTGGGTCAGCCTGATACGCCCCCGCAATCGGTGGTTCTTTCGCCTCGGGCCGCAGCATATTCACGGGCTCACCCGCTCGGCCCTGCGGTCAGCGCCGCCAGCCAAGACCGTTCTCACCGAACTGGCGTCTCGGTTAGCGGGCACCACTTTCACCGCCCACAACGCCAAGTTCGATGCGGGCTTTTTGCAGCAGAGCGCACAGCGAGCGAACATCGATCTGCACCTGAGCGTGCCGCTGTGCACGCTCAAACTGTCTCGTCGGCTCGACCCGGGTCGAACGATGTCGCACAAGCTCACCGATGTGTGCGTTCGCTACGGGGTCTCACTCGATCGACCCCACGATGCTCTCGAAGACGCCCTCGCCACCGCCGCCGTATTGCCGTTCTTGCTTCAGGCTCACGGCGTCAGCAATGCCGATCAGGTGTCGCTGCTCTCCACGCCATAACGGCACAGCACAGCTTGGGCGGCTACGGCCGCCAGCGACGACCATCGTTCGGGCTGCAACACAACAGCCGAAGCGCCCAGGCGCAGCAATAGCCGAGACAACCATTGTTCACCGGTTACCGCAAGCACCACAATCGACATATCGGCAAACGACTCGTCTTGACTGATCGAGTCAGTTGGATAGCGCTCGATCATCCACAACATGTGGGTGGGCATCCGCAGGGTGACCCGTTCGAAATCGGGGTCATCGATAAACCACTTCCTAGGGTCGGGCATCTCCACATCGCGCGCCGCATCGAAGATGCCCGTTGCGTCGATAGCCCTGATGCGATCGATTCTGAAGATGCGTTCCTCGCCCGTTCGATGATCGTCGGCGAGTAAGTACCAGTGGCCGCTATCGGTGAACACTGCGCGCGGCGTGACGTCTCGATTGGTTACTTCGTCACGCGACGGCGTCCAGTACGACATACGCAAACGCTCGCCACTGGTTGCGGCGGTGGCGAGTTCGTCGGCCGCTTCAGGCCGGTCGAGATCGACCACAACGCCATCATCACCAAGCTCAATGGCAAGCTTGTCGAGCGCCCGCCCAAGTGGGCCCGTCGGGTCGGCCCCGGGCAACTGCATCGCTGAGCGACCCGCCACGAGTAGGGCAAAGCCCTCAGGGGCAGTGAGCCGCAACGGTCGCGTAAAGAGCCTGGGCACCCCGGCGTAGACCATGCCTTCGTCGATGTAGACGTCGATCATTTCGTCGACGAACGGCGGCAGGCCGCACATCGAGGCTCGCTCAAGGTCGGCGATGAGTTCGGCCTCGGTGAGTGAGAAGTGCGCAGCCATCTCAGACACGGGAACTTCCTCGCGCTGCATCAACCACGGCAACATCACCAAGAGCCGCTTGAGGCGCTCATGCGCCGGGCGGGGTCCGCGCTTGGCCATCAGCGATCACCTGCGTTTGCGGCAGCAACAATTTCGTTGAGCCATTGAATTGTCTCGTCACGAATCTCGGCGGGGCCTTCGACCACCGCGTGTTCACCGAATCCGAGCAACCACGTATGAAACGCAAACCGATTGAGACACG
>JBAXER010000174.1:0-2645 GCA_037140375.1 Actinomycetota bacterium
GCGCTCACTTCGCCGCGATCGCGGTCGGTCTCGGCCGACGCACGAAAGCGCACCAGGTAATAGGTCCAAAGTGGGGTGAACATTGACATGAGACTTCTCCTAACGAGTTGTTGCTATTGGGGGTAGCGCAGCAGAAGCGCTGCGCTTGGGGGAGCTGTGAAGAGCGACATCGACCGGGTCACAGCGCCCGGACAATCTGCTGGAGGGCGGGGTAGCCCAACAACACCATGAAGCCGACAAACATCAACACAGTGGGTAGCCCCATGCGCTCCGTCGCGGCTTGCGCGTCGGCTTCGATTCGCGCCATTTGATGCGCGCGCAGCGCTGCTGCTTTCGCCGACAACGACAACTTGATGCGGGCGCCTTGTTCGCCAGCAAGACGAACGCTCGCCGCAATCTCAGCGAGCTCAAGAACTCCGATCGTTTCGCCGAGCTCGGTGAAGCTGCTCCACGGCGACTGACGCTTGGTGCGCGAGCGAAGCAGAGCGTGGCGAATCTGGGTGAACGCCCATCCGTCGCCCGCCTGCGCTGCAGCTTCGAGCGACGTCTCAATTCCGGCACCGCCAGCCAAGAGAATGTTGACGAGATCGAGGTAGCTCGACAGTGCGTTACAGAAGCCGGCCCGACGGGCCTTGGCCTGTGACCGCAGGGCGAGATCGGGCACCACAAATCCGACAGCCGCAGCGCAGAGGACCGCTCCAAAGGCCACCGCGTTGGGCAACGGCGACCCGGCAAACCGCAATGTCACGGCCAAGGCAACGGCAATTCCTGCCAACGCCAGGGTGGTTGCAAACTTTTCAGCCACGAACCGTTCGACCGGTCGCTCCATCACAGCAAGATCCTTCTCGACACGCGAACCAAGGCGCCCGATGAGTGCGCGCGACATGGTGTCGGCCAAACCACTACGGGTCGGCATCGCGGTCGCCGAACGCTGATCGGCGACAGAAACGCCGATCTGCTCAAGGCGCTCGAACGAAACCGCCAATGCCACAGGACGCGCTGTCAACGCCCGAAGAATCACAAAGAGCCCAAGCCCGATACCCGCACCCATCCACAAATTTGCGTTCATGAGCCCACCTCCGCCAGCGAACGACGGGCCACGAATCGCTGCGGCATTGCGATGCGACCCATACGAGACATCAACACGAACGATGCGCCAAACGTTGCAAGTATGAGCGCCAACACAAGTTGGCCGGCGGCGTTGTCGTACGGGCGAAGGTACGCGCGGTCGAGCAGCAACAGTCCAACGACGAACAAGGCAACCACTGCCACGATGATTCGCACAGCGCTACGACTGCGAGCACGACCAACCCAGACCCGAGTGCGCATGCGAGCTTCATCGCGAGCGCTTTCGGCAAGATGACCCAACAGTGCGCCGAGATCTCGGGCTTCCTTCTCGGCCGCGATGACCAGCGCCACCACAACAAAGTCGGCCATTGGATGATTGACCTCATCGGCGAAGCGGCGCAGCGCTGCGGGAAGCGCTTCGTACTCAACGCGGGCAGCGAGTCGCTTGACGGGCGCAGCCAGCGCTCGGGGTGCCAACGAAGCAGTTGCCCCGATCGCATGTTCCAAACCATTGGCCGCAGCAAGGGTGTCGCGAATCTGCTCGGTCCACGAAGCGATCGCTTCGACCAACTCAAGTTCGCGGCCGTGGGCTCCGCGCCCGCGCAGCGCGCTTGGCGCATACCAACCCGACGCGGCTGCAACGGCGGCGAGAACTGGCCAATGGCTGGCCACTATTGCCACAACGGCCGCCGAGATTGCCAGCAGCAGTCGGAGCAACGCTCGGTCGGCGTGCTGGGCGAGTTGACCACCGAGCCCCTCAGAGCGAACCAACACAACCCGACCGCGCAGGCCTGCGCGGGCAAGAAACAATCCGAGGCCAACGAGGGCACCGAGCATCGCGATGATCAGCACGTTCACGAAACCCACCATCCTTCTGGCTTGTCGAGGTAGGCGGCATCGAAACCGTGCGCCTCAAGCAGCGCCAAGGTTGTCGAGCGGAGCGGATAACCGGGAACAGCGCGACCGTCAGGGCCTGGCTTGAAAACTTCGTTCGAGACGATGCGAACGCCGTCGGCATCGACGACCTCGCGAATGCTGGTCACGCGACGCACTCCGCCGATCGTTTCGATATGCACGACAAAATGCAGTGCCGTGGCCAACAACAAGTTCACCGTGTCCACTGGCAAACCCAATTCGGCCATCGAGACATACGCTGCAAGTTTCGGGAAAACGGTGCGACTCGAGTCGGCGTGCATCGTGCACATCGACCCGTTGTTGCCTTGGCTCATCGCCATCAACATCGGGAACGCTTCTGGTCCTCGAACCTCACCGATGACCACCCGATCTGGATCCATGCGTAGCGCCATCCGAGTGAGATCGACCATCGTGATCGCGCCTCGACCTTCGATGTTGGCGGGCCTGCTTTGCAGCATGTCGTAGTCGGGGTGAAGCTCTTCGAACCGGTCGAGCCCGAGTTCGTATGCGTCTTCAATCGTCACGATGCGTTCGTCGACGGGCACCTCGTTGAGCAGCGCACGCAACAGCGTGGTCTTGCCGCTTCCCGTTCCACCGGCGATAACCATGTTGCGCTTGGCGCGAACGGCAGCAGCAAGGAATTCGGTGAGGCCTTCGTCGAG
>JBAXER010000175.1:0-2632 GCA_037140375.1 Actinomycetota bacterium
GACAATCCCGATGTTGCGTTGATCGGCGACACCACTACGTCTGTTGCGACCGCGTCGTCTGACCCAGCTTCTGTCACCACCGTGGCCGTTACCGATCCGGCCCCCGCAACCACTACGACATCGCCTGTGGCGTCGGCGAAGCGCTTCGATCCGCCGTGTGCGCAGTACATCAGCGATGCGGCTGTGGTTCCATTTGCTCAAGAGACGGTGCTCGACTCATTCGGTCCGCTTGGCGCTGAGCCAACATTGGTCGTCACGTTACCGACCGTGCAGGGAGCCACAGCTGGAACGCCGCAGGATGTTCCCGCCAGCGTCGAGCGCATACCTGGTGGCGTGCTGTTGTCGGTGAGTTCTGGCACGGGCGACTTTGATGGCGCAGTGCTGGCTGCGATTGGTATCGATGGAGCGCGTCGATGGGTTCGCTGCTACGACTCGAATATCTCGTCGATGCTGGTGGCCCCTGCGTCATTGTCGCCCGCGCCCGACCGAGCCTTGGTCATGTTGTATGGCGCTACATCCAACACGTGGGTCGTGATTTCACTGAACGACGGTTCGACCATCAGCGACATTGCCGACCTCGTGAAGCAGCAAGGCCTCGGCGTGTTTGGACCCAACGCACAGCTGCTCGCTGCGGCACCTGATCGCGTGGTGCTCGGCGCCGATGTTTCCGGTTCGGGCAGCGACGCCGATCTGGTGATGGTCGATCTGCGCAGCTTCGCGCTTACGGCGGTTCCCTATCCGCCAGCGAGCATGCGACCCGCAGACATCTACACGTCGTTTGAGTTCGCTGACTCGGGAGATCTCGTGTTGGCCGGACGCACCAGTGCCAACGTCCCCGCGGTGTTCGCCGCTTACCGTGATGGGCAGTGGACCAACAGCCCGGGGGCGCTGCGTTCTACGTATCCAATCCGCGCCGATTTCGCAGCCGCGGGCACCGGGCTCATCGGGTTCGACGCGCTCGGTCGGGTGGTGTGGCGCTACGACAACGTGAACCCCACGAACAACGAGGGCTTCCGTTCGGCGCCGTCTGGCAAAGTCACCATGGTTACGGGATGCTTTGGTCTGCCCGATCCAACCGGGGGCTGCACCCCAATGAGCCTTGCCGGTGTCGCCACCGATACGGGCAAGATCTTGTGGAACAACGCCGGCATTCGTGGGGTGGCGACAGTGGGCGAAGGATTCGCCATCGTGACGGGCAAGCCCACGGTTGCGGCCGACGGCACCACCACCACTGTTGGCCCGTGGATGTTGATCAACACCAACACAGGCAAACAGGTTGATGCCTCGCAAGAGTGGACCGACCCCGAAGCGTTTGCCACGGGCTGTTGCGCCGACCTGCGCTCGGTAACCCACGACGGTGGCGTCGTCACCGCATACAACTACGGCCACCTAGCCATCTGGTACCCCAAGTCGGTGGCACTCACCCCCGCCAAGGTCAACATCCCCTAACCCGTCCCGTCCCGCCCCACCCCCGGTCGCGCCTCCACGTCCCCGGTTTTTGCGTGCATGGGCGCGATTTGGGACAACTGCTGTCCCAAATCGCGCCCATGCAACGAGTTTGGTGATCGCCGATAGCGTTCCGAGCACTTCCCCGCAGATTTTGTCTCTCGTGGAGGTTCTCATGGATCCTGTTTGGCGTCTGTTGATGAACGACTGGCTGTGTGCGCACGCCGGAGTCATCTCAACTTCGCAGTTGCTTGCGTTCGGTTGCGAACGTCGGATGGTGTGCCGCATGGTCGAGCGCCACGAACTGGTGCCCATGTTCGCGGGCGTGTTCCGCAGCGCGCATTGGCCGCACGGGCGCGATCAGCTCATGACCGCCGCATGCGTTGGCAATCCCAATGCGGTGGTGGCGTTCACCACGGCTGCGTCGCTGTGGGGATTCCGCCGCCTGCCGCACGACTCGGGCGTGCACGTGCTCGTACCCCACGGTTGTTCGCCGACTTTCGATGGTGTCACGGTGCATCGATGCCGGCGAATCGACTCGATCGACATCGTGCAACGCGCCGATGGCATCCGCCTCACCAGTCCAACACGCACGCTGTTCGACAGCGCCGACCAGTTGGGCATCGAGTCGGCGTCGTCGGTGCTTGAGCAGCTCATCAACGACGGCCGCGGCACGTTTGGCACTCACGCCAGCACGGTTGCCCGCCTCGGCCATTCGCGTCGGCCTGGCACGCGCACCATGGTGAAGGTCATCGGCTCGCGGCCCGCATGGCGCAAGGCGATGCAGTCTGATCTTGAAGCGCGGGTGCTCAACGAGATGGCCCGCCAGAACCTTCCGGTGCCGCGAGTTCAGTATCCATTTCGGATGCCCGATGGTCGACGCATTCGATTTGATTTTGCGTGGCCTACGCTGCGCGAGGCGCTCGAGGTCGACCATCCGTTCTGGCATGCGGGGGCATCCGAGTCGCATCGAGACAAGCATCGAGACCGCAAAATGGGCACGGTCGGATGGCATACAACTCGCATCACGAGCCTCGACATCGACGGTGGCCTCCGCGAATCGATCGCCGATATCGCCGCGATCTTGGCCCAAGCCCGTCCCCACCGCTGACCCCGGCGCAGCATCGTCCCCAAACCCTGTTGCATGGGCGCGATTTGGGACAACTGCTGTCCCAAATCGCGCCCA
>JBAXER010000176.1:0-2620 GCA_037140375.1 Actinomycetota bacterium
GCCCTTGACTTCGTTCAGACGTCCGGCATCGGCGCGCTCACGCTGCGCGATCTCGCCCGAACGCTCGGCGTCTCGCCATCAGCCGCGTACCGCCACTTCCCAAGCCGCGACCACCTCGTGTCGCGCAGTTCGCAGGCAGCGCGCGAAAGCCTGGCTCAGGCGCTGCTGGAGGCAAGAGATGCAGTCATTTCCAACGGCAGAGCGAAGCGCCGGTCGATCGAGCGCTTCGAAGCCATCGGCCGCGCGTACGTGCTGTTCGCCACTCAAAATCCGAGCCTCTTTGCGGCAGCGTTCGTTCTCTGCGACGTTTCGCCATCCACCGAAGACAACCCAAGCGCATGGTCAGTACTGGTCGACTCGGTCGAAGAGATGGTTGAGAGCGGAGCCATTCCCGCAAGCCGCCGCGCCGATGCGCCGATCATTGCGTGGGCTGGCGTTCATGGCCTCGCCAACATCCTCACGGCGTCAATCTGGCCAAAGGGCTACGCGTTCGACAACGAAATCGACGCAGTAGTCACCGGAATCTCGCGAGCAATCAGCTGACCGCAGTGGCCACCGTCAGTCCAGAGTCGTTAGACCCGCCGCGGCACGCAACTCTCGGTCGTCCGTAATGCCCTCACGAGCAGCTTCGAGCGCCGCGATCATCTGCTCCCAAGTGAGTGTGTCGACGAGGCAGAACTCGTTGCCAAATGGGTCCTGCATCACAGCCCAGTCGATGATCGGCGGCTCGTCGCAGGTAGCAGTCGGACGCGGGTACAGGCTCGGCGCTTTCTTTAACGTGCCACCGAGAGCGAGGATCTCGGGGATCGCTGCATCGACGCCGTGGGTCGGCGTGATGTCGATGTGCACACAGTTCGTGTCATGGTGAGTGGGCACGGTGGTCTGAATCGGCGCCTGGTCGGTGTGGATGAGGATGATCTCATGCTTACGCGGTTCAGTGGTGCCCAGATAGGCGAGCCAGCCGCGTCCCCAATAGAAGGGATCAAGCACCTCGTAGCCGGTCAACGCCGACCAGAAGCGAAGACCGACCTCGTGGTCGGTTACGTTGATCGCCACACATCGCATCGTGCCGATACTCAAGATCATCTCCCTCACACGCGGCCGACATCACCGTCAGCTACTCCCAAAGAGAGTAAACAAGTACCGTGAAAGTGTCAACCACTACGTATGGGCTACTGGGCATGCTTGCGGTGCGCTCGTGGACCGGATACGAGCTCACTCAGCAGATGCGACGATCGCTGCGATTCGTCTGGTCATCATCCGAGGGGCACCTCTACCGCGAGCAGAAGAATCTGGTCGATCTCGGTTGGGCCACAGTCGACGAGGAGCAAGCCGGCGCTCGCACGCGCAAGCGCTACATGATCACCGCCGCTGGCGCAGAGGCTCTCCGCGAGTGGCTGACCTCGGCCCCTCAGGAGCCACACTTCGAGATCGAGGGCTTGGTCCGGCTGTTCCATGGCAGCCATGGCAGCGTCGCCGATCTCGCAGCGGCCATGGACGCAACTGCCGATGCAGCCCGCAAGATGCTCGACGAGATGCTCGCTTTCGTCGACGAATATCTCGCCGACGGTGGACCACTGTGGATGCTCGAACACGGGCTGAATATCGCAGCCGCATCCGAGGGCACATCGCCAATGGAGTTCGCCGGACGGCCGATGTTCCCAGGACGGCTCCATGTGGTGGCCCTCGTGATCGAGTCGACCACGACGCTGTTGGCAAGCGTTGAAAACTTCGCCCGCTCAACTGCTCGCGAAGTGCGCAGTTGGGCCAACACCACCGATCCGGCTGCCACCCCCGCTACGAGGGCTCGCCTTGAGGCAATTCGGAAGCGCCACGGGCGAGGAACCCATTGACTACCCCTGAAGCGACGAATATGCTCGCAATCTGAGTATCTCTCGTACTCCCGAGCAGAGGAAACCGCCATGGAACAAGCACCGTTATTCGAACGCCTAGGAGGCCGCGAGGGCCTGCACGCGCTTATGGAGAACATCGTCGCCAACCACTTCGCCAACCCGACCGTATGCACTCGTTACGAGAACGCAAAGGCAACCCGCGAGGAACTGGTCGAGGGTGCATTTGAATTCTTCTGCACCGGACTGTCCGGGGTGCCCACCTACACCGGCCTGTCGCTCGTCGATGCCCATCGAGGAATGAACATCAGCGACCAAGAGTTCGTTTCGGTCATCGATGACATCTTGAAGGCAATGAGTTCCCGCGGCGTCGAACAACTCGAGCAGGCCGAGGCACTCAAAATCCTCTGGGACATGAAGCCAGAAATCGTCGGCCTGTAAGCCCGCTCGACCTCTGGGGCACCCCGGCCTCAGAGGTCGTAGCGATACACGTTGGTTTCGCGAGCAACGAAACCAAGTCGCTGATACAAGCGGTTGGCGGCCTCACGCGATGGGCGCGAGGTGAGGTCAACCGTCTTGGCGCCCTTCGAACGGGCCACCGAGAGTGCGAACTGATTCAACGCCTCGCCGACACCGCGGCCACGGGCAGCATCGTCGACCACTACATCTTCGATCCACGCCCGCACACCCGTGGGAATGCGAAACACCACCAGCGTGAGTGCGCCGAGCACATCGTCGCCATCGCTGGCCACCAACACATCGGTAGACCC
>JBAXER010000177.1:0-2610 GCA_037140375.1 Actinomycetota bacterium
TTCAGGGTAAGGCCATCGCGAACGAGGCAACTCTCGACAGGGACGCCGGCAGGCACGCGATCAAACCACCAGCCATAGACACCGGGCCGTTCGGGGATCGGGCACGGTCGCGTCAGTACGTCGTCACGACTCCACAGCGATGTGTCGCCAGTGAAGGTATGCGGCACATCCATGCTCCACAGCGTATTCGACCCTGCCGGACCTCGCCTTCCATACAGTCCGCTCGGAAGAATCCAAGGTTCAGCGACAAGTCAGCAACTACTCTCCGGTCCATGCTTGGGCACTGGAAGCGAACCTCTGCACTCATCGTGACCGCGATTGCTGCGGCGAGCGCCTGCAGCGGTTCGTCCCCCACTTCGATGACGATGAGCAGCGCAGGAATGGAGCCCACGATTGCGAAGAACGCAGAGATTCATGTCGACAAAGACGCGTTCAAAGGTGGCGTCCCCAACCGCAACGACGTCACCGTGTGGCTCGACGAGCAGGTCAACGAGATTGGTGTCAAGCGCGTAGTCGCACTCCCGAGTGAGAGCGTCGAGTATTCGAACTGTGAACTCACTATTGACGGAGCGGCTGTAGAGGAACCGTTCTTGCCGGCTGACGCCAACACTTCGTGTGGCGGCGACGGAGCGTACGTGGAGGTCCCCGAGGGTTTTGTGTACCTGATGGGCGACAATCGCGGCGGCTCCAAAGACAGTCGAGACGTCGGCCCAGTGGCCATTGCTTCCCTGCGCGGACGAGTCACCGAATGGAAGAACGCTGCCCAGGACTGGGTCGCTCTCGCTAGTTGAGCGATGGACGCCTCGTTCGCTTCGGGGCCACGCATATTGCCTTCATGCCACGCGTCAATGGCATCTCTGCGCAGGCCGGGGCACCCAAGAGCAACCATCGATCCCCCCAGGCGGTTTAGACCTGTTCGGCATGGTGATCAGACCTGGGTGCGATGGCATCCGCTAACATCCCTGCATGAGCGAATGCTGTCTGCGAAGATCTAAGTGTTTCTTGCTCGACCAAAGGAGGGCACAATGACCAACATTCCGCCGCCAAATCCCGGCACAGGCGCACAGCACTGCACGAACTGCGCAACGACCATCGTGGTCGGAGCGGCAATCTGCACGTCATGCGGATTCGCCGTTGGAGCAGCTAAGAACTACTGCCGCCAGTGTGGCGCTGCAACCTCGGCTGGCCAGGCTGTCTGCACACAGTGCGGGGTTGCCGTGACAGGGTCGGCTGGATCGGGCTTGCCAGGGTCGAAGAACCGCACAACAGCTGGCGTACTTGCGCTCCTGCTGGGTTGGCTTGGAGTACACAAGTTCTATCTGGGGCGAAACACACCTGGGATCATCATGGCCGTCGGCTCCATCGGAACCTTCTGCTGTGGCTTTCTCTTGATCTTCCCCTGGATTCTCTCATTCGGCATCTGGTTAGTCGGCGTCGCTGAAGGAATCATCATGTTGACCAAGACAGACGCAGAGTTCGAGCAGATCTATGTTCAACAACAGAAGGAATGGTTCTAACAACTCGGCGCTGACGACGGGCATCCTGACCACCGTCGGCGTCGGAGTCGCCGCCATCTCGTACGTCCCCGGTTTGAGCGGGTGGGTATTCGCTCAAGGTGGTGAGACTGGGTCGACATGCATCGTTCAGCGCTTGCTCGGCTGGCGTTGTCCGTTCTGCGGCATGACCCACGGAACGGTGGACCTGCTTCATGGACACGTTGGTTCCGCGATTCGGCACAACGTCTTCACGCCAGTGTTCGTGTTAGGCCTCGCCGTTCTGATCGCTGGGGCCTACATCGTCCCGGTCGCGCAACGAGTCGCTGCAGTCACGACTCGAATAGGGCAGGCGCGGTTGGGGTTCGGACTCCTCTCGGCCCTACTTGTGTACACAGCACTGCGCAACATCGTTGGTGGTGCCACCTAGCGCGCCGATGGATCGGTCCGGCCCGCGATGCGGTCGCAGATCGAATGATGCGTAACCGCAGCCTGGCTGCAGCGGCGAGGGAGTCAGCTGCCACCCTTGGAGGAACACCTCATGCTTGCCACGTCAGCCGTGTGAACGAACGCCGATTTGCGTGTGAAAGCCCAGCCGAGACAATCGACTTCCACCCCCTCTGAGCAGCGGTTACACCAATTTCGCTAACACCCCGAGAAGGACGCCGCCACCCGCTTGACTTCGAGGAGGTGCCAGCTCGAGAAGCGCTGCGGAAATCCGCCGAGCACAAGCTCATCGAGGCGTACAAGCAAGCATTGGGGCCCTCGCCCCGGCGATGGGCACAGTGGGTGTTTGCGGTCGATACCCGCAGCGGCATGACACCTGACCTGTGGGACAAGAACCTCGGCGTTCTGATCGAGGCGAAGGGAAGCGCTGAACGGGCCGCTGTGAGAATGGCGATCGGCCAGTTGCTCGACTACCGGCATGCACTGGCGGGATTCATCGCCGGCGCCACCCAACCAAAAGGCGACCCTTTAAGGTCGTCACCGCTGCTTGCGGTTCTGTTGCCACGCCGCCCCGACGCAGATGTTCTCTCGCTGCTCGAGGCCGTAAAGATCGCCCGCATTTGGAAGGAAGGGCGAACCTTCGAGGACAACGCAGCGGGCCTCTTCACAC
>JBAXER010000178.1:0-2555 GCA_037140375.1 Actinomycetota bacterium
GAAATGTGGGAGCACCACGCCGATCGCTTCCCCGAAGCAATGGCGCAGGTGCAAGGTGATCGTGTGTTCACCTGGAGCCAGTTCGATCGTCGCGCCGATGGAATCGCTGCAACACTGCTCGCCGCGGGCGCCCAGCACCAAGACAAAGTGGCGCAGTACATGTACAACTGCCCCGAGTACCTCGAGAGCATGTTCGGTATGTACAAAGCCGGACTCGTTCCGGTCAACACCAACTACCGCTACACCGACGACGAACTGAAGTACCTCTGGAACAACGCCGATGCCGTCGCAGTGGTCTTCCATGGCTCATTCGCATCACGCTGCGCTGTACTGCGCGAACAACTTCCGGCCATTCGCACATGGATCTGGGTCGACGATGGCAGCGAGCCTTGCCCCGAGTGGGCAGTGGCATACGAGACTGCTGCAGCATCCGCTAACTCACGCACCTTCGCCCCGTGGGGTCGCAGCCCCGACGATTTGTACATGCTCTACACCGGCGGCACCACCGGTATGCCCAAGGGCGTGATGTGGCGCCAAGACGATGTCATCGGCAGCCTCGATGCAGCATCCAAGCAACCGTTGCCGCCCGTGCCCGGTTGGGCCCAACTCGAGCAGCGCATCGTCAAAGCTGGACCACGTAACCTTCCGGCCGCTCCGCTCATGCACGGCACCGGCGCATTCAACGCGATGTGGAACCTGTCACTCGCCGGATCGGTAGTCACCTTGCAGGGACGCCACTTCGACCCCATCGAACTGCTCGACACCATCGCGCTGCAGCGCGTCAACAGCATGTCCATCGTGGGCGACGCATTCGCGAAGCCACTGTTGCGCGCCCTCGACGCAGAACCCAATCGATGGGACATCTCGTCGTTGCGAGTCATCGTCTCAAGCGGCGTGATGTGGTCTGCTGCATCAAAAGCTGGCCTGCTTCGCCATAACGCACGCTTGATCCTCATCGACAGCCTCGGCAGCAGTGAGGCCATCGGCATGGCCAACAACACCACCTCGGCCGACGGTGCCGGCGAGACCGCCAAATTCACGCTCACACCGCACACCAAGGTGCTCACCGACGATGGCCGCGAGGTCGTGCCCGGCAGCGGCGAACGCGGTCGGGTCGCGCTTCGGGGGCGCACTCCGGTGGGCTATTACAAAGACCCCGAAAAGTCAGCCAGCACCTTCATCACGTTCGATGGTGTGCGCTGGAGCATTCCCGGCGACTTCGCCGAAGTTGAAGCCGACGGCACCGTCAAGCTGCTTGGTCGTGGCAGCCAGTGCATCAACACCGGCGGCGAGAAGGTGTACCCCGAAGAAGTCGAAGAGGCGCTCAAACACCACCCCACCGTGGCCGATGCAGCGGTGGTCGGTCTGCCCGACGAACGCTTCGGCGAAGCCATCACCGCGCTGGTCGAACCCTACGATGGCGCCACAATCAACGAGGCCGAACTCATTGCCCACGTGAAGATTCATCTCGCTGCGTACAAGGCGCCAAAGCGAGTGCTCACCATCGACACCATCGGTCGCGCAGCCAACGGCAAGCTCGATTACAAGCGCCTCAAAGCCGAAGCCGTTGCCCAGCTCGGCGGGCCCGCCGACGCTGGCTGATCCACCGATAACCGACCGAACTAGCGGATACGGGTTCGACCTCGCTAACTTCTCTCGTTATGAGCGACGTTGGATTTGACGGCAAGGTAGCAATTATTACTGGCGCGGGCGGTGGCCTTGGCCGCCAGCATGCACTCTTGATGGCGTCACGTGGCGCCCTCATCGTGGTCAACGACCTCGGTGGTTCGGTAGATGGCACCGGCAGCAACAAGGGCGCCGCCGACCTTATCGTCGACGAAATCCGCGCTGCGGGCGGCGAGGCAGTTGCCGACACCAACAGCGTTGCCACCACCGAAGGCGGCGCCGCAATCGTGAAGACCGCGATCGATGCGTTCGGCAAGATCGACATCGTCATCAACAACGCAGGCATTTTGCGCGACAAGGCGTTCCACAACATGGGACCCGACCTCATCGACCCGGTGCTCGACGTTCACCTTCGCGGCGCGTTCAACGTGACCCAACCAGCGTGGATCCACATGCGCGAGCAGGGCTACGGCCGCATCATCAGCACCTCATCGGCTGCTGGTATCTTCGGCAACTTCGGCCAGGCCAACTATGGCGCCGCAAAGATGGGGCTCGTTGGATTCACCCGCGTGCTCGCCGTCGAGGGCGCCAAGTACAACATCAAGGCCAACGCCATTGCGCCATTGGCGCTCACCCGCATGACCGAGAGCTTGCTCGGAGCGCTTGGCGACAAGCTCGATCCGGGCCTCATTTCGCCACTGGTCACCTACCTCGCCAGCGAGCAGTGTGAGCCAAGCGGCCGCCTGTTCAGCGTGGGCGGCGGCCGAGTGGCCGAAGTGTTCCTTGGCGAGACCCAGGGCTATCACCACGCCAACCTCAGCCCCGAAGATGTCCGCGATAACTGGGGAACCATCACCAGTCGCGAGGGCTACGCCGTTCCGGCAAACCTCTCGGAAGAAACGGCAATGTTCTTGCCGTTCTTGGCCTAA
>JBAXER010000179.1:0-2545 GCA_037140375.1 Actinomycetota bacterium
ACGGCGGTTGCCGAGGCGATGTATAGCGAGACGTCGTGGCCCGATCTCGAGGCTGCGCTTGCCGACGCAATCCGCGGCGATGGCAGCGGCGTGCTCGATTTGTACGACGCCTACTTCCAGCGCCACAACGATGGCACCTACGACGATTCGCTCGAGGCGTTTCAGACGATCAGTTGCATGGACGCAGCCGAGCGACTCACCGTGGCCGAAGAAGACGCTTCGGCTGCATCATTCATCGCCGCCGCACCGCGTTTTGCCCCGGGCACCACGGGTTCGTACTTTTGCACGTTCTATCCGCCGGCTCAGGATCCCCGAGTGACCATCACCGGCAAGGGCGCCGGCCCGGTGTTGGTTGTGGGCACCACCGGCGACCCTGCTACTCCGTTGTCAAGCACCGAGAACATGGCCAAGGCACTCGAGCAAGGTGTCTTGTTAGTAGTGACCGCCGATCAGCACACCGGCTACAGCGTGAACCAGTGCTCGCTCAACGCCGTCGACAACTACTTGCTCAAACTCACCCTGCCTGCCGCCGGCAAACGCTGCTAGCACCATCGCTGAAAACTGAAACGGTCCGAACCCGGTGACAGGTTCGGACCGTTTGAGGACATCATTCGATATCCGTTGGCGGAAGGGGTGGGATTTGAACCCACGGAGACGCAGAACGCCTCAACGGTTTTCGAGACCGGCCCATTCGTCCGCTCTGGCACCCTTCCGTCCGCAAGGCTAGCGGCACGAATCGCCGTGGCGCGCCCCATTTTTCGGGTTCTGGCGCCTCTCAATTGTTGAGGTTTTGGCTGGGTTTGGTTCAAGATCGTGGGGTTGCTTGCCGATAACTCCTTTGTGGCGGACCTTCATCTACTGAACCCGAACCCGTTCGCCCAGACACCAACTCTGGCGTCGTTGGTTCATGATCGGCTTGACCCGCAGGCCATTTTGAACGCGATCGTTCGGTCGGTTGCTGGCGTTACGGGGGCCGCGTTGGCTACTGCTGATGGACGCAGCGTGGCTCACTCTGATCACCTGGTGCACGACCCAAGTCGTTCGGCAATGATCGCCGCGACGATGGGCCTCGCGGGTCAGCTCATTGGTGTTGTCGGTGGTCGTGAACTCGAGGAGGTCATCGTGCGCGCTGAATCAGGAATCGTCATTGTGTATGCCGTGGGCAATGAAGGTGTGCTCACCGTGTTGTCACGAGCGAGCACGAACCTGCATCACATCAACACCGAGGTCAGGTCGCGCATCGAAGTGTTGCGCACCGCGGTTCGGAACGGTCGCTAAGCCATGTCGATGCTCGCTGAACACACATTCAAGATTCTTGTTACCGGGCCATTTGCGGCCGGGAAGACATCGTTGATCCAGTCGATTTCGCAGAGCCCGGTGGTGACCACCGAGGTGGCTACGTCGGGCGATGAGGCCGACGTGAAGGCGCTCACCACGGTGGCAATGGACTTCGGAACGTTTGCGCTTGAGGGCGCCGATGAAGGCGAAGAGACCATCAATTTGTTGATGTTTGGCACGCCTGGGCAGGATCGCTTTCGGTTCATGACCGACATTTTGAAAGCCGATGTCGATGTGGTCACCTTCGTGGTGAACGCCGAGGCACCGGAGAGTTTCGAAGAGGCCGCCGAGATGCTCGTGCTGGTGATGACGGGCCTTGAGGCGCCGATTGTGATTGCGGTGAATCGGTGCGACAACCACGACCGTGCTCGCGAAGTGGCCGCTGCGATTGGCGCAGATGACGCGATTCAGGTCATCCCATGTCAGTTGGTGGACCCCGCTTCGGGACGAGAAGTGATCGCCGAAGTCCTTGTGGCGTTGCTGCAATCCAGTGAGTACGAGTTGATGAGCCAAGGAGTCCAGCAATGAGCATGACGCGTGAGGACGAACTCGCCCCTGAACAGACGTCGCTGAGGGCTGCGTGGGAAGTGATCGAGGAAGCCCGCGGCGCAAAGATCACCGGCGAGTTGGCGATCACCACGGCGTCGTCGAAGACGTTGGTCTACCTCGAGTGTGGGTCTGTGTATTTCGCACATGGCGAAGGCGAAGAAACGCTTGCGAATCGCTTCGTGGAAGCGGGTGCGATCACCGCCGAGCAGCTTCGTCGTGGGGTGGTGCGCCTCAACGGTGTTGAGCATCTCGGCCGGCTGTTCGAACGCGATGCAACCGTTGAACGCGATGCTGTTGAGCTTGCACTTGAGTTGATGACCGAGCAGGCGCTCACCGAGGTTGCCAGCCAGGAAGTGCTGTCGTCGCAGACAACGATGTATCGCCAGCATTCATCGGGCGTGGTGCGCTGGTTTGCAGCTCCCATTGTGGTGGCGACGCCGGAAGTGGCTGCTGTAGTGGCCGAGGCCATTGCCGATGCCGCGGTTGAGGACGTAGTTGAAGCAGAGGCTGATACCACGCCAAAGCCGATCCCGACCTTGCCCGCGCCCACGCTGCTGACGCCGAACCGGCTCGCACCGCGGCCACCGGTGAATCGTTTGACCCAGCTTGTGGCTGCGCCGCTGTCGCTGGTCCCCGAGTCGCCCGACGATGAAGTCAC
>JBAXER010000180.1:0-2489 GCA_037140375.1 Actinomycetota bacterium
AGCACCCGACCTGCTTTAGCGGCGGTTGAGCTTGGAGAGTAGGCGCAAGATCTCGAGGTAGAGCCACACGATGGTGACCAAGAGTCCAACTGCAGCAACCCATTCCATCTGCTTGGGAAGGCCAGCCTTGGCACCCTTTTCGATGAAGTCGAAGTCGAGCGCAAGGTTGAACGCTGCAACGCCGGCAACCAAGAAGCTGAAGCCGATGCTCAGCGCGCTGGTGTCGTTGAGGAAGCCCACCGAGCCGCCGAACAGATTGATGAGCATCGAGATGCCGTAGAACACCATGATGCCCAACGTGGCACCGATGACGATGCGGCGCATGCGATCGGTGACCTTGATGATGTTGGTGCGATAGAGAAACAGCATGATCGCAAACACCGCAACGGTGGCGCCTGCGGCCTGCACGACGATGCCGTTCCGAATCGACTCGTATGAGTGCGAGATGGCACCGACGAACACGCCCTCGGCCACTGCGTAGATAGGCCCGAGCACCTTTGCGTACTGGGGCTTGAAACGCATTGCGATGACACACAAGAAACCAACGAGCACGCCGCCCAAGGTCCAGAGAGGGAACTGCGGGACCTGGCCCTCGTTGACGGTGACAGCGCTCCAGCCAACAGCGGCTGCGGCCATCATCAACACGAACAACACGCCCGTTGCCGTAGCAGTGCCGCTCACGGTCATGGTCTGGGCGTTCCAGTCGCTGATGGGCCCATCGGTTGCTGGTGCTGAACCGTATGCCTGGCCTGAGCCTGCGCGGGTGTGCGCTGCGGGGGCAGCCCAACCGGCCGATGTGGCACCGGCTTGATCGATCTCTTTGAATGACTTGTCATTCAGAATTGGATTCGCCATCTGCGAACTCCTTGTCTACGTGCGGGTATTGAGTCCGCAATTAGTGGTGACGTTAACCGACCCGAATGGGGGTCAAGGGGTCACCTGGGTATGAATCAGTTGAGATCGTGAGCGCTGGGTCCGTCCCACATATCGATGTCGGGCGGCGACGCCAAAATGCCTTCGCAGGAGCGGGCCATTTCGATCATCAAGTCACTGTCAAAATGCGCGCGCTGCGCGGCCGGCGAGTCCCATTTCTGGATCAGCAAGAACCGGCCGGGCCGAGTGACCGACGCGCACAGGTCGATGTTGCGACAGCCGGGTTGCATGCGCGACAGCACCACGTATTTGCTGAGGATGGCCAACAATGTGCCACCGTCGGTGGCATCAAACCGCATGGTGACGATGGCAAGATCGATTTCATCAGGCATAACTGTCCAATCGGGCGCCACGGCGGGCGCAACGCTAATTCAGATAAAGAGATACCCTCCATCACAAGAAACGATCTTGGACCGAAACTTGCGACCTTGGTGTGGGGGGCTTGACGACCTAGGTATCGTTAGCACATCGTCAAGATGAATTCGCGGATAACCGCTTGTTCAAACTTGAAATCAAAACCCCCTGAGGAGTAACCGTGGCCAAAGATCGCGTCGACCGCGATGAGGAGGATCTGGTCCGCCTGTATCTCTCCGATATCGGGCAGTACACCCTTCTCACCAAAGATGATGAAGTCCGTTTGGCAAAGCAGATCGAAGCCGGCAAGGCAGCAATTGCCGACCTCGACTCAGCCGGCAAAGACATCACAGCAGCCAAAAAGCGCGAACTGCGCCGGGCTGCAAAAGAAGGCGAAGAGGCCGAGCGTGCATTCGTGCAGTCGAACCTTCGTCTCGTTGTTTCCATCGCCAAGAAGTACCAGGCCTCTGGTCTTCCGTTGCTCGACCTGATTCAAGAGGGCAACCTCGGCCTCATGCATGCCGTCGAAAAGTTCGACTGGCGCAAGGGCTTCAAGTTCAGCACCTATGCCACATGGTGGATCCGTCAGGCAATCACCCGCGGCATCGCCAACACAGGTCGCACCATTCGCCTCCCAGTTCACGCTGGAGACACGCTGGCCCGTCTGCAGAAGGCACGTAGCCGACTCGAGCTCAAGTACGGCCGTCCAGCCACTCTGGCCGAGCTGTCACGCGAAGTCGAAATGCCCGAAGACAAAGTCACCGAGGCATTGCGTTTCGCAGCCGAGCCACTCTCGCTCAGCGAGCCACTTCGCGAAGACGGCGACGCCGAGCTTGGCGATGTTGTTGAAGACCGTTCAGCCGAGTCACCATTCGAGGTTGCAGCCACTGCGTTGTTGCCCGAAGAGATCTCACGGTTGCTCGCCCCTCTCGACGAGCGTGAGCGCGAAATTCTCAAGCTGCGTTTCGGCCTCGATCGTGGCGAGCCACGCACGCTCGAAGAGGTTGGCGAACACTTCAACCTCACCCGAGAGCGCATCCGTCAGATCGAAGCTCGCGCCATGAGCAAGCTTCGTCACCCATCCAGCGACACCGGCGCTCGCGACCTGCTCGCTGTCTAAGCCTTGGCGGGTTACGCCCGCACGGCTTCACGTAGGCTCACGGCATGCCCGTCGTCTTCGTTCACGGAAATCCTGAAACACC
>JBAXER010000181.1:0-2436 GCA_037140375.1 Actinomycetota bacterium
TCAGGCTCATGCCCGGTGCACGCATGTTCAGCACGGTGACAATCAAGTTGATGGCACCGGTGAGCGAAGCAATACCGGTGATCTGCAGACCCAGTGCCCAGAAGTCGACACCGTGGCTCGGCGAGAAGGCCAACGCGGTGTTGGGTGCGTAGGCGAACCAACCGGAGTCGGCAGCGCCGCCCAAGAACCACGACGTGTTCAAGAAGATGCCGCCGAAGAGGAAGCACCAAAAGCCAAAAGCGTTGAGGCGAGGGAAGGCAACGTCGCGGGCACCGATTTGCAGTGGCACGAGATAGTTGGCAAACGCTGCCGCCATTGGCATCACAAACAAGAACACCATCGTGGTGGCATGCATCGTGAACATCTGGTTGTACGCGCCAGCGCTGAGCACCTTGTTGTTTGGTGCAGCAAGTTGCAGGCGAATGAGCAAGGCCTCGACGCCACCGATGATGAAGAAGATCATCGCGACGACGCCGTACATGATGCCGAGTTTTTTGTGGTCGACGGTGAAGACCCAAGAGCGCCAACCGGTGCTCTGGACGGGTCGTTTGAACACACCAAAAGACGTACTCGGCGTGACATACGCAGAGCCACTACCAGCGAGTGCTGGAACTGGGTTTCGTTCGGAAATAGCCATCTACGTTGCTCCGTTACTTCCGCTCGGTGAGGTACGCGACGAGTTTGTCAATTTGGTCCTCGGTGAGTCCTAGGTTCGGCATGCCGCGGTACTTACCACCGGTGGTGGCGAGCTTCGTTGGATCGGCATACATCGGCTTTTTGGCCGTGGGGTTACGCAGCCACTCGCGCAGTTGCACCGTGTCGAGACACTGCGGCGTGACGCCTTCGAGATAGGCGGCCGTGAACTGATCGGATGGCGTGTCCCAGAGCTTGGTCTTGCATGCCGCGGTCTGGAGATCGAACGCAGCACCTGCAAAGGTCGTGCGGGTCATCAAGGCAGTGAGGTTCGGCACAGAACCCGAGTACACGTACTTGTCGGGGCGGGCGATCACTTCTTTGCCATCGGAGCCAAGAATGCCATTGACCTGGTGACAACGGGTGCAGTTGGTGATGAACAGCGCCTCACCCTCGCTGGATTTCGTTCCTGCGGTGGGGGCGGTATACGGCTTGAGTTGGTTGGTGACCCAGGTCTTGAAACCTGCAGTATCGAGCGCCACTGCTTCCATGCGCATGTACGCATGCGAGAGGCCACAGAACTCAGTGCACTGGCCGGAGTAGATACCGGGCTGATCGGCTTGCATGCGCAAGGTCTGCACGCGGCCAGGAACGGCATCGCGCTTTCCGTTGAGCTTGGGGATCCAATAGCTGTGGATCACATCGCGGCTCGCGATGCGCAACAACACACGCTGGCCGGCAGGAATGACCAACTGGCCGCTGGTGACGATTGGCTTCTCGATACCACCACAGCCGGCTTGGGCTGGATAGTCGTATTCCCACCACCACTGCTGACCGGTGACGTTGACGACACACTCGGTATCGCTGGTCTTGGCAAGCTCGAACAGGGTGGACACGGTAGGGATACCGATGCCGATGAGAATGAGCGCTGGCAAGATCGTGAGCGCAATTTCGAGCGCTGGCTTGCCATGGCTTTGCTTGGGGATGGCCTGACCGCGATCGCGGAACTTAAAGACCGAGTACCCAACGGCGGCGCACACGATGACCAGCACGATGCCGGCAATACCGAACGGCCAGACCTGCAACTCGTGGATGTTGCGAGCGTTCTCACCAGCGGGCTGCCATGTGTCTTGCGGAGCGTCTTTGGCGCAACTGCTGAGTGCGGTGAATGCTGCAACAGCAGCAACTGGCATCGCCCACCGACGGTGCCGAGTCGAATTGGATGTCATCGAGTCTCCCGACTGATTCTGCACTTTTTTTACGGTAGTCATGTTGCGCTGGACCGGCTTTGTCGCAAAGGAGTGGCTCATGGCACAACAATCGTGACGACGCCACCTTCAACACCGGGCACGTTAAACGTGAACGGTGTCTCGGATGCGTTGGATGGTCGTACTGGATGAACCACCAAGAATTGGGCGCCGTCTTGGCCAACGGCTTGGGTGCACGTCTTGAACGATGTCTCGACTGCGGTGCCATTCACATCGACCGTTTCGGAGCCGAAGTCGGCAATGAGGCGACGTGGTTCAGCATCGAGGTTCACAAAGCGCACATACGAGTAGCCGGAACGAGGCAGGGTCACTGTGTCTTGGGCCCCGATGACGCCGATGACTTCGGCGTGCAGCTTGCCGCCGCTGAGCACAATGGTGGCCGACAGGTTCGACTTGGCCGCGACTGCACGAGAAGCGTGACTATCGGCTTCACCGTCTGCTTCGGTGCCGCATGTGTTCTCTTCGAACGAAGGCACCTCGTGCTTCACGATCTCTCGGCTGCCAGCGACAGCACTGGTGACGCCCGCCCCAATGA
>JBAXER010000182.1:0-2414 GCA_037140375.1 Actinomycetota bacterium
CCAGCGGCGACGATCCGGTGAACTGTTTGTGGGTGCTCGATGTAGCAACTGGCAGCGAGCGGCTCGTGGCCGACCCGCGGCAATTGCTGGCTGCGGCCGACAGTAACGAGCCCGCCGAAGAACGTGCTCGGCGCGAACGAACCCGCGAAGGCGCTGGCGGAGTCGTCAGTTACGCCACAGACTCCGCGGTGACCGTGGCTTCGTTCTCATTAGGAGGGCGGCTGTTTGGTGCCGGCCTCATCAGCGGCACGGCGCGAGAACTCACGGTTGCTGGCCCAGTGTTCGACCCACGCCCAGACCCAACCGCGGCACGCGTTGCGTACGTGTGCGGCGCCACCATTCGCATCGGCGAACTCGACAACAGCAGTTGGGAGTTGGCCTCCGAGCCCGATAATCCCAATGTCACCTGGGGCAGCGCCGAGTTCGTTGCGGCCGAAGAAATGGGCCGCCAACGCGGGTATTGGTGGTCTCCCGATGGCGCCGCCATCGCAGTTGAGCGAGCCGACACATCGCCGGTCTCGATCTGGCATATCGCCGACCCAGCACATCCCGAGACTGTGCCCACGCAACATCGCTATCCGGCTGCCGGCACAGACAACGCCTTGGTGTCGTTGTTCGTCATCACGCTGGGGCAGCGCACAGCTGCGAGCCGAATTCAGATGCACTGGGATACCGACAGCTTCCCGTACCTCGCCAATGTGACATGGGCAACCAAAGATCGACTGCTGCTCACCGTGCAGTCGCGTGACCAAACCCGACTCTTCGTGCTCGAAGCCGACCCCGCAACCGGCATCACCAACGTGGTGTTCGCCGATCATGATGACCAATGGGTCGATCTCGTTGCTGGCACCCCTGCCGTGCTCAGCGATGGTCGCTTGGTGATGGCCGCCGATCGCGCCGGGGCTCGACGACTGCTCGTTGATGGAAACGTCGTGTCGCCATCCGATCAGCAAGTGCGCTCGGTCACGGCGGTTGCTGGCAACACCATCACATTTGCGGCGAACCCACTCGACGACCCCACTGTGCAACATGTGTGGCAATGGTCGGCCGACAGCGGATGCACATGCCTCACCACCGAGGTGGGCGTGCACGCCGCAACAGTTGGCGGCGACACCTTCGCGATTCGTTCGTCCACACTTGGGGCCCACGGCGCCACGCTGCGGGTGGGCAACACCACAATCAGGTCGTATGCACAAACCCCCTTGGTCGAGCCCAACGTGTCGATCCACCGAGTTGGCGACGACAACTTGGCAGTTGCAGTGGTGCTGCCGCACGGCGTGATCAACGGCCCGCTGCCTGTACTGGTCGACCCATATGGCGGCCCACACAGCCAGCGAGTGGTCAGCGCCCGCAACGCCTATCTCTCGTCGCAATGGTTTGCTGATCAAGGCTTTGCGGTCGTCATCACCGACGGTCGGGGCACACCGGGGCGTGGCACCGAGTGGGAACGAGCGGTGCATCTCGACCTCGCCGGGCCCGTGCTCGACGATCAAGTCCGCGCCCTCGAAGGAGTCACCGAGATCCTCGCCCGCGACGGAATTCAACTCGACCGCGAACGGGTCGGTATTCGTGGTTGGAGCTTTGGCGGCTACCTCGCAGCGCTCGCTGTGATGCAGCGACCCGACATTTTTCACGCGGCTGTTGCCGGCGCTCCCGTCACCGAGTGGCGTTTGTACGACACGCACTACACAGAGCGTTACCTGGGCGATCCCTTCTCCGATCCCGAGCCATACGATCGCTCGTCATTGCTCGACATCGCCCATTTGCTCACTCGGCCGCTGCTCCTCATCCACGGTCTGGCCGACGACAACGTGGTCGCGGCGCACACATTGCGCCTCTCGTCAGCCCTGTTGGCGGCCGGAAAACCGCACGAAGTACTGCCGTTATCGGGCGTAACGCACATGACACCGCAGGAAATCGTGGCGGAGAACCTGCTCCTGCATCAACTCGAATTTTTGCGTCGGGTATTACGGATTCAGACCTGAGTCAGAGGCTACGTTGACAACGTGACTTCGACTTTGGAACACCTCTACGCCAACGTGGCGGTGCATGCCACGCAAGACCGCGAACACGAGGCAGCCGTCGAATTGCTCTTGCTTGTGATGATCGTCGATCACCACATCAGCGAAGAAGAACTCAACGAAATCCGTCGCATTAGCGAAGACTCCGGTTGGGAAAACGACACGTTCTCGTTCGACCGTTACTTCGGCCAAGCAATGGCCACGGTTCGCCAAGCAGTTGCCACCGACACCATCGACGAGTTCCTCGACTCGGTCGATCTGCGTATCACCAGCAAGGTGCTGCGCGCATCACTCTTCTCGGCTGCTCGCGATGTTGCTGGTGTAGACCGCACGCTCGATCTGCACGAGCGCAATCTGCTCGAACTCCTCGCCGCTCGCTTCGACTGAGTCAGC
>JBAXER010000183.1:0-2344 GCA_037140375.1 Actinomycetota bacterium
GCAACGACCAACGCTTTGAGATCGGCGTTGTCGAAGATGTAGGCCAACTCGTCTTCGACGTAGCGATAGTTGATGTTCACCCAGACCGCGCGCAGCTTGAACACTGCCCACAGGGTCTCGACCCACTCGGCACAGTTCAGGGCATAGATGCCAACGTGATCGCCAGGGCCAACGCCCTGGGCGGCAAGGTGATGGGCGAGTTGATTGGCGCGGGCTTCGGTCTCGGCATAGGTGCGTCGAGTGCCGGCGCACACGATGTAATCGCGGTCGGGCCATTCGTCGACTGCTTGCTCAAACAGGTCGGCGAGATTGAACGTTGTTGCGGGCATCCGCTTATTCCACCACATTTCTGACGCCTCGTCAGATACGAGCGGCGCGTGGCACGCTGTTGCAATGAGTGAACTTCGATTTGATGGTCAGGTAGCGGTAATTACGGGTGCTGGACGCAACCTCGGACGCGAGTACGCGCTGCTGTTGGCGTCACGCGGAGCCAAGGTTGTGGTGAATGACATCGGCGTTGGCATTAGCGACACCGATGGTGTGGCCGACGCGCCAGCCACCAACCCAGCGCTCGATGTGGTGGCCGAGATCACGGCTGCTGGCGGTCATGCGGTGCTCGACACCAGCTCGATCACCGACCCGCAGGCGGGCATGGTGCAGACCGCTATCGATGCGTTCGGTCGCATCGACATCGTCATCAACAACGCCGGTGTTGTACGCCAGGCGCCAGTGCCCGAGCTGAGCGACGAGTTCTGTCGGGCAATGACCGACACCCACATGCTCGGCACCATGAACGTCACCCGTGCGGCGTGGTCGCACATGGCGGCGCAGGGATACGGTCGCATCGTCAACGTGTCCAGCGGTGCGGGCCTTATCGGCTTCCCCAACATGACGATGTATGGCGGCGTGAAACTTGGCGTAGTGGGCCTGAGTCGCGCGCTTGCAGTCGAGGGTCGTTCGCTTGGCATCAACGTGAACGTGGTGGCTCCTCAGGCCAGTGTGCGCGGCAGCGACTTCGGCCCGATGAAGTGGACGCCGGCATTGGCCGAGTGGCTGTCGCCCGAACAGATCAGCGGCCTCGTGGCCTATCTCGCGCACGAGTCATGCGTGACCACCGGCGAGTTGTTCAACGTGGGTGGCGGACTCATTGCACGAGTCGTGCTGGCCGCTGCCGAGGGCGTGACCGAGCGTCCAATGTCGCCCGAAGCGGTTGCCGCGCACTGGGACGAAATCATGTCGCAGCCGGTGCGTGAAGCCCCAGCAGGCAAGGCCATCGGCCGCAAGATGATGCAGGGCTATCAACCCTGAGGTTGGCTTACGGCGCGGTCGGGCTATGGGGCGGCCGGGCTGAGGTCGGTTGGGTTCAGATAGCTGACCACGCCGTGGCCAGCGTTGAACGCATCAACATCGTCTACAGGGTCGGCGGTCAGCGGACCGTCGCACGTAGCTGGAGCCCCGAGCGTGCGACCGTTGGCATCGAGAGCGCGAGGCGCTACCACGGTGGGAAACAAGGTGGTCTCAACTGGGCACGTGGGCACGTTGATGGCAACGAGCATTTTGGCGGTGCCTCTGCCTCCGCGGTAGCTGGCGAGGGTGTCGGCTAGGTATCCGGTGAGTACCTTCACGCTGGCTGGGAAGTACGGCGTTGCGGGCGCAACGGCTGTGCCTTGGCTGATGGCAATTGCGGGGATGCCGTTGCGGGCCGCTGTTGCGGCTGCCCCCACCGTTCCGGAGAGAAGGTTGAACGGCCCATAGTTCTGTCCGAGGTTCGAGCCGGAAACCACCAAGTCGGGTTTCACGCTGAGTCCGCCGTTAATGGCCCACAGCACCGAATCGGCAGGGAAGCCAGCAACTGACTTGGCGGGATATCCGCTGAGCGTCTCTACGTCGGCGACCACGAGATCGCCGGGTGTGGTCTTGTCGCTGGTGCCGCTCTGGTTCGTAGCTGGAGCGACCACGCTGACTTCAACATTGTCGAGGGTGCGTAGATACTCAACGATCGCGTCGATGCCTGCAGCGTCGAATCCATCATCGTTGGTCACCAAGATGTGCAGTGGCGTCGGTGCTGCAGCGGTAGTGGTAGTGGTAGTGGTCGGCGCGTCGGTGGCTGCAACAGTGATCGCTGAGCTGACGTCGACGGTCTTGGGTGCATCGCTACTGCACGAGGCGAATCCGACAAGCAATGCGCCGAGCGCAACAAACGATCTGAGTTTCATACGTCAGGTGTCTAGCATCCGCCAATCGCGCTCACCCGGATGTTTGTTGAAGACAACAGGTTGAGGGTCGACCAATTGTCTTCAACAAACTCTTTGTTGAAGCGAAATGGTTGTGGCGCGGGGACGGG
>JBAXER010000184.1:0-2326 GCA_037140375.1 Actinomycetota bacterium
CTTGGGGGAGATCCAGAGGTGGGACCGTCGTCGACATGGCTCAGAGGCTACGCCGCGGAATGCCGTACCTCACGCGTGGAGGCGACTCGCGCAGGCTTGAAGCATTACCTCGGAGCGCGCGAATTTGTCCTCGAGCTTGACCATCTGCAGAGACTCGGGGCTGATCTGAGCTGAATGGACTAGTTGAAGTCCCGGTTTCCATTCATAGACCTGAATTGCACACAAGTCCGCTGAGGCGGCTGGTGTGCCCCATCCCCTTGCGGGGCTACAAGGGAGGTTTCCGTGGCGGAGCGGATCGAATCAATGCCAACGCGTGCTGCGCGTCGGCCCCAAGGTGTTCGTCCAGCGGCGGCTGGCCGGCTGCCCCGAGCGATGGCTCAGGCGCCACGGTCGCGTCCATTACGTGTACCCGAACTTGTCGTGGGCGTGTTGCTCGTTGCTGGTTGTGCGTTGCTCGCTGTGGTGTTCAGTTCGCGAAGTAATGCCACCACCACTGTTGTGGTCGCGTCTCGCACGGTTGCACGCGGCAGCGCCATCGTGGCCGACGATCTCAAGGGAGCCGAGATGGCAGGGGCTACCACTGCGATGGTTCGTGGCAGCAACGCCGTCGATCTGATTGGTCAGATTGCGCTGGTCGACATTGCAGCCAACTCGCCATTGACTCAGTCGGTCGTCACGTCGGCCACTCCACTGCTTCCTGGCGAGGCGCTGACAAGCATGGCCTTGGCCCCCGGACAAGTGCCGCCCGACCTTGCTCCCAACGATCATGTGCGAGTTGTGGTCACTTCGATTGGGGTCGCGGGCGAGACTCAAGCCGCCTTGCTCGACGAGCAAGCTGTCGTGTGGTCCGTGTCGTTGGCCCCAGATGGCACCTCAACAATCGTGACCGTTCGTGGCCCAATCTCGCTGTCGAGTGCCGTTGCATCGGCCGCAAAGGTGCAGCTCGCCAGAGTTGGTGATCGCTGATATGACGGTTATTGCAGTTGGCACAGTGAACGGGTCCTCGGGCGCTACAACCCTTGCCTACGATCTCACCGCTCGGGCCGGCAACGGCGCACTACTCATCGAAGCCGATCCCGACGGCGGATGCTTGGCCGCTCGTTTCGATGTTGCGTTGAAACCCGGCCTGATGGAACTCGCCGGTGCAGCTCGCACGGGCATCGATGCCGATGACGTGTGGCGGTTCGCGCAAACGACGCGTGATGGTGTTGCCGTCGTTGTGGCGCATCCGTCGGCCGAGCAAACAAATGCTGCGTTGCGCGCCGCGCTCGGGCACGTGTTGACGGCGGTCGCTGACGTAGACACCATCGTGGTTGTCGACATCGGTCGCATCCGGCCTGGGTCAGCGTCGCTTGCCGCAGCGGCCTCGGCTGACCACACGATTGTCGTGTCGAATAACTCGGTTGAGGCCGTCGTTGCGTTGGCGCATCGGTCGCAATTGCTCAGCGCTTGCGGCTCGCCAGTGGTGGTGCTGAATAGTGCCCAGCCATACGGCGTTGCCGAGGTTGCCGATGCTGCACAAGGGCGCGTGTGGGGCGTCATCGCAGCGGCACGCACGCAACGCCAGCAACGCTCACGAGATGCGGCTCTTGACGCAATACTCGGCGAGCTGTGTGCGTCTCGGGGCGGCGATGGTGTCGAAGATTCGGCGTTCGAGACTCCCATGCAGGTGACGGCATGATCACGATCGACCAGACGCTTGTCGTCACCATTTCGCACGCCGTCAGCGAGGCGCTCGCCGACCAGCGCATCGAGCGCAGCGCCTCTGTGCAGCCCGCACTTGATCTCACCACCGAGCGCGAGTTCGCTCGCCGCATAGTGGGTAATCATCTCGACTCGCTCGCGGCTCGTCACCTCGCTGGCGGGGTCGAAACGTTGTCGAGCGAAGGCGAGGCTCAACTCGCCGATGCAGTGCTTGCTCGGGTGCTCGGACTCGGGCGCATTCAGCCGTTGCTCGACTCGCCAGAGATCAACGACATCCATATTCGTGGTGCCGCCTCCACATGGGTCAAGACGGTTGATGGGCGTCGGTTTGCCTCTGCGCCAGTGGTCGACTCCGACGAAGAGCTGATCGATCTGGTGCGCCTCGTCGCTGCCCGTGCTGGTCGCAGCGAGCGTCGGTTCGACGCCGCAAATCCCGAGCTCAACATTCAGTTGCCCGATGGCTCGCGTTTGTTCGCGACGATGGAGGTGAGCGCGCGGCCAAGCGTGATCATTCGTAAGCATCGGTTTGAGCTGAGCTCGCTGCGTGAACTCGAAGACAACGGGCTACTCGACGAAGGCCTCACCGAATTCCTTGCTGCTGCCGTTCGCGCCAAGCGCAACA
>JBAXER010000185.1:0-2299 GCA_037140375.1 Actinomycetota bacterium
GGTGCACGTGCCCCAGCCGCAAACTTCCGTGCAAGCACGCACTCGGGCTGTTGCTCTTACACGCCAACAACGGTGTGGTTCACGCTCCTCGGTTGCCCTTTGCCCAGCAGTTCATGTTGCGCCGGGCCAGCCGTTCGCAATCCACCGAGGTGCCCACGGCCGAGCTCGCCAGTGTTGCCGCTGCCGATGGTGTCGAATCCGCAGCGGTGGCGGTTGGGGCTGCCGACCGTGGTGCGTCGCCGTCGCTCACCGGAATGCAGCTACCCGATCCCGCTCGATCGAAACGTCAGCACGATCGTGCCGAGCGCATGCGTGCGGGGCTACAAGAGCTCGACCGTTGGCTGGCCGATCGCATTCGCGCCGGGCTTGCCTCGCCAGAGCTGGCCGATACCTCGAACTGGGATCTCCTCGCGGCGCGTCTTATCGATGCGCAATGCGGGTCGCTTGCTGGGCGGGTCAAGCGGGTGGCGGCCAAAGTGGGTCAGCACCCGCAGTGGCACGAAGACGTACTCGAGGAGCTCGCGCTCATGCATGTGCTTGCGGTAGGTGCGCAACACACGTCGTCGTTGCCTGCCGACCTTGCCGATGGTGTTCACGTTGCTACGGGTCTGGCCTCGGCCAAAGACGATGTGCTCGCTGGGGTGCCCACCACTGCACGGTGGACTGTGGCTGGCGTCAGCCGCACCCGCGAAGACCGCATCACGGTGCAGCGCACGTGGCTGTGCGCGTCCGATTCGTCCGACCCCAGCGGCAACGTCACGTGGGCGATGTTGCTGGCGTTCGGTGTGTTCGGCGCCGAAGCCACGCTCGACTACAACGTGGGCAGTGTGTTCCAGGCAGACCTGCACTGGTATCCGGGTGGCATCGCGCTGCGCGCCATCGTTGGCCGCGAGCATGTCGAGCCCGAGCCGTCCACCGTTGCTCCACAAGCGTGCAGCATCACCGATGCGCTCAGTGCGTGTGGCTGGGCGGCGGCTCGTGAGCCATGGCTCGAGCGTTATCCCATGTGCATCAACGCTGTCCCTGCCCCGCTGGGCAACGGGCGTTGGGCGCTGGTTGATCCCACCGGGTCGGTGCCCATCGCTAGCGGCTTTTCGGGCACTGCCGAATTGGTGTGTTCCTCGGGCGGTCTACCGGTCTGCGTGATGGGCGAGTGGAGTGCCGATGGTTTCCTGCCGCTCACAATGTGGGCCGACAACATGGTGATCCAGCTATGAACGAACTCGCCGAATCAGCCGCCGCCGAGTGGGCCACGTTGCTCAACGCAGCGTTGCTTGGTACCGATCGTCGCCCGCTGGCACCGGCATCGCCGGGTTGGGAGTCGGTTGTCGCTGCGCCCGACCACGCCATCGAGCTACTCAATCGTGCAGCGGCAGTGGCCACGGCGCGCCGCGCCGGCGTGCAGCCACAAGAGGCGCCCATGTTGGCAGCCCCTGCACCGTTCGACCCACGGCCCGTGTGCAGCGCTACTGCGGCTGAGTTACTGGTGCTCATGCTTGGCGGCCAGCACGAAGCGTTACTGCCCGAATGGATCTCGCTGTGTCTGCACGCGGGGCTGCGGGTGCCGCACCATCTGATACCCAAGTTGCTGTTGCGTGGCCGCCGCAACCCAGCGTTCGATCACGCGGTGCGCCCGGTGCTTGGGCCCCGTGCTGCATGGCTCGCACAGGCCATGCCCGAGCTTGGTGTCGGCGCCGCGCCCAAACCGTTGCCCGCCAAGGCAACGCCGTTCTTGCCTCCTGCGCCGCCGCCCGACAGTGGGGCAGTGGTGACCGCAATATCTGGCGCCTTCGCCGAGCGCCAAGCCACGTGGGCTGCGGCCCCGCAGTTACGAACCGCCGTTGCCTCGCTGCACCCCGAATGGTTGGCGGCGCTCATCCTCGAACTCAATCGGGCCGCATTTAATCCCGTCACCGAACGCACCCGAGTCGATCTGTTGGGGCTGGCACGAGTGCGCCGAGAGATGGTGGCTGCGTTGCAACCCGCTGCGGCCGATCTGAACGCGGCTGGTGCCGCCGATGATCCCTTGGCGACCGACACTAGAACGCGTGTACGGTTGGCGCCGTGACTCAGCCCGACGCCGCCACCGTTCTTCGGCCGCACGCCGAGACCGAATTCGCACTCGAACTCGCCGCGCTTGCGGCCAACGACACCCGGCCAAAACCTCCACATTGGTTGCTGTCGCCGTGGTCGGTGGTCACCTATCTCATGGGTGGCACGCTCGCCGATGGCACGGTGATCACACCCAAATACGTGGGGCCACGGCGCCTCATTGAGGTATCGGTTGCAACGCTTGCCA
>JBAXER010000186.1:0-2264 GCA_037140375.1 Actinomycetota bacterium
AGCGTGGCGCGTGCGCTACGACCTGTCGGGTCGAGGTGTGCCCGGCAGCAGTCGTCGCGCCCCGGGGCCTTCGACAGCCATTGCATCGTCAGGGTTTACCAAATGGCAGCGCTGAAACGAGAGACAGCCGCAGCCGATGCATGTGGCGAGGTCGTCGCGAACTCGCTCAAGGTACTCGATCTGTTTCTCGAGTACTTGTTTCCAGCGCATCGCAACAGGCCCCCAGTCTTCTTCGCGGGGCGTGCGCCGCGCCGGCAGATCGTCGAGTGCTTCCTTGATCGTTACCAATGGGATTCCGACGCGTTGCGAGGCCCGGATGAAGGCGAGGCGGCGCAGAACGTCTCGGCCGTATCGGCGTTGGTTGCCTGCGTTACGAATGCTTGAGATCAACCCTTCGCGTTCGTAGTAGTGCAGCGCTGATATAGCGACGCCACTGCGCTCAGCGACTTGGCCGATGGACCACTCTGCAGGTGAAGTTGAAGTTTGGGGCATTTCTCGACATTACCGCTTGACCTCAAGTCGGGTTGAGGTATGAGGATGTGCGCACCCCCTATGTCAACGGAGTGAAGACGATGGAAAAGTTCATGGTGCTGTGCACCTTCAAACAAGGAACAGTGATGAGCGACGTGTTTCCGCTCGCAGCCCCAGTGATGCAAGGCGGTGCAGCATGAGCATCTTCACGAACGCTGAGATCGAATATCTGAAGTCGCAACCCCTGATGCGGTTCGCGACCTCGTCGGCGTCGGGTCGTCCCGACATTGCTCCGGTTGTTTTTGAAGTCGAGGGCGACGACATCGTCACAGCGGGATTCGACATCACCCACACGGTGCGTTATCGCAATCTCCAGACGAACCCTCAAGTGTCTGTGGTAATCGACGATCTGGCATCCACGAATCCTTGGTCGCCACGCGGCATCAAGATCATCGGGTCGGCCGTCATCGAGTTGAAAGATGACGCCCCAAGGTTTCGGATCACCGCCGACGTGATCATCAGTTGGGCGATCAACGACATGACTCCGGGAATCCCAAAGATGGAGCGCCGCAAGGTTCGCTAAGCGAGAACAAGTGGGTACGCTGTTATCACTTAATAATATAAGTGATAACGAAGGTGGGTGCCGTGAACGCTCGTGTGGCCTGGCCGGCTGTCGAATTCGAACCATACGACTGGGATAGCCGGGACGACCTTCCGGCGTCGCGACAGGATCGTCTGCGCGCCCGCAAGCCGTATCACGCGGCGATTCCACCCCCCATCGCCGATGTTCGGGTAGCGCTGCCGACGGAGGTGCTTGCAGCTGCCGAAGACGCGTGCACTGAGATTGCTCGCTTCGACACTATGGCCGCTGCCGAAATAGCGCCCTTCGCTGCGATCCTGCTTCGTTCGGAATCGGCCGCCTCATCGAAGATCGAGAACCTCACTGCTTCGGCCCGGGCGATAGCCGAGGCTGAACTCGGCCGTGGGACCCGCAACGCAGCCCTCATCGTGGCCAACGAACGGGCGATGAGCGCCGCAATTTCACTCGCTGACAGACTCGACGGGCCAGCCATCTTGAATATGCATGACGCTCTCTTGAGTCACAGCGCCCCGCGCATTGCGGGTCGGTGGCGCGAGCGGCAGGTGTGGATCGGCGGCAGCGACTACAGCCCTCACGGTGCTCAGTTCATCCCTCCGCACCATGACCGGGTGCCAGCCGCGATCGACGATCTGATTCGATTCATTGCCCGCACCGACATCCCGACGCTCGCTCATGCAGCGATCGCCCATGCACAGTTTGAGACCATCCATCCATTCCCGGATGGCAACGGCCGAGTGGGGCGCGCCCTTGTTCATGCTCAACTACGCCATGCTCAGCTCACCCGTCAGGTCACCGTGCCTGTGTCTGCCGGCCTGTTGGTCGACCTTGACTCCTACTTCGCTGCGCTCGGTGCGTACCGCGACGGCGATCCAGTGCCGATAGTCGAACGGTTCGCCGCCGCAACATTCGTCGCTCTCGCTAACGGCCGCCGTCTTGTTGCCGACCTGCATCGTGTCCGTGACGAATGGTCGCAACGGGTAAAGGCTCGCCGTGACGCCACCGCATGGAAAGTTGCTGAGATCTTGCTGCGGCACCCAGTGGTCAACGCGTCGTCTTTGAGTCGTGAACTCGGTATTCCTCAGCCGAACGTATATCGAGCGATCCAACCGCTTGTCGATGCCGGTGTACTCATCGAATTCACGAACAACAAGCGCGACCGACTGTGGCGCGCACCCGACGTGCTTGAAGCGCT
>JBAXER010000187.1:0-2178 GCA_037140375.1 Actinomycetota bacterium
ACCTGATTGGTGACGACGCGGCTACGCAGTTCGATCCGGAGGTCTTTCGCCGCAACGAGTCGGGCCACGCGAAACATCAGGCGGCCTCGCCATTTGGCGTACGAATCTGGCCACCAACGACCTCGACCACTCGGGTCGCCAGAGCACCAGCGCGCTCGAGTTCGTGACTCGCCACGATGATGGTTGCGCCGGCGGCAGCAGCGTCGCGCAACGTGGCATCGAGTTCGTCGCGAGCGGCGGCGTCGAGGCCAGCGTGAGGTTCGTCAAGCAACCACAGTTCGGCGCGGCGGGCAATGAGACAGGCCAACGCTGTGCGGCGCTTCTGCCCAGCAGATAAGCGGCTGACTGCAACATCGGTGAGGCGTTGAGCAAGACCCATACGTTGCAACGCTGCTTGCACCTCGGGCTTGCTAGCCCCAACGGTGGCGCCCCAAAAACGCACGTTTTCGCCAACTGTGAGATCGGCATAGAGGCCATTGGCGTGGCCGAGCAAGCCAACCCGGCTGCGCACGGCCTCACGTTGAGTGCGCAGATCGCAACCCAGCAGGACGGCCTCGCCACGCGCCAGCGGCAACAGCCCAGCGCACAGGCGCAGCAATGAGGTCTTACCGGCACCGTTGGGGCCCTGCAACAGCACAATCTCACCGCGGTTCACGGTGAGATTGACCCCAGCCAGTACGGGAAACTGACCGAGGACTGCAACTGCGTTGGAAAGGTGCACGACGGGATCCATGAGGCACCGCCACGCTAGCGAGGTTGACCCCCGCCCGCCCAGCGCTATGACCTTTGTTCCGCCCGTCACGCCGCTATCGTCTCGGCCTGTGAGTGACGACGATCGCTACCGAACCGAAGCCACTGCGAGCCAGCGGTCGGTGGTCGAGACCAACTCACCTCCGCGCGAGACGCCACGGCCCGCCCGGGTGCGCCCCAGTCGCTGGGATCGACCACCCGATCCGCACGACTGGCGTTGGGCCATCGGCCAACTCGGTAGGGCGCTCATCACAACCGGTTTGATGATGTTCGCCTTTGTTGGCTACCAACTGTGGGGCACCGGCATCCAAGAGGCTCGCTCGCAGGACCAGCTCGGCCAAGCCTTCTCGGCAGCCATCAAAGATGTTGGCGCCACCACAACAACCACCGCCGTCGCTGACCCCAATGTGCCGGCTCCGCCAACCACGGTTGCTGGCCCGGCCGATCAGCCATTTCCACACACCATCGCCGAGGGCGAGGTGGTTGCGGCGATCAGCATCCCAGCGATCAACCTCAACAAATATGTGGTTGCGGGCGTAGGCGTTCACGATTTGCGCAAGGGCGTGGGCCACTTCCCGAACACGCCGTTCCCTGGCCAATTGGGCAACTCGGCCATCGCTGGGCACCGCACCACCTATGGACAGCCCTTCTACGACCTCAACAAGCTGAAGCCCGGCGACGACGTCGGCATCACCACCGTCTTGGGTGGCAACTATGTCTACGTAGTTACCGGATCTGAAGAGGTCGGCAAGAACGACTACTACGTCATCACCGACTCAGATCCGAACAAGGCCACGCTCACGCTCATCACGTGCACGCCAGTGGGCACCTCAAGCCGTCGTCTCGTGATTCACGCCACACTCGACCTGCTGCGGTCATCGCCCGTGGGCAAGGCTGCGCTGTTCTACGGCCAGACCCCGCCCGATAGTTCGTCAGCCGACGGCCTTTCAGGTGAGCCAGCAATCACTACAACCACGGTTGCGGGCGCAGCGTCAACGCTGCCTACAGACTCGGCGGCACCCGTTGCCACCACGGTGCCTGACGAAACGACGGCCTTCGCTGCGCCAACCGACGCGTTCAACCAAGGCTGGTTTGCCGACTCCAATGCCTACCTGCCCGTCATCCTGTGGGGCTTGGCGTTGCTGGGCGTGGCCATCGCGTCGTACCGACTCGCCAAGCGTCAACGCAAGCTGTGGCTGGCGTTCGTGGCCGGAGCCGTGCCGTTCTTGGTGGTGTCGTATTTCTTCTTCGAGAACGTGAACCGACTGCTACCAGCCGCCATCTAGGCAGCCCCCACCGCGTCATCGCTGCCGTCGTTATTGGCCACGAAAGTTTGGTGGCCGTTTCTCTAAAAATGCCGTGCGTCCCTCTTCGGCATCATGGCTTGCCCATGCAGCATCTCGGGCCTGCTCGAAGAGTTCGTCGAAT
>JBAXER010000188.1:0-2143 GCA_037140375.1 Actinomycetota bacterium
AAGACGAGTTGGCCTACATCTTCGACAACGCCGATCTCAAAGCGTTGGTCGTTGCGTCCGAGTTCCTCGAACGTGTCGAAGGCGTTCGCGCTAACTCGCCAATGCTCACCCATGTGCTGGTGCTCGGCGACGACTACGAAGCCGCACTCGCCACGCAGTCGGCCGCGCGCGACTTCGCTCCGCGCAGCAACGACGATCTCTACATCCTCTACACGGGCGGCACGACCGGCATGCCCAAGGGCGTGTTGTGGCGCCACGAAGACGTGCTGATGGCGCTCGGTGGCGGCATCGATATTCGTAGCGGTCACGTGATGACCGATCCCACAGAGTTCATCGAAAAGGGCAATGCCTTTGCGATGACCAGCCTGCCAACCATGCCGCTGATGCACGGCGCTGCGCAGTGGAGCGTGATGGGCGGAAGCTTCACCGGCAACCGAATTGTGTTGATGGACAAGTTCGCTGCAGCCGAAGTATGGCGCCTCATCGAAGCCGAAAAAGTGAACCTGTTGATGATCACCGGCGACGCAATGGCGCGCCCACTGATGGACGAACTCAACGAACATCCACAGGCCCATGACCTCAGCTCAATGTTTGCCATTTCGTCAACGGCTGCGCTCTTCAGTCAAGGCCTCAAAGATTCGTTCCTCGACTACTTCCCCAACATCGTCATCACCGACTCGATCGGCTCAAGCGAGGGTGGCGCAAACGGCATCAGCGTGGTCGCGAAGGGCACTGCAATCCAGGGCGGCCCCACAGTGGCTCCGGTGAAAGACGCCGTTGTGCTCGACGACGACCTCAAACCCATCCCTGCCGGAACCGGCGAGATTGGTCGCCTCGCCCGCAGCGGCAACCTGCCCATTGGCTACTACAAGGATCCAGAAAAGACTGCAGCCACGTTTGTCATCGCTGCCGACGGCAAGCGTTACGTGATCCCCGGCGACTTCGCTCGACTCGAAGCCGACGGCACCATCACGCTGCTCGGCCGCGGGTCGGTATGCATCAACTCGGGTGGCGAGAAGATCTTCCCTGAAGAAGTAGAGAACGCGCTCAAGAGCCACCCCGAAGTGTTCGACGCAGTGGTCATCGGCGTTCCCGACGAACGCTTCGGCGAACGCGTGGTCGCTGTGGTGCAACCACGCGTGGGCACGGCGCCATCGCTCGAGGCATTGCAAGAGCACTGCCGCAGCCACATCGCTGGCTACAAGGTGCCGCGCAAGCTCACCGTGGTTGATGCAATCGTGCGCTCACCTGCAGGCAAGCCCGACTATCGCTGGGCGAAAGACACCGCTCTCGCCGACCTCTAAGCCATTGGCTCAGGCGGCAAGCTTGGTGAGGCCGCGCACGTTGTCGCGCATGATCAGCAAACGATCGGCATCGCTGAAGCTGGTGAGCTCGCTGAGGTAATCGAGCGGCTGTGGCATGCCTTCGATGTGCGGCCAATCGCTGCCGAATAACACGCGGTCGGCGCCGACGATCTGAGCGATCTCTACTGGGTTGTCTTCCCAGAATGGGTTGATCCACACGTGCTGGCGGAACAACTCGAGTGGATCCTGCTTGAAGTAGCCAGGCATGCGACCGTTGTAGCTGCGCAGTTTGCGCACGAGATCGGGCAAGAACTCTGAGCCGTTTTCTACCGACGCAATGCGCAAGTTCGGGAAGCGCTCGAACAACTTGTCGAAGCTCAATGTGATGAGGAAGTCATAGGCCGCGCGCTCGATGTGGAACGCCTTGACCGATGGGCCGTAGCCGCCGCTGAACGTGGCACCAAAGCCATCGACCGCGTAGCCGTTCGATGAGTAACCGCTATCGCCAGCGTGAGCAACCACGGTGATTCCGGCTTCGTTGACCCGAGCCCAGAATGGATCGAACATTGGGTTGCTGACGGCACGAGGGCCCGACGCGGTGGTTGGGGCAGCAGGGCGCATGATGATGCAGCGAGCGCCACGGTCGAGCGCCCACTCAAGCTCTTTGATGGCCCACTCGGGATCGGCCAAGGTGATGTACGGGGCGGCGTAGATGCGGTTCTGGTAGTTGCAGCCCCAGTCTTCGTCGAGCCAGCGGTTGAACGCGGTGAACGTGGTGGTGACCGCTTCGATGTCGTGCTTGAGCAACTCTTCGTAGAGGATGCCCAGCGTTGGGAACA
>JBAXER010000189.1:0-2143 GCA_037140375.1 Actinomycetota bacterium
AAGACGAGTTGGCCTACATCTTCGACAACGCCGATCTCAAAGCGTTGGTCGTTGCTGCCGAGTTCCTCGAACGTGTGGAAGGCGTTCGCGCTAACTCGCCGATGCTCACCCACGTGTTGGTGCTCGGCGACGATTACGAAGCTGCACTCGCCGCGCAGTCGTCGGCGCGCGACTTCGCTCCGCGCAGCAACGACGATCTCTACATCCTTTACACCGGCGGCACTACCGGCATGCCAAAAGGTGTGTTGTGGCGCCACGAAGACGTGCTGATGGCGCTTGGTGGCGGCATCGATATTCGTAGCGGCCATGTAATGACCGACCCCACAGAGTTCATCGAAAAGGGCAATGTCTTCGCGATGACCAGCCTGCCAACCATGCCGCTGATGCACGGCGCTGCGCAGTGGAGCGTGATGGGCGGAAGCTTCACCGGCAACCGAATTGTGTTGATGGACAAGTTCGCTGCAGCCGAAGTATGGCGCCTCATCGAAGCCGAAAAAGTGAACCTGTTGATGATCACCGGCGACGCAATGGCACGCCCGTTGATGGACGAACTCAACGAACGTCCGCAGGCTCACGACCTCAGCTCAATGTTCGCAATCTCCTCAACCGCTGCGCTCTTCAGCCAAGGCCTCAAGGATTCGTTCCTCGACTACTTCCCCAACATGGTCATCACCGATTCCATCGGCTCGAGCGAGGGCGGCGCAAACGGCATCAGCGTGGTCGCAAAGGGAACCGCAATCCAGGGCGGCCCAACTGTTGCTCCGGTGAAAGACGCCGTTGTGCTCGACGATGACCTGAAGCCAATCCCTGCTGGCACCGGAGAGATTGGTCGCCTCGCCCGCAGTGGCAACCTGCCCATTGGCTACTACAAGGATCCAGAAAAGACCGCGGCCACGTTTGTCATCGCTGCCGACGGCAAGCGTTACGTGATCCCCGGCGACTTCGCTCGACTCGAAGCCGACGGCACCATCACGCTGCTCGGCCGCGGGTCGGTATGCATCAACTCGGGTGGCGAGAAGATCTTCCCTGAAGAAGTAGAGAACGCGCTCAAGAGCCACCCCGAAGTGTTCGACGCAGTGGTCATCGGCGTTCCCGACGAACGCTTCGGCGAACGCGTGGTCGCTGTGGTGCAACCACGCGTGGGCACGGCGCCATCGCTCGAGGCATTGCAAGAGCACTGCCGCAGCCACATCGCTGGCTACAAGGTGCCGCGCAAGCTCACCGTGGTTGATGCAATCGTGCGCTCACCTGCAGGCAAGCCCGACTATCGCTGGGCGAAAGACACCGCTCTCGCCGACCTCTAAGCCATTGGCTCAGGCGGCAAGCTTGGTGAGGCCGCGCACGTTGTCGCGCATGATCAGCAAACGATCGGCATCGCTGAAGCTGGTGAGCTCGCTGAGGTAATCGAGCGGCTGTGGCATGCCTTCGATGTGCGGCCAATCGCTGCCGAATAACACGCGGTCGGCGCCGACGATCTGAGCGATCTCTACTGGGTTGTCTTCCCAGAATGGGTTGATCCACACGTGCTGGCGGAACAACTCGAGTGGATCCTGCTTGAAGTAGCCAGGCATGCGACCGTTGTAGCTGCGCAGTTTGCGCACGAGATCGGGCAAGAACTCTGAGCCGTTTTCTACCGACGCAATGCGCAAGTTCGGGAAGCGCTCGAACAACTTGTCGAAGCTCAATGTGATGAGGAAGTCATAGGCCGCGCGCTCGATGTGGAACGCCTTGACCGATGGGCCGTAGCCGCCGCTGAACGTGGCACCAAAGCCATCGACCGCGTAGCCGTTCGATGAGTAACCGCTATCGCCAGCGTGAGCAACAACGGTGATTCCGGCTTCGTTGACCCGAGCCCAAAATGGATCGAACATTGGGTTGCTGACCGCACGAGGGCCCGACGCAGTGGTTGGTGCGGCAGGGCGCATGATGATGCAACGAGCGCCACGGTCGAGCGCCCACTCGAGCTCCTTGATGGCCCAATCAGGATCGGCCAAGGTGATGTACGGCGCTGCGTAAATGCGGTTCTGGTAGTTGCAGCCCCAGTCTTCGTCGAGCCAACGGTTGAACGCGGTGAACGTGGTGGTGACTGCTTCGATGTCGTGCTTGAGCAACTCTTCGTAGAGGATGCCCAGCGTTGGGAACA
>JBAXER010000190.1:0-2134 GCA_037140375.1 Actinomycetota bacterium
AGCTCGCAGTCGAACGCCGCGAGCTCGTGGTGAATCCAGCGTCCGAGCAGGCCGAGTTGGCAGCGATGTATCAAGGGCACGGCATGGAAGCTTCAACCGCCCAACAGGCAGCCGCTGAGGTCATGCGTGTGCCCGAAGATGCGCTCGCTGTTCACGCTCGTGAAGAGTTCGGCATGGACCCAGACGAACTACCCCTTGCACTGCAATCTGCTCTGCTGTCGTTCATTTGTTTCCTCGTGGGCGCCTTGCTGCCCGTGCTGCCGTGGCTCAGCGGATCCGGCAACTCGGCCAAGTGGACCTCAGTTGGCATTGGCGTTGTGGTCGCAGCGGGCCTCGGAATCGCCGTCGGTAGGTTCGCCGAACGCAACAAGGTCACCAGCGCTATTCGCCAGGTCCTCATCCTGCTCGGTGCATGCGCCGCCACATACCTGATCGGCCGGTTGCTTCACGTCACTGTGAGCTAGCCCGCGGATTTCGCCAGGATGCGTGTTCACTTGCGGAATGGCTCAGATGAATGTCCTCGGCGGCGAACTCGAATCGTGCTCGCTCGACCCTGTTACCGGCTACTACCGCACCGGCTGCTGCGAGAACCACGGCGACGATCCAGGAATGCATGTGGTGTGTGTCATTCTCACCGACACGTTTCTTGAGTTCAGCAAAGCTGCCGGCAACGACCTCAGCACACCGATGCCGCAATACGGCTTCCCCGGTTTGGTCGATGGCGATCAATGGTGTCTGTGCGCATCACGTTGGCAAGAAGCGTTCGAGGCCGACTGCGCTCCGAAGGTGCGCCTCGCCTCGACACACCTGTCGGCGTTGGAATACTCGTCGCTCGCCGACCTACGTGCTCACGCTGTAGACGCAGGCTGACTCAGCCGTCGCGCTCGGCAAGGTATCGCTCGTTGATGTCAGCGATCATGCTGTCTTTGTCGGCAAGCACGCCATGCGTGAAGTACTTCGACTCGACACCACGCTGCACAATTGCGCACACCAGATAGTCCTGATGGCCAACGAGTTCGTTGAAATCGACGACATCGCTGGGATCGAAGTTGGGGTCGGCAACGACGTCGGCGGCGAAGAGGTATTCGGTGATCATCGTGGTGTGGGTGGCGCTGGTTGGATGCAGCGCCGTAGCCATGATGCATGTGCCGGTCACGTCGAGGAACATGTTCGGAAAGTGAGCCATGCCGAAATAGGTCTCGGCGGCTTCGGGAGTCATCGTTGGCAGCAACGGCATGACCGAGCGACCCGCGGGGCTAAAGCCCGACGAGCCGGCTAACAGCGCCACGCCGCCGTCGTCGCGGGATTGGTCGACCACGGCACCCGAGCGATACAGCGGCACGATGTCGACGAGCTCAGGGTGAACCTGCGGGCAGTGCAAGCACTCCATGTAGTTGTCGAAGATGATCTTCCAGTTGGCGTTCACTTCGGCGACGGTGCGTCGGCCAACGCGAAGCTCGCCCATGTTGTGATGCGCGAATGGAAGCAGCGAGGCCTCGGGATGCATGTCGAACCACTCGAGCAACGTGGGTGGATTCTCGCTGAGGTTGACGAAGATGAACCCTTGCCAAACCTCGATTGCGATTGACCACAGCGACAGCGAATCGCGGTCGATCTCATCGGGCCCCACATTGGGGGTACCGATCAAACGACCATCGAGCGCGTAGCTAAAGGCGTGATAGGGACAGCTGATCGAGCTCTTCGGGCCAGGACCACTTTCGGCGCACAGTTGCGCACCGCGGTGACGGCACACGTTGGCATGGGCGTACAAGGTTCCATCACGATCGCACACAATCAGCACGCTCTCACCGGCAACGTTGGCGACCAAGCGATCGCCCGGCGACAGCGGATCTGCACGAGCCACGTAGTACCAACTGCGATGCAGGATTCGATCGCGTTCACGCGTGAAGATTGACTCGCTTGAGTAGTCGGCACCGGTGAGTGTGTTGTGTCCTGTAGTCATTGCGTTGACCAATCTGATCGGCTCAAACGAGCGCGTGCCTGCTCACGATACTCCGTGGCAGATTGCACGTGTTGCTAGAGTTTGCCAAGTCGCGCAAGCGAAGGTTGCCGCGGCCGTTCGGTCGGGCGAGGGGGAGACGGTCTACGTGTCACATCCAATGAGTCGTCGTCG
>JBAXER010000191.1:0-2098 GCA_037140375.1 Actinomycetota bacterium
CTGCTGGCCACAAGCGTGGCGTTGACCCTTCACCCCACGCCTGATCACAGGTGACTTCCCCGTGGCCCGTCTGAACGGCGGGCCACGGGAACCCCAATTAATGGAGCCTCATCATGTCAACGAGCAAGTACGTGTCATTCGACGCCTCGCCTGCCTTGCCCGCTTTCATTCGCTGGCCACCACCCGTATCGCCCGTACCGCTCGTACCGGCTCGGTCAGCACGTCGACCCGGTCCGTGCTCCGCCGTGTTCATATTGTTTCTTGCCCTTGCGCTCGTTGTCGGGATCTCGACTCGGCCTGACTTACCTTCTCAGAGAATCGCCTCGCAACTCGCCGTGGCTGCGGACGGCCCTCGTCAGCAGATTCTCGAGGTACTCGCGACGCAGTTCTTTCGATCGATCGATGCGTCAACCCTCAGCTCGGTTCGTGTCGACGACATCCCAACTGTGCTGAATGATCCGTACACGCACTACTTGACTCCTCTCGACTACCAAAAGCTGACCGATGTTGAGCTTGGTCAGTACGTGGGCGTCGGCGTAGACGTCGGCGCACACAACGGATCGTTTCGTATTGATCGCGTGGTGCCCACATCCCCCGCCGCCCTCGCCGGTGTTGAGGTGGGCGACCTCGTCCGTGCCGTTGATGGCGTTGACGTTCAATCCAAGACGCTTGAGCAGACGCTTGCGCTGATCCGTGGGCCCGAAGGACGCAACGTGCAACTCGCCGTGCAACGCAGCGGTGTCACAACGCAGTTCACGATGACCCGTGTCACGATGCGCGAAGGGATGGTTCTGCACGAGCTGCGAGCAGTACATGGTCACTCTGTCGGTCTGCTCAGCTTGCTCGACTTCAGCGAGGGAGTCGGCAAGAAAGCACGGTCGGCGGTCCGAGAGATGATCGATGCTGGCGCTGAGGGCATCGTGGTTGATCTCCGAGGTAATCCAGGTGGTTGGGCCGTCGAAGCGTTGCGCGTCGCTGAGATCTTTCTCCCCGAGGGCGCGCCGGTTCTGACCGAGCGGGGCGCGCACATCGACGTGAAAACGTTCTCGACGCGATTTCGCCCTGAGGACATCACGATTCCGGTAGCGCTCCTGGTGGATCATCTCACGGCCAGTTCTGCCGAGATTGTTGCCGGTGCGATGCGCGACAACGGTCGGGCGAAACTGGTCGGCGAGACCACGTTCGGCAAGGGGCGGATTCAAGACATCGTCGAACTCGATGGTGGCGGCGCCCTCAAGTTCACCTACGCGGAGTACCTAACGCCAATCGGTTTCGCGCTCGACGGAGTTGGGCTGACGCCCGACATCGCAGTGCACCCAGAGCACACGAGCGTGCTTGATCCGTCGTTCAACACCGCTGTAGAGACGATGTTCGGGATTTTGCGCTAACGCAGAAATTTCACCGGACCGGACGGTGGACCGCGGCGGTCACCAACGAATACGACTGCTCACCCGACCAGCGAGCGCTCGACGCCGTCCCACAACTCGAGTCGAGACGCGATTGCAGCCTGTGCGCCGGCGATCATCGAGGAGGTAAGCGAGGGATCCTCCGTGAGCATGTCATCGACGATTAACTTCGCCGCGGGACCGTGCTCGTCGGCGTCGAGTTGAATGTGGCGATCGAGGTAGTACGTGAGAGCCGGCACGCTGGCTGCATCGATCTTCCAATCGCGCAGCAGCCGCGAGAACATATCGGGGATGACGTCCTCTCGACCGTAGAAGAATGCGCCCATTACTTCGGCGGTGCTCCCGGTGCATGCCACCGTGAGGGTGTGGGTGACGAATTGGCGAACGTGTGCCGGTGCCTCCATCGCCGCCACGGCGGATTGCCAGTCGGGAAGGCTTTGCACATTGGCGACGAAGCGTCGAATTTGAGTGGTGTCCGCACCGACGTCCTGCATGGCATCGAGGTACATGTCGAAGTGGCTGATCGCGTGGCCGTCGAGTCCGATGTCGGACTCTTCGCCGGTCACGATCTCATTCATCAGTCGAGCGGCATGGCGATGCTTTGGTGGTGTCCAAGGAAGGGTCACGCACGTGAAGTCGAGTTGGAGGCGCTTCACGAGGGACATGAAGTCCCACACGGCGTAGACGTGGGT
>JBAXER010000192.1:0-2095 GCA_037140375.1 Actinomycetota bacterium
GCTTCGATGTCGTGCTTGAGCAACTCTTCGTAGAGGATGCCCAGCGTTGGGAACAACCAACAGGCCTCGAGGTTTTGCTGATCGAGCACTGCGAGGCGCGCATCGCGGTTGCGATATGCGGCAGGAATGGGCTCGCGGTCGGCAAGCATCTCGAGCGGGTTGCGGCCATTGGGATTACCACGGAAGTACTCGTGCATTGCGCCGGCCTTCGCGATTGGATCGAAAGTTGCATTTGCAACTACTCGGCTGACGCGGCCACCGACCACGTGATACTTGCGGCCATCGATCTCGCTCCACTGCACGCAACGCGGCTGCATTGCCTTGGGCACGTGGCGCGTAAACGCATCGAGCGCTTCGTAATAGTGGTTGTCTGCGTCGAACGGCTTGAAGTCGAGCTGTGGCTGTAAATCTCCCATGGGTGGTAACCGTACTCTGCACTATGCGGAAAATCTGACGCGGCGTTAGATTCGGATTCGTGACCTCAGACCCCTCCAGTTCTCGTGCCCACCTTGGCGCCGCACTTCGCCAACTCGGGCACGACATCGTGGGGCACCAAGCCGACGATCAACTGCTCTCCGAAATGGCCGAGGCACTCACGGCTTACTCGCAGCGCCTCGTGCAAGGCGAGCATCGGGCCCGTGAGAAGCAAGGCTTTCACGAGCACTGGAACACCAACATCGCCGAAGGCGAAGTAGTCGCTAGCTGGAGCGATCGTCCGATTTCCGGCATCACCAGCCCATGGAGCGTGGAGCCCGACGTTCGCCGCCACGGCGACGGAGTGCAAGCAAAGGTCACGTTTGGGGCGGCGCACGAAGGCGCCCCCGAGCGCTGCCACGGCGGCATTGTGGCCGCGCTGTTCGACGACATTCTTGGTTCGGTTCTTGCCGTCATCGGCCAGGGTGCGTTCACCGGCGAGCTCACGATTCGCTATGTGGCGCCAGTTCCGCTCTACCGCGAACTCTTGTGCACCTGCTGGATCGAGCGCCGCGACGGACGCAAGCTCTACCTGTCGGGCGAGCTCACCCTCGACGGTCAGGTGCTGTCACGCGCCACATCGATCTTCATTCAGCCGCGTACGGCAGAGACACAGAGCACGTTCGAACCCGAGTGAGACAACATCCTGCGTGATGTGGTCGAATAGGCCGATGACATCGCACGCCGCCACACTTCGCGCCACCTACAAAACAGGTCGCACCCGCCCGCTCGCTTGGCGTCGCAACCAACTCGAGCAGATGATCAAGATGCTCGAAGAGAACGAGGCCGATCTGCTCGCCGCCTTGCGCACCGACCTTGGCAAGCCAACCGTCGAAGGCTTCATCACCGACATTGCGTTCGTCACTGGCGAAATCAAGCAGATGTTGAAGAACCTCAAGAAATGGAACAAGCCGCAGCGCGTGCCGTCGCCCATCGTGACCATGCCGGCCAAGTCAACCCTCATGCCCGAGCCGCTCGGCGTGGTGTTGGTCATTGCTCCTTGGAACTACCCCATTCAGTTGCTGCTGGTCCCTGCGGCCGGGGCGATTGCTGCTGGCAACACCGTGGTGATGAAGCCATCAGAAGTGTCGGCAGCGACGTCGGCTGTGCTCGCCCGATTGGTGCCCAAGTACATGGACACGTCGGCTGTTGTGTTGGTCGAGGGTGGCGTGCCCGAGACAACCGATCTGTTGTCGCAGCACTTCGATCACATCTTCTACACAGGTAACGGCACGGTCGGTCGCATCGTGATGGCGGCCGCCGCCAACAACCTCACGCCGGTCACCCTCGAGCTCGGCGGCAAGAGCCCGGTCATCATCGATGGCTCAGCCAACATCAAGGTTGCTGCACGTCGCATTGCCTGGGGCAAGTGGCTCAATGCCGGCCAGACCTGCGTTGCGCCCGACTACATCCTCGTGAACGAGAAAGTGCGCCAGCCCTTCATCGACGAACTCGGCAAGGCCATCACCGATTTCTACGGTGCCAATCCCGAGACCAGCGAGAGCTACGGCCGCGTGGTGTCGCCTCGCCACTTCGATCGCCTCAAGGGAATGCTTGGCAGCGGCACGAACATCATCGGTGGCGAGACCAATGCAGAGACCCGCTACATCGCTCCAACCGT
>JBAXER010000193.1:0-2094 GCA_037140375.1 Actinomycetota bacterium
GAGATCTACTTGGGTACCAGGCGTAACGGCGTTGGCCGGCTGCGCAGCGAACGGCAACAGGCCAGCTGTGAGAACGAGTACGAGCGCAGACCGGCGAAGAAACATCACCTGATCTATCGGCGCGTTACGAGGCCGAGTTGAGCCGTTCCGACATCGCGCCGATGCGATCGCCGAGATCGTCGACCGTTTCGCGCGTCTGTTTGCGAAGTTGGAGAAGCTCCTCATCAAGTCGCCCAACCTTTACGTGTAGCGCCCGTAACTCCTCACGGTAACCCTCGATGATCTGCGCGTTGGCGCGGCCACCGACGATTCTGCCCAGTCGCGACATGAGTCCCATCAGATGTTTCCCTTCGTGAAATGTCTAGTTGCCAACTCGGCCATCATGCGACCAGTCTCCGCTTGAGATGTTTGCGCCGCCATCCGCGCGCGAGCACGAGCGCCCAGTTGGGCGCACAGCGCCGGGTCTGAAGCCAACGCGCGCATGTGCGCTGCAGCCTGTTCGACATCGGGTTCGGCCCACATCGCCTCGGGCGGATAGATGCCCTGACCGTGGCGAACTGGCACCAACGTGTAGTCGACCATCGCCGCGCACGAGTCGTCCATGAAATCGACATTGCCCGAATATCGCGTTGCGATAACCGGCTTGCTCAGCCACATGGCCTCAGCGCAATGAAGGCCAAGGCCTTCGGATCGATGCAACGAGACGAGACAGTCGGCAGCCTGAAGCACCGCCATCTGATCGGGACGACTGAGATGCTCGTCACGCACGACGATGTCACTACGGCCCGATGCAGCGAGAAGCAAACGCTCGTGCTGCTGCCACCCCTTGTCACCGTTGAGGGTCTTGATCCACAGCAATGGCCCTTCGCCATCGGCGAACGCACGGGTGAACGCCTCGATCACCCCAAACGGGTTCTTCCGTTCGGGCACGCTGAACTGATCGAACGTTGCCAAAAACACAAAACGGTTCTCGGGCAATCCGAAGCTTGCACGCGTGCGCTGCGACGGTTGCGGCTGGGCCACTGGTAGCGGCACGCATCGAACTGGTTTGTCGGTGACCCGCGAGAACGCATCGGCAACGAACTGCGAGCCGGTCCATATCTCGTCTACGTGATCGATTGCCGGCATCATCGTTGCCGGAATGTGTTCGAGCTCCCAAAACCAGTAGCCGATTGTGTAGCGACCATCGAGCAAGGTGGGTCCGTGATCGGCCACAACGAACTCGAATTGGGCAGCGGTGACGACCACCACGTTCGTGGCATAGCGGGCGTCGCGGGTCGTACCGGCGCGAGCCAGATCGAAGTTGCTCAACGAGCGGTGGAAGTTGATCGGCGCCACAGGAACCTTCGCGGCTCTAAGGGCACCAACGATCTCGCGAGCGATGTGACCTTGGCTCTGATCAAAATCGAGGTAGCCAAGAACGTTGATGCCCTCCGGGTCGAAACCGATTGAGCTGATCGCGTTGGACTCGCCGGCGCCAGACGCAAGCAGTGCGGATCGACCCTCGAGCCGCCAACTCGCATCGGCCCATTCGGCAAATCTCGCAGCGTCGATGCTGCGCGGTTGCGGGAACGCCGCCTGCAAATCGGGGCGCTGGTCGCGTACAGCCAACCAGTAACGGCCGATGTCGGCGCCAGCAGGTTCGGGCGACTCGAGCCAGCGCATGAACGCAGCGTTGTGAGGTCCAAACGGCTCTGGCGGTAACTCTGCGACGCCCTGATGCCACGCCGCGATCGCTGTGCGCATCAGCGTGCGCATCGCGCTGTCTATAACAATGCCTCCCGGCAATCGGATCGGAGCCTCGGCGCCGTCAATCTGTGCCGTCGCTGATTGAACCGCTGTGGCCAACACAGCGTCATCAGATAGGCGCACCCGGGTCGGAGCGCCATCGAACGAGAAGAACCACGGCTGGTCGCGATCGATGAGATCAAGATCAACGAGGGTCGGCGCGATTGCGCTAGGCGCCCGCCACGGGCCAGCCCCGATTCGTTCGTTGACACAATCGCTCGCACCAAACATCCGCCCCAGACGATCGAGCCACGGCCCGACCTCGCCATTGGCGCGCCCGAGTTGTTGGTACAACCACACCAGTGC
>JBAXER010000194.1:0-2076 GCA_037140375.1 Actinomycetota bacterium
GTACCGTCCACGCGCAGTGGTCACCCCAGCCGTTTCTCGTTCTTGTATCTCGGTCGCTCGCACCGTTTGTGGGGCAGATTTCAGCGTGCAATTTGCGCTGATGTCAGCGACGCCAGTTTGGACAACGCTGTGAGCAGCACGTTTACATCGAAATCAGTGGTGCTGGCGAGCGACATTCGTTCGTCCCCGCCAGTTCGGCGGTCATTCAGCCCAACCAGTTTGAGAGCGTGTAGGCGAAATGTATGTTTCGAGGGTCGTGGTCAGGTTTTTGTGGCCCAGCGAATGCTGAACCTCCGCAGCAGGTAGCCCCATGCCACCCACTTCGCGACTCGCCAGCGAAAAGCTGCCGTAATGGTGTCGGAGCCAATGGCCAGGCAGTTCCCAGCCTGCATCGGCGCGTGCCGATAGAAGTAGGCCGCCCCAAGCAGCAGGCCACCATCGCTGCGCGTTGGATGGGGGGAACAGGATGCCGTTGCTAGACGCAGCGTCAGCAATGGCGGCTTCAAGGTCGGCACGAACTTTTGCCCACACAACAATATTTCGCTTCCGCCCGTATTTGGGTGGGGCGGTCGGCATGTCGCCAGTGCCGTCCCATGCCTTATACCGGTCCAACTGCCGGTCGATTCTGATGATGCCGTTGGCAAGATCAATCCTGTCAGAAGTCAGGCCAAGCAGCTCGCACAGCCGTACACCAGTGCCCGCAGCGATACGAACCGCACGCCCGTAACGCTCACCAACCGCACGTGAGTTGGCTCTGCGTGCTGCGCGGTTAGCAACGGCTTCAGACAAGCACACAACCTCGACCCAGGTAGGCACCTGGTCCCAGGTGATGCCTGTTTCGGTCCCTTCGTCGGCAACCGTCTTGGACGAGTAATTCAGTTGTGCTCGCAACTTCTTCAGTGCCCGCTGGCGCGCCTCGACTGCACCGAACGGAGCTTGTGGCAATGCGTTGCGCGCCTCGGCCCATTCGGCGATCACGCTCATGGTTTGAATGGCGGCGTTGAAATTGGAGATACCTGTGTTCGCAGCAGCAAGTTTGTCCGCCAAAGCAATCAGTGTTGCGAGCGTCGTGTCGACCACAGGCGTTTCACCAACCGTCGGCAGAATCCAAACGTTGATACCCGAAAGGCGTCGGAGCATTGTGCCCTCGGCAATTTTGCCGTCGGTTGCGGTCACCCACGCTTCGCACAGATCCCTCCATGTGGTGCCACGGCGAATGGTCATGCCTGCTGTACGTGCAGCGTCGTTTTGCAACGTGGCAGCAAACGCTTGCGCTTCAGCCAAACTCTTGAATCGTCGGAACGTTCGTGTGCCGACTCCTTTGGCGTGCCCGTCCCAAAAGACCACGCGGTTGCCGGCTGTGATTGAAAACCAATCTGAGATGAGGCTCATGCCGACACCTTCGCCTTACGCACGATGCGACCAGTCGCGTTGGCACTCGGGCCGATCAGATCGGGGACCGTTGGCACTGAGACGTCGGCTGCATACGCGATCACGTGGGTGCTCACCCACCGCAATTTGTCGCCTCGGACATGGCCGGGGAACGCAGGGTCGCTCACTATGCGGCGAGCTTGCCGCGGTGAGCGCTTGTAGAAGACGGCGATGTCCTCAATGGTCCAAAGTTCGATTGTGGCTGTTGCTGAGTTAGTCATGAGTGGCACCGTGATCGGTTCACTTTCTTGCGCACGCCACAATGGCCTGAGGTGACACACGCATGGGTCATCAGGTCCCAAGGTGACCGCTTGCTGTGCCGGTGTGGCACAGTTCCAAACAGCCAACGTGTCTCTACCAGCATGTATGCGGTCAATCGCCAAGGTTCACACCATCTTTGAGGGCACCTCAGAAATCCAGCAACTGGTTATCGCTCGTGCGATTTCTGGTCTGCGCATCGAGTAACAGCCGACCCGTACCTTCGAGTGCGCGACAGTAGCGAGCGCTGGGGTGGCCTGATGCCTCAACGCTTTCCGGTGCGCTGGTACAGCCGCGTGGCGATCGGTGCGAAGACGACGATCAAGAGGATCGCCCATCCGAGCGAGTACAACATCGCGTTCTGCAGTGGCCATGCGGTTGGCTTGG
>JBAXER010000195.1:0-2069 GCA_037140375.1 Actinomycetota bacterium
CTCGAGCGAAGCACCGCAGCAACAGGAACCGACAACACGTCGGTCTTCTCAGCCAAGGTGACTTCGATCGTGACCGAGGCGCCATCGACCGCAGCGAGTTCGCCCTTCACCTCAACGACGCCTTCGTACAACTCTTCGCCAGCGTCGCCAACCGTTGCAGCATCGTCGAGCGACGTGATCAATCCGGTCAACTCCTGATCGCCAGCCTTCAGTTTCACGGTGGCTGGCTGGCCAACTTTGAGTTGAGCTCGATCTGACGGGCTGACCTTCATCGTGATCGTAAACACGGGCTCGGTAAGGGTGACCACCGGGGCTCCCTGCAGCACGAACTCGCCTTCGTCAACTTCGACCGTGCCTACGCGTGCAGGCCACTTGGCGACGAGCATGTCGCTTGGCAAGAACACGACATCGTCATTGATCACGTTGAGCGGCACATTGACCGTAGATGCCCCGGCCTTCATGATGACGGTGCCGGACAGCACCTCATAGTCGGTGCCCTCGCCAGCGGTGCCGCCAACTTGGTAGTTGATTGAGGTGTTATCGGTAACTGGCGAATCGGCCACGATCTGGAAGCTTCCGCGGCCACCCTCGGCCACGCGACCGCCACCAGCGAGGCGCATCTCGGGGAGATCGCCGCTCTTAATGGTGATGCGGGTACTCGACGGGTTGCCAACGGAGTAGGCCACGTGACCAACGTCGGAATTCGGATCGGCGCCAAGTGTGACGATGAGCGACTCATCGACTTCTACAGCTTTGTCCTTGCGGATCTGAACGTTGAGACCAACCGTGGTCTGTCCCGCCCGGATCGTGAATGTCTTCTTGTCGAGCTCGACATAATCGTCGGCGACCTTGGCGGTACCCGAGAAGCTCAACGTGAAATCCTGATCGACGTTGGACTCGACGGTGGACTTGATCGTGATGGCCGCCTGTTGACCCTCGTCGACCTCGACCGAATCGGTTTCGATGGTGAAGATCGGCTGCAAGTCGCTGCCGTTGGCAGCGATCTTGATGCGCACCTGGTTCGTTGGACCAACGATGTAGTTGGGGTCGTTACCGAACTGGTCGGTGAGCTGCACCGTGATGTCTTCGGCATTTTCGATGACCTGATCGTGGAAGACCGAGATCGGGTCGAGCGTGACCGAGGTCTGCCCAGCGGGGAACACGAAGTCACCATTGATGGTGTCGTAGTCGTCTCCGTTGGTGGGGTCGTCGCCTCCGGTGGCGCTGCCGTTGATGGTGAGGTCAACGCTGAGATCTTGAGCAGGGGCCACATCGGCCGTAAATGTGAGGGTAAATGTGTCGCCTTCGTTGACCGTGCCTGCGCTGACCGAGGCATTGATCGTGGGCTTGGTGACCACTCGTGGAGCGTGGATGGCGCGGACCCGACCGGCCGCAGCTTTGACTGGAGGCGCCGACGGCACGATGGTGAACGCAACCGTGTTGTCCTTGGCCACCTTGTAGCCAGCGCTGTTCTGCATCAGGCTGACTGTGACGCTCTCTTCAGGCTCGGGCGTTGCGCCGCCGTAGCCACGATCGATCTGCCATTTCGCGAGCGCCGATCGGGTCTCTTCGGTGTAGAGGTTGTCGGGCTTGGAGATTGCGTATCCCTGAGCCTTAAGAATGGTCTCAAGCTGCAACACGTCGGGGCCGTCGCTACCAACGTCGAGTCTGCGGAAGAACGCAAAGTCGCCATCTACCGCATACGCAGTGCGACCGTCGAGCGAGAAAATCGGGTCACCAGAATTGATGGTGTCGCCATCTTCTACCGAGATGGCGCTGACCTTGCCGTCGACTGGTGAGTTAATGGTCTGCGTCTCGTCGCGGCGCAGCACACCGTTGACCGTGAGGATGTCGTTGAGCGTGCGCCGTGTGACCGCCTGTGGCTTGATGATCAGCCCACGCACTGTTGGGGTGTCGATGGTGGCGCGTCCGATGACGAACACTCCAGCGAGGAGCGCTACGACGCCAACCCCGATGACTACTTTTTTGCCCGAAACCATAACCGAACTACCCGTTTCCCTTGATTGCGTCGTTGATTCCAGTGTCAGAAAGGCACTGGTCGATGTCAC
>JBAXER010000196.1:0-2068 GCA_037140375.1 Actinomycetota bacterium
GGGCAGTTCGGCGCTTAGGGCCTGTTGTCTGCCCACGCCTTTTTGTCGAGGGTCTTGCTGAGCGGTCGTAGACGTTTGAGGAATTGATCGCGATGTTCATCGGTTGCTGCAGCAGCGAGTGCGGTGAACAGGCCGTGGCGGGCAGCCGTAAGAAAGCCGGCGTCGTCGAGTCGACCCGAACTCCACAGGGTTGCTGCGCCTGAATACGACAGGAAGATTTGGCGAGCCAGGCCGGCGGCGTCGATGTCCTTGCGGATGATGCCCATTGCTCGTGCTTTGCGCATCGCTGTTACTTGAAAGCTCGATGGATCTACCGCTTCGGGGCGCAGGCCGGCGGTGACTTGGGCGATGGAGACAACCTGCCGATATGCGTTTGAGTTGCTGACAAATGCCTGCACGCTCTGATCGATGATCAGCTGCGCTGCGGCGATCGGCTCGGTTGGATCAAGAGCGTTGAGCGACTCGCCAAGCTGTTCCATGATGCGAGCCACGAGCTGGTGGATGACCTCGCCGCGGGTGCCGACCAAGTTGTACACGGTGGCGGGGGAGACACCAGCGAGCGCGGCGATTTCTTCGGTGGTGATGTCGTTTGAGTCTCGGGAGTCGAGCAGCGTGAGCGCGGCGTCGAGGATTGCGTCGCGGCGCTTGGCCTTGTTGAGATCACGCAGACCGTTCACCGCAAGAGTCTGCCGCATCATCAAGTGGTTCCTCTCTCTTCGCGCGTTTCGGTGAAGCGCCGCCTTGACCACGCTCTAACTTTAGAGTTGACTCTAAGTATGCGTCATGACGAGCAAGTTCGACTGATCAAACAACTCTGTGCACATCTCGATGCGGGCACGAATGAAGATGCCGGTGGGTTCCTTCGTTTACCGACAGCGGTCTATACCGACCCGGTTCGGTCTGAGCGCGAATGGAATGAGTTCTTCATGGCCACCCCGCAGTGCATTGGTCTGTCGGGCGACCTTCCTGAGCCGGGCTCGTTTCTCACGAACAACGACTTGGGGATTCCGATCTTGGCCACGCGCGATCAAGACGGTTCGTTCAAAGCGTTCGTGAACTCGTGTTCCCATCGGGGAGTGATCGTTGAAACCGAAGAGAGAGGCACGACGCGCCGTTTCAGCTGTCCGTTCCATGCATGGACATACGACACCGGCGGCGCGCTGGTTGGGTTGCCGAAGTCAGAGCATTTCGGCGATGTCGACAAGAGCTGTCTTGGGTTGCGTCGGCTGTCGGCCGAGGAGCGCCACGGGTTCCTGTTCGTGCACCCGGATCCAGAAGCGACGGTTGATCTCGACCAACTGTTGGGCGAATGGTTCAACGACGAGTTCCCTACGTGGAACTTTGGCGAGCTCGTTCCGCTGACACACCAGGTGTATGACACGGCGTGCAACTGGAAGCTGGCTATGGATACTTTCGGTGAGACGTATCACTTTTCGGTGCTGCACAAGAACACGTTGTTCAACGCCTTTCACGGCAACGTGCAGTGTTACGACGAGACCGATCATCTGCATCGGATGATTCTGTGCAAGCGCGACATTGATGCGATGCGGTTGCTGCCCGAGGATCAATGGGACATCACCGTTGCTGGGCTGCCCGTGTATTGGATCTTTCCGAATGTGATTCTGTTGCCGATTGATGCTGGCTGTTTCCTTGTGCGCGCTTATCCCGATCGGAATGACCCCGGCCACCATGTGAGCCGGATGAGCTTCTACCTGAAGCCTGGGCTCGCAGCCATGGGCGACGAGATCACCGATTTCGTGACCGACCTTGCCCAGAAGTTTGGCAACATCATCCGCGACGAGGACTATGCGATGGCGGCGTCGCAGCAAACGGCTGTGAATTCAGGAGCGGTGAAGCACGTGATCTTCGGCCGCAACGAGCCAACCCTGCACCACTATCACCAGACATATTCGAAGTTGTTAGGTGAAGAGATGCTGCCGCTGCTCGATGCCGCCGAAGTAACCGCCGGCCGATAGAGGCGTGGTTGGCCGTGTGTCGCTGCGTGTTGTGGCAGGCTCACGTGAATGAAACCTGGGCCAAGTGAACTTCCTCCGGGCCTCTATGAGTC
>JBAXER010000197.1:0-2037 GCA_037140375.1 Actinomycetota bacterium
GCGGCGCGCCCGCCTAGACCGGCAAGTGATGAGTTGACCAGGGCGCTCCGAACTGCCGATCTGTGTGCTGCCGAGACGCCACCGAGGCGCCCGACTGTTGCGGTGGTGTTTCTTTTTTTGGTGCGCCGGATGCGGGATGCGTCGGTTCATCGCTGCAAGGCTGCGCGGCGTGCGCTGGAGCCCCGCACCGCGGCCACCCCGGTTACACCAGCCAGGGGAACTCCGCCAGGCCGTGTGCCTTCGCGGTGCACAGCTCCATCACCTCATTGCACGTGGACACATGGCCGCGCAGCGTCTGCACGTCGCGGAGGCAGCGGCCGATCAGTGAGGCCGCGCTGCTGATGGATGCACCTGCCAACTCGCAGACGCCATCCACCACCTGCACTGCGAGCGTGTTCGCCGTCGAGGCAGCAGTGGCGTTGCGGATTCGCTGGTTGGAACTCAACTCGCCAGTCGCCACAGCTTGCGCCCACATCGACTCCAGTTCGCGCTCGGCCGACGCCACCGCGGCCATCCACAGGCCTTCCAATGCAGTGAGTCGTTGTTGCACCCAACCACGTTCGATCAGCCGAATCCCTGACACATGCCCAGACTTCGATTCCAACATCGGGCGCACCAGGTCGAGGGCTCGTCGGGCCGTACCCAACTGCACGGCGGCGACCGAGAAGTTGATGGGCCAGTTGCCATTTCCCACGATCACCCGATGAGGGCCGTACTCGTTGGAGGTTGGGGCCGACAGGTTCACCGTCCACGCAGCCGACAGTCGCTGCGCGTCGATGGCGATGCTGTGACTGCCCGTGCCGCGCAGGCCCAGTGTGTCCCAGTCGTCGATGATCGTTGCCCTGTCTGCCGGAACCCAGCACATGCGGAGATCGAGTTCCTCGCTCGACGCCTTCGGGTCCACCATGAGTGTGAGCCCGCCGATCCACGTCGCACCCTGGCACCCGGTGTCGAATCCCCATCGTCCGGTCAACACCGCGTCGTCACCATCGATCAGCGCTGTGCCGAGGCCTGCAACCGTGGATGCCGATGCTGCCAGAGGGTCCTCCAGCACATCGGCCGCCCACGACGGATCGCCGCCCACCGTCAGCCACCCCAACTCGCTGGCACCCTGTGTGACCACCCACGCCAACGACGAGTCGAACGTCGCCAAGGCCATGCCGCACCGGAACCATTCGAGGGGCGAACGATCCGGGCCGCCAAGCTGAGGCGGCACCAGTTGCCGGAACAGGCCGCTCGTCGCGATCGACCGGAACATGCTGTCGGGGAGTCGACGTTCGGCGTCGGTCGAGCCGACGAGTTGTTGCGCCTCCGTGGCGATGGCAAGCGCAGCTTCATCGAGGTGACGGCGAAGGTCGTGGGTGGTCATGATGGATGTCCCTCGAGATGTGTGGTTCGTGTGGTTGATGACGACTAACTGCTGCAAGGCCCAGCGATGGAGCCGGAACCTCGACGATCGGGAGTCTACTCTCTTAGCGAGTAGATAGTCAACCATGCGCTTCCCCTCACATGACACCCTCGGCGCCGAGGGTCGGGCAGGCCACCGCTAAGGTCGAGGCCGATCGGTCGGCCTGACCGCCCCCGAAGTGGTCGGTATCGCGATGCCCGCCACCAAGTTCGACGAAGTTGGGGCCCCTGGCCTGGTGTTCCTACGCCTGTCGTGGGCAGCGGTGATCCTGTGCGCCTTCAGCCGTCCACGACTGCCTCTGGGATTGGTCGACACGTTGCAACTGCTGGGACCACTTGGCCTCGCCGGTCCTCAAGAAGAACTAGGTCTTCACCACCAACGAGCGGCAATCTGACTTCCTGCCTTTTGTGGTGCCGGTGCGATCATCTTGGGGCTGTCGGTCTCGATCAGCTAGCTCACGGGTCGATAGCGAAGAACCCGGTATGTGTGCTGCCGAGACGCGACCGAGGCGCCCGGCTGGGTGGCGAACGCCTCGTTTATTTCTACTAGTGGGGGACCGGTATTTCTACTAGTCCCCCTTTGTGGGGTGTTAGCGAAATTGGTGTAACCGCTGGTCAGTGACGGTGTTT
>JBAXER010000198.1:0-2015 GCA_037140375.1 Actinomycetota bacterium
TGGCAGCGATGGTGTACACCAGCGGCACTACTGGTCGCCCGAAAGGCGCCGCGCTGAGCCACGCCAACCTCACGTCGAATGCGATCGCGCTTGCGTCCGAATGGGGTTTCTCGCCAAGCGATCGCCTGCTGCACCTGTTGCCGATCTTTCATGTGCATGGTTTGTTTGTGGCTACCAACTGCACCATCGCCGGTGGCGGCTCGATGGTGCTTGCACCTCGGTTCGAGGTAGATGTGGTGCTCGACCAACTGCCGTCCTGCACGGTGATGATGGGCGTGCCCACGTTCTATACGCGGCTGCTGGCTGACCCCCGCTTCGGTGCAGACACCTGCCGCAACGCACGGGTCATCATCAGCGGTTCGGCGCCGCTGCTGGCCAGCACGCACGTCGAGTTCGAGCAACGTACCGGTCAGGTGATCCTCGAGCGCTATGGGATGTCCGAAACCTCAATGCTTACGTCGAACCCGCTTCACGGCACACGCAAGCCTGGCACTGTCGGCCCGGCGCTACGGGGAGTGTCCGTGCGTGTGGTCCATCCCGACACGCATCAGTTGCAACCGGTCGGCGAGATCGGCGACATAGAAGTCGCCGGGCCAAATGTGTTTAGCGGTTACTGGAACAGGCCTGAGCTCAACGCCACCGAGTTCACTGCTGATGGTTTCTTCCGCACGGGCGATGTTGGCACCATCGATGCCGATGGCTATGTCACCATCGTGGGGCGCGAGAAAGACCTCATCATCACTGGTGGGCTGAACGTGTATCCAAAGGAGATCGAGGAAGCCATCGATGCGCAACTTGGCGTTGCATGTAGCGCTGTGATCGGTGTTCCCGATGCCGACTTCGGTGAGGCCGTTGTGGCCGTGGTCGTCGCCCTCGACGGAGTGACTCTCAACGTGGGCGAGATGCGTGAAGCGCTACGCGTGGTGCTCGCCGCGTACAAAGTGCCCAAGCAGATTCACGTGGTCGCTGCCCTTCCGCACAATGCGATGGGCAAGGTCGAAAAGTCGAAGCTGCGCAACACCTACGCCTAGACCGTACGCTCGCTGCGTGGCCACTGCTTCTCCTTCTCCCACTCCAAACCCAAACGCGACCAAGTTCACGCTCGACATCACGTTGGCGTCGTCGATCAACTTCGCCAACGCTGAGGCAGCTGCGGGCAATGAGTTTGCTGAAGCAGTCTTTGCTGCCGGTGGCGTTGCCGCGATATTCGGCGTGAACAACTTCGTCACCATCACGCGCCAAGCCGATGCGCCCTGGGAGCCAATCGTGGCAGCGGTGCAAGCTGCGGCCACCGCGTACCTCTAACGCAGAGCGCGCTCGTTCGCCGACGTGAGTCAGTCGACGATGTCGAGAACAGGAAGATCAAAGATGTGCAGCGCGTCGATGGCCGAAGCTGCATCTCCGGTCCAGTTGGCTGCGGCAATCTGCGCCGCACTGCGTCGACCAAACAGAATGCGCAGTAACTCGTAGGCAGATGTGCCCAAGGTGACGGTGGCCTCTGATCCGATTGGCCCGAGCAGGTATTGCTCGCCGTCGACCAAGATCAACAACGTGGGCGCACCCGATGCCTCGTACCGGCCGGCGAACATGCTCAGCGCTGCATCGGCCAGCACGCGTACACGTGGGTCACGACGATTGCCAGGAGCACCGATTGCGGCGCGGATGTCATGACCATGTGTCCACACATCGAAGGTGAGGAACGCGATGGTGGGCCCCATCTGCGCAACAGCCGCTTCGAACAGTGGCCCACTTGCGGTCCACTCGGCACACACCTCGGCCAACGAATTCGACTGCCGACTCTGTATTTGCGCCGCGGTCCATTCGGGCGACCCGGCGCCGTCGAGGCGACCATCAAGAAAGTCGGCGCAAACACCGGCGAGATGTCGATAGCCATCGAGCACGGTCCACGGGGGAGTGGCCGCGAGCGGGGCGCCCGCCTGCGTTGCAGAGATTGACTCGGCCAGATCGATCAGTTCGTTCCGACACGCCGCGTAGACGTCACTCATTTCCATGTC
>JBAXER010000199.1:0-1985 GCA_037140375.1 Actinomycetota bacterium
TCCTCGGTCGCATTCTTGATGGCGCCTCGGGTGCAAGCGTGTCGGTTGCTCAGGGCGCAGTGTCCGATGTGGTGGCTCCGAAAGATCGGCCGCGCGCATTTGGCCTGCTCGGCGCAGCGTTCGGCGTTGGCTTCGTTGTTGGCCCTGCTCTGGGCGCATTGTCGGCGCTTCGCGGTCCGTATCTGCCGTTCTATGTGGCCGGCGCGATCGCGTTCGTCAATGGATGCATCGCCATTTTCCGCCTTCCCGAAACTCATGTGAACCGGGGGCCGCGCCAAAAGGCTGAGAAGTCGGTGCACTCGGTCGAACTGTGGCGCCTCGTTTCGGTGGCGTTCATCGCAATTGCAGCGTTCAGCGGCTTCGAAGCAACCTTTGCGTTGCTCGCTGAACGTCGTTTCTCGCTGGACGAAGGCGGCATCGCTGTTGTCTTTGTGTGCATCGGCGTGTTTCTCGTGATTGTGCAGGGCGGCGTGATCAGGCCAGTCGGCGAGAAGATCGGCGTGCGTGGGTCGGTGTCTGCCGGATTGGCGTTCAACGCTGTGGGTTTGCTTGTACTTGCGTTTGCAACAAGTTGGGCAGTGCTCGTTCCGGCCCTGGCGCTACTCACCTTCGGGCAGGGTCTTACATCGCCAAACTTCACTACCATGGTCACCAGCGTCGTGCCGCCTCATCAACGTGGTGAAGCGCTCGGATTTCAACAAAGCGGCAGCGCGCTGGCCCGCGTTGTCGGCCCCGCACTTGCAGGCCTGCTCTTTCATCACGTCGGCATTCCAGCGCCATATCTGGTTGCTGCCGCAATGTGCGGAATCGGGCTGGCTGTGCTGAGTTGGACACGCACCGCGTGAGCGACATACACGACGATTCGCCGGCCTTAGGCCGACTCGCCGATCTCGATCGTCGTTGGGTGCCCTCGGGCACTGTTGAGTTCGATGTAACGCGCGTGCGTACGATGGGGTATCAGCCCGGCCTTGATGGCCTGCGGGCAATCAGCGTGGTTGCGGTCATCTTGTACCACGCAGGGTTCGGTTGGATGCGTGGCGGCTTTTTTGGCGTCGAGGTGTTCTTCGTCGTGTCGGGCTTCCTCATCACATCGTTGTTGCTCGACGAGCGCGAGAAGAACCAGCGTGTGAACCTCGGCCAGTTCTGGGTGAGGCGAGCTCGACGTTTGCTACCAGCGCTGTTCACCATGATGTTGGCGGTGGCGTTGTGGGCCAGCATGTTCGGCACCGCCGAGCAGCAGTCCACGTTGAAGCGCGACCTTCCGTGGTCCATCTTCTATCTCGGAAACTGGGGCCAGATCCTCGGACAGGCGCCGTACTTTTCGTCGGCTGATCCGCCGTTGCTTCGCCACCTCTGGTCGCTTGCCGTCGAAGAGCAGTGGTACCTGATTTGGCCGCTGGTGTTCATCGCTGCGATGTCGGTAGGCACTGGTCGCCTCAGCACTCGAGCCAAGGCGTTTGCTGCCACCGCGTTCGCGCTAATGGTGCTGATGTTCGTGTTGCACGCCACTACGCCAGACGACGGCACCATCTGGGTGCTTGGCAATCAGGCCAACCGCACCAACTTCATGTATCTGAGCACGTTCACTCGAGCCAGCGGTTTGCTGCTGGGCGCAGGTGCAGCGTTCGTCTGGCGACCATGGCGGTCCACTCGCAAGATGCTCAAGTTCGGCACACGACTCGATCCATTTGGGGCGTTCACGCTCGCTCTGCTCGTGTGCATTATGAGCGTGGCCGAACTCACTGCCGGCTATGTGTACCAGTGGTTGTTGGCACTGGTTTCGGTGTTATCGATCCTCACCATCATGGTGGTGGTGCACCCGGCTGCTCTTGGGTTTCGGTCGCTGCTGAGCTGGCGGCCGCTGGTCGAGATTGGTCGCCGCTCGTATGGCTTGTATTTGTGGCACTGGCCGGTCTTTGTTTTCAGCCACACGTATCACTCGGGTAGCTACACGCGTTTTGTTGTGGCGACGTTGATCACTGTGG
>JBAXER010000200.1:0-1978 GCA_037140375.1 Actinomycetota bacterium
CGACGATCAAATGGAACCGACCGGGGTTATCTGAGCGAACCGGCGAAATCGGATGGTCCTCGGCCAAGCGGAGGTAGCCATTACCGCGTCATCAACCTGTGGCCGTTGATCGGTCCGGAGGTTGATGACGCGGAAGAGTTCGATTCAGGCGGAAATATCGTTGGAGATCTCGGCTGCGTTCTCCTCGACGGGGTTCGGGAAGCCACCTTCCACCGGCTGCGCGGGGATGAGGATCTCCTGAACGAACCGGTCGCAGGACTCCTTTGAGTCCCAGATGGCCGTGATCAGGATCCCGTCGCCGGTGTGCCCGGCGAAGTGGTGGATCTGCCCTGCGGGAAGCGTGGTGGGCCCCGTCCAGCAGGCGGCGACCTCTGCGCGATAGTTCTCCTCGGTGGCGCCTGGCCAGAAGTGGCTGAGCATGTACGTCATGGTTGCTCCTATGTATTTGGCGATGAAAACTGAATCGCAGAAATCGTCACACTAGTTGATGGAATCCGTATCAAATACTGCACTTTCAGGTTGTCGATGAGTGCGATCGCCGTCTCGACCCTGGTGAGCTGATATCGGTTGTCCATGCCTTCGTTGCGGATCGTGAAATCAACGGTGCTGAGTTGCCCATCGATTGATTCTGCGGCCTTGACGAGGGCTTCGAGTGCGGTGGCGAGGCAGCCAGGGCAGTTGGACTTGCAGGACATGAGTTACTCCTTGAGGTTGGACGAGGACGAGGTGGACGAGGGTCAGGGTGAGAAGTACTTGATGCCCTCGGGCGTCAGGCTGTGGAAGTGGCCCAACCCCTTGCCTTTCTGCTCGACGACTATCCATCCAGCGGTCACCATTGCTGTCAATGTCTGGCGTATCGCTGAGGTGTTGCCGCCCACGGCGGTCTCGATGGCGCTCTGGCGTACATATGCACACCGATGGCGAGTACCTGTCGAACAATCAGTTGAACTACCAATGGCGGCGCGCACAGGTTGGTGCCGGTCATGTCAAAGGGTCACTGAGGTTCCACTGGTTGCGCGCCATGCGTTCGCCTCGTCGCTGATCTCAGCAGGGGTGTCTGTGAAGGCTGTAGCGGATGCAATGGGCCATGAGAACGCAACTGTGACGCTGCGGACATACGCGTCGTTGTGGCCCGGTGACGACGACAGAATCCGTGACGCGCTCGAAGACGTCTGGAAAGTTGCGGACTTATTGCGTACTGAATCAGCCCAATTTGGTAGCTGAGCTGGGGTTATATGCCCTATTCAGGTTTGAGCAATAAGTCCTGTAGGGCGGCTGTTTCTGACACCGGTAACTCGCAGGCGAAGTTGCGGCACACATATGCAAAGCCGTCGGGACGCGATTGCCACAGGGGAGATTCGTAGGGCTCGCCCCACGCCAAGACCGCTGTGGGTAGCCAATGCCCGTAGATGACTGCCACTAAGTCGGGTCGATTGCCGGTGATCAAGATTTCGGTGGCGCCGCGTTCGCGCAGCAACACTGCGGCGAGTGCGTTGGCGCATGCGGTTGGGGCCTGTGTCATCACCGTGGCGATCAGCTGCAATGCCCGATCGCCGTGGTTGGTGAACCGCGCCTCGCCCGTGAGTGCTCCCAAGCGATACAACGCCAGCGCCGTGACCGAGTTGGCCGACGGAGTTGCGTTGTCCATCAGATCCTTTTGGCGCACGATGAGCGCCTCGCCGTCGTCGGCGGTGGTGAACACACCGCCAGAGTCGGTGTCCCAAAAGTGGTCGAGCAGGGTGTCGGCAACGGATGTTGCTTCATCGATCCAGCGGGCCTGGCCGGTTGCTTCAGCGAGGCGGGTGAAGGCATCGATGAGGTTGGCGTGATCGGCTGCGAGTGCTGCGTGGCGGGCGTTGGGTGTGCCGTCGGCTTGCCATGAGCGATGCCAGCGACCGTTTGGTTGGCGGAGTTCGCGCAACAAGAACTCGGCGTTGCGAATGGCGGCGTCGATCCAATCGGCGCGACCCATCGCGGC
>JBAXER010000201.1:0-1926 GCA_037140375.1 Actinomycetota bacterium
CCCAGTGCGTAGCATCGGCAAATCGAGTTACAAATACATAAGGGGTGCGCGATGGACACAACCCAAGCGGGACGCTATGCCGGCAAAGTCGCCGTAATCACCGGCGCCGCGAGCGGCCTTGGCGAAGCAACGGCGCGGCTGCTCGTGGCCGAGGGCGGACATGTCATCATCGCCGACTACGGCGCCGAACGCGGACAGGCGGTCGCAGACTCTCTCGGCGATGCTGCTCGGTTCGTTCAGTGCGACGTAACCAACGAAGCCCACGTCGCTGCAGCGATGGACGCAGCGGTGAATACGTGGGGTCGCCTCGATGGCGCATTTGCCAACGCCGGCATTGTGGGCGTGATCGGCCCCATCGAGCAAACGCCAATGGACGATTTCGACCGCACCATTGCCGTGCTGGTTCGCGGCGTCTTCGCAACAGTGAAACACGCAGCGCGTCAGATGATTGCGTGCGGCAACGGCGGCGCGATCATCGCCACCTCAAGCACGGCTGGCGTGCAGGGCGGCCTCGGACCACACACCTATGCAATGGCCAAGGCTGGCGTCATAGGGCTCACCCGTTCGGCTGCGGCCGAGCTTGCGCAACACCGCATTCGGGTGAACGCGATCGCGCCCGGCAGCATCCCCACCGGCATGACCGCACACGTTATGTCTGGCGACCCCGACGCACTCGATAAAGCCACCGCCCAAATCGCTGCCACCTCGCCGCTGGGCCGAGCCGGCTCACCGGCTGACATCGCCGAGACTGCCTTGTTCTTGTTCGGCAACGCTGGCAGTTACATCAGCGGTCAATGCATCGTGGTCGACGCCGGGCTCACCGCTGGCGCCTCAATGAACTCGCGTTGGGCCCGCACCGGCATGGTGGTTGCCCGCTAGGCGTCGAGGGTCTCGCCAACCTCGAGCAGCCCTGCCGAACGCGCGGCCCAAAGTTTGCGGACCGCCAACTCGATAGCGCGCACGCCCACAACCGACAGCGCGCACACCGGGATCAAGCGCGCATCGCCAGCCAATTCGGCAATCACCACGATGGCCACGAGCGGGGCTTGCGTACCAACGGCAACTCCCACCGACATCGCTGCGAGCATGCCGTCCCAGTGCGACCCTGACAGCGGTGCACCCAACTTGTCGAGTGCCTCGAAGGCGAGTAACGCCGCGCCTGCAGCAACAGCCATCGACGGCGAGAAGGCGCCCCCCGGTGCGCCAGCCGCAAGCGAGGCAGTAGTGGCAACAATCTTGCCGAAGCACAACGCCAACCCGAGGCCAACGGTGGCGCCGGCGACGCCCTTGTCGATCGCGTCCATGCCGTTTCCTGAGGCCAGTGGAACGAGAGCGATCGTCAGCCCGCCGAGCGCCGCGAAGAACACTGACCGGGCCCATGTGCGCGCCGTCTCATCCGTAGGCATCTGCGCCGGGACGATCCGTTGACGCAACATGAAAAACATACGCGTCGCGACAAGAGCCGGGATGAGCCCGACTGCTGCATGAGTAAACGAATCAATACCGAGCGGCGCAACACCGCGTTCGAAGACCGGACCTCCGCCAAGGAACTGCACCGAGATCGCCCAACCCAGCACGCCGCCGGCAAGAGCACAGCCGGCGGTGCGCCGCTGCGGTTGGTTGACCACGTGCTCGCGTACATAGAGAAAGCCTCCGATTGGGGCGTGGTATACGGCGGCGAATGCTGCGGCCACGCCCGTTACGGCGAGGTCGGCAGGTGGCCGCTGGATCTTGCGGCTCAGCCACGATCCAAAGCTGCCACCCGTCTCGAGGATGGTGGCCTCGCGGCCCAACGATGCAAGTGAGGTCATCGCTACCCACGTACCCGAGGTGCGCACCAACGTGCCGCTCAGGCTGGGTCCGCTACCCATGCCGCGCGTGGCTTCAGCAATTTGAGCGAGCCCAAGGCGCTCGTGACGCCAACGC
>JBAXER010000202.1:0-1919 GCA_037140375.1 Actinomycetota bacterium
GTGTTGGCGATAAAGGTGAGCGGAAAGAGCACGATGAAGGTTGCGTTGTTCACCACTTCCGGAGTGGGAACCAACAGGCCAAGGCACGCCATCACCCACGAGAACGAGTACGAGAAGAAGAGCAGCAACAAGTAGGCGACCACAGCATCGAGAACCGAACCTCGTATGCGCCATCCCACTGCCAATCCTGCCAACGACATGATGATGATCGACAGCATGTTGTAGACCACGTCGCTGGCTGTGCGACCCGCCACGACCGCCGAGCGTGACATCGGGAGTGATCTGAATCTATTGATCAACCCTTTTTGCACGTCCTCGGCCAAGCCAGATGCGGTGAACGTCGCGCCGAAAACTACGGTTTGAGTAAAGATTCCAGCGATGAGGAACTCGCGATAGTTGCCTCCGGGAATGTCGATTGAGCCTCCGAACACGTACGCGAAAAGCAGCACGAACATGAGTGGCTGAATGATGACGAAGACCATCACTTCGGGCACGCGCCTGATTCGGATCATGTTTCGTCGGGCGATTGTGGTGGCATCGCGAATCATGCCGATCACGATGGTTCCTCCTGGCTCTTGTGGCCCGTGAGGTCCATGAAAACGTCGTCGAGGGTTGGTCGTCGCAGGCCGATGTCAACGATCTCAACGTTCTGTGCGGAGAGTTCAACCATCACCGAGCCGAGAGCCTCCACACCTTTGGCGACCGGAATCGAAACGAGCGCCTCTTGATCGTCGATGCGGATGGCCCCTATTGCGAATGGTCGAACGAGCGTCTCAACGCGAGAAAGGTCCTCGGGGAACGCGAGGTGGATATCGAGATGCTCCCCCCCGATACGGCGTTTCAATTCTTGTGACGTGCCCCGCGCGATTGCGCGACCGTGGTCAATCACCACGATTTCGTGGGCAAGTTGATCGGCTTCCTCAAGGTATTGCGTTGTGAGAACCACGGTGGTGCCAGCTTGAACACGTTCGCGGATTACATCCCACAGTTCGCCTCGACTTCGCGGATCGAGTCCGGTTGTCGGCTCGTCAAGAAAGAGAACCGGGGGATCGGCCAGCAGTGCTCCCGCCAAGTCGATGCGTCGTCGCATTCCTCCGGAGAAGGTCTTGAGCGGCCGATTTGCGGATTCGCTCAAGCGAAAGCGCTCGATGAGTTCGTTCGCCTTCTTGCGGGCTGCCCGGCGACGCATCCCGTACAGACATCCGATCATTTCGAGGTTCTCTGTCGCGGTGAGATGTTCGTCGACGGCGGCGTATTGCCCAGACAAGCCGATCAACGACCTCACCCGTTGGGGTTCACTCAGGACATCGACACCAGCGACTCGTGCCGTTCCGGCATCGGGTGTAAGGAGCGTCGTCAATATGGAAACTGCGGTTGTCTTACCGGCACCATTCGGACCCAGTAGGCCCAGGACAGAGCCGGTCGGGACGGAGAGATCTAGGCCGTCGAGTGCTACGACGCCTCCGTAGCGTTTGGTGAGCCCTCGCGCCTCTACCGCGAACTCCCCTGTATGGGTATTTCTCAGTGCATCGATCACTACTTGAGCCTATATCTGCACGTGGAAACACAACCTTCAACTGTGGCACCGCGACTGCAAGATTCAAGCCGTCTTCGAGGTCACCTCAGGAATTTCGCTGTTGGCTATTGCCGGGGCGCTTCCCGGCTTGCGCATAGAGTAAGCCTGATGCGCTTCGGAATTGTTGGTGGAGGTATTGGCGGACTTACTGCGGCGCTGGTCATTGCGCACCGTGGTCACGATGTCGCGGTCTTTGAGCGGGCTTCGGCATTCCGCGAAGTGGGTGCCGGAGTTCAGATCAGTCCAAACGCTGGGCGTGTCTTGCATTCGCTCGGCTTGGGCGAGGCATTCGACGAGATCTCGGTGCATCCCGAGCGGATGGTGTTTCGCCGTTGGGAAGACG
>JBAXER010000203.1:0-1900 GCA_037140375.1 Actinomycetota bacterium
GAGCGCAGCGAGGTCGCCAGCCTCGCCGCCGAGTTGTTGTAAGTCACACCGTAACCTTCTGTACATTTCCAACACAAAGTATTAGTGTTAAATCTGTTCCCGCCCGTAATGTCTTCCATTACTGAGCCCTAGTGGCCAAAGAAGATGAGGTCAGCAGATGTACATGGGGTCTCCAAACCAGCCCGCAGACAACGCCATCGAAGCCCGTCTTGGTAATTCGATTCATTGGTCCGACTTTGCTGCATGCAAGGGCCGCACCTCGCTGTTCTTCGCCCCTCGCGCCGAGCGGCCACAGGCCCGGTTGCGTCGCGAGACCCAAGCTGGCGCGATCTGCGCCAAGTGCACCGTTGTCGACGACTGCCGAAGCTTCGCTCGCGAGAACCACGAATACGGCTACTGGGGTTCTGAGTCAGAAGAAGAACGCCACCGCGCCGGATACACCGTGTCGGCCCCCATCGGCATCCGTGCTCGGCCAGCCGCTCTGGCCAACTAGTCGCAGGGTCGTCGGGCTGCGCTGCGACGGCAATCGTGCCCACATCGCTCGCTAACGTGGCTCCATGACACCAAGCGAGCTCGTATCTGATTTCATCAGTGCCTTCAATAGTCGCAATCTTGAGGCAGCCATCGCGATGGTCGACAGCGAATGCGAATACGACAATGTGCCGATGGGCAAGGTAGTTGGCCCCGAGGGCATTCGCGCCAGCCTCGAACCTTTCATGGCCATGTGTGATCAAATCGAGTGGCTGGTGTCGCACCAAGTTGAGTCGGGCACTCTGCATGCCGGCGTTGTGATGAACGAACGAGTCGACCGTTTCCATCTCGGCGACCACTGGCTCGAGATTGCCGTCGCCGGCTTGTTCGTCATTCGCAACAGCAAGATCGTGTTGTGGCGCGACTACTTCGACAAGCAGACCTTCATCGAGCAGATGTCGGCATAGCCGACGCCGCGTTTCGTAACCATGTGGCACCCCACGCCTAGGGTGTGCCACATGAGTCCTTCCCCGTCGAGCCTCGGCACTTTGGCAGACCTACGTTTTGGCGTTGTCGATGTCGAAACCTCAGGCTTGTCAGCCAGCAAGCATCGGGTTTTGCAAGTTGCTGTCGTCACGGTCGATGGCAACGGAACCGTACTCGACTCTTGGGTCAGCCTGATCCGCCCTCGCAATCGGTGGTTCTTCCGCCTCGGGCCGCAGCACATCCACGGGCTCACCCGCTCGGCCCTGCGCTCAGCACCGCCCGCTCAGACCGTTCTCACCGAGCTGGCGTCTCGGCTGGCGGGCACCACCTTCACCGCCCACAACGCCAAGTTCGATGCAGGCTTCTTGCAGCACAGCGCCCAGCGAGCGAACATCGACCTGCACCTGAGCGCGCCGCTGTGCACGCTCAAACTGTCTCGTCGGCTCGACCCTGGTCGAACTCTGTCGCACAAGCTCACCGATGTCTGCGTTCGCTACGGGGTCTCACTCGATCGACCGCACGACGCGCTCGAAGACGCACTCGCCACCGCCGCCGTGTTGCCGTTCTTGCTTCACGCTCACGGCGTCAGCAACGCCGATCAGGTCTCGTTGCTCTCCACGCCATAGCGGCGCAGCACAGCTTGGGCAGCTACGGCCGCCAGCGACGACCATCGTTCGGGCTGCAGCACAACAGCCGAAGCACCCAGGCGAAGCAACAGTCGCGACAACCATTGTTCACCGGTTACCGCGAGCACCACAATCGACATATCGGCTAACGACTCGTCTTGAGTGATCGAGTCAGTTGGATAGCGCTCGATCATCCACAACATGTCGGTAGGCATCCGCAATGTGACCCGTTCGAAATCGGGGTCGCCGATAAACCATGTACGAGCATCGGGCACCACAACATCGCGCGCAGCGTCGAAGACACCGGTTGCTTCGAT
>JBAXER010000204.1:0-1895 GCA_037140375.1 Actinomycetota bacterium
ACCACAACAAGCCCTGATCGCTACGGTTGTCGCATCTCATGAAGTTTGCACCCCCCTCCCTTCGTCGCGGCGGTTTCGCCATTGCCCTCGCGCTCTTCATCGCGTGGCCGTTCATCGGCGTGCCGTCGGCGTCGTCGGCGCCCGTCACCGCGGTGTCTTCAACCCCTATCGATGGCGCCGTGTTGCCCACCTCGCCGCTGGCAATCACCATCACGTTCGACCAAACCGTTGGCTCGGCATCGTCGGTGGTCATCACCTGCAACGGCAACGCGGTTGTGCAGCCGGGAGCGCGACCAACCGAAGATCTGCGCAGCCTTGTTGTCGACCTCACCACCTCGCCGTTGCCTCGCGGCTCATGCGTTGTTGGTTGGCAGGTGCAGGGTCTGGTCGATGCTGGCACCAGCAGCGGCACGTTTGCATTCACCATTCAGCAAGACACCGTGGCCGCGCCAGCCACGCCACAAAGCACCATCGCTGGCCAACCAGCGCCACCGGTCACCGTCCCTGCCGACCCAGGCGCGCCCGCCGATCCTCCGAAAGTTGGCGGAGTGCTGGGCTTGGCTCGCATTCTCACGATGTTGGCGTTAGCTGCATTGTTCGGTGCGCTGGTGCTCATCTCGGTGGCATGGCCCGAAGGTGTCGAGTACGTACTCACCATTCGCTTCTTGCGCTACGCATGGCTGGCGGGTCTCATCGGCGCATTACTCACGGTCATCTGCATGACTGCGCAAGCCACCGGCGACAGCTTCACCAGTTCGATCAGCCCCACGAACTGGTTCGAACTTGCGAAATCCGGGCCCGGCATCGCGGCCCTTGCGCGTCTGGCGTTTATCGGCGGCACCGTATGGGTAATCGTTCGCCCCGAGCGCTTGCTCGATCCGGCCACGCAGCTCATGTCGTTGGCTGTGCCTGCGCTGGCGGTGGCCACGTTGGGTTTCTCACGTTCGGGCGGAAGCCTCGAACTGCTTGGCTACGCAGCCGGCATCGTGCACGCCCTCGGCATGGCCGTGTGGCTCGGCGGATTGATGTTGTTGTCGCGGGTGGTGCTCTCGGGTCCGGGCGACGACGATCTCGTGCACGCCGTGCGCGGTTTCAGCCGACTCGTGACGCCCGCGTGGATCGCCACGCTCGTCACTGGTTTGATCCAGATGTATCGCCTCGACCGCGGCCATTTGCTTGGCAGCACCCACGGTCGTCTGCTGATTCTGAAGGTGATCGTCGTGGCGCTGATGGTGTTCGCCGCGGTGGCTGCGAAGCAGTTCATCATGGCGCGCCTCACTCGAGCCGATGTGTTGTCGGTGAACACCGCAGGCAGCCTGCGCCGGGCCGTGAGCATGGAAGCAATCGCTGGCGTTGTGGTGTTGGCGCTGACCGCATGGATGGTGTCGTCGATGCCGGCCACGCTCAACGTGTCGAAGCTCTCGGTTGGCGGTTACGCCTATCAACAACGCTTCGTTGACCCCACCAGCAAGCTCGATCTCAAGCTGTATCTCAGCCCCGCCAAGGTGGGTCGCAATGAGGCGCTTGTGCAACTGGTGAAGCCTTCTAAAGAGGTAAGCCAGATGACCATCCGGTTCGATCCGCCGATCACCAGCTTTGCGAGCCCGATCATTCTCACGGTGCCGCTCAGCGTGGCCGGGGTGGCTCACCTCGGCGCCGACATTGGCCTGCCGTTCAATGTTGCAGGCGCATGGACCGTGACTGTTGATGTTGTGGCTACGGCCGGAACCTTCAGGCAATCGGCGGTGCTCAACGTGCTCAGCGACAGCACCAATCCAGTCACCGTGTCGATCCCCACGGTGTCGCAGCCCATCGTTACCTCGCCGCCTGGCATAGGCCCTGCGGTTGCCACCACAACGCTTGTGCCGCCCGCCGTTACCAGCACCACCACGGTT
>JBAXER010000205.1:0-1877 GCA_037140375.1 Actinomycetota bacterium
TGGGCGTAGTTCAGGCGATCTTCTACAACAACAATTCGAGTCGTTCTTGGAGCCATTCGCGCGCCTCCTTCAGGTGGTTACGCACGACGTCGGCGTCGTCTACGGGTAGCGGCACATCGTCGAGTGCATGTTCGGCGTCGGTGATGAGTTCTGCGAGTAACTCGCACTCGCTGCGCACACCAGCGGCATATGCCTCATCGATCAGTGCGGCCGCTCGATCGCCGAAATCGGACCAAACCTTCTCGGTGTCAGCTGTCATGCTGCGGGCGATACGCGTGCCCCCGGCAAGTGGCAGCACGGCGCTGAACGAGTCCTCGGCAAGCGCCAACCATGACCGTGAGCGAGGGCCGGTACAAGCCGAAATGACGACGATCGCTGCCAGCGCGGCGATCGCGGCGCGACGATCGTTGGGCCGGAGGTCTTCCCAATAACGCACGGCCATGAACGCCAGCGACGCACCGCCCTCTAGACCCGGATACCCGTGCTCGCCGGCTCCAGAATCTAAGAAGCGGTGGCCACACCAGGCTGCAACGATTGTTGCAAATGCAACATTTGACACCATCGCGACCCGAACAGGACGAGCAACTTCGGTGCCTGTTGGCGTGGCTCGCCGATACGCGAGTGCGGACAACGCGTCGACCGCTACGAATGGCAGCACGATTGGCGGGGGGACCTTGAATTGACTCATCGTGGTGAGTTTCCAGATGCCACTCACGGCGAAGAGCAAAGGCGCTGGGTCGCCATGCCACTGTGCTGGCGGTGCTGCTGCAGGAAGATCGAATGCCGCGGTGCCCCAAGTGCAGCGAACCTCGCCGCCCGGAAGTCGGGCTTGCATTTCGTCGACCACGACCAAGGTCGCCGGTTGCCCATCAGCGATCACCATCTGCGTTTCGCCGTGTTGTTCAAGCTCTGAGCGCATCGCGATTACTTGCGATGGGCTGAGACGAATTGACCACGCATCGGTCGGGACAATCGCAAGCCCCCGAGCGACCTCGCCAAGGTACGCGCCGTAGGGCTCAGTGACATCAACCAACTCAGATTTACGAGCAGCGAATCGGTCACGCGCCTCACGAGCGCTGACCGACCCGTGAGCCTCTAAAACGAGCAGGTCCTTCTTCAGGTTGTGCGGGCTACGGGGGTCTGCATCCGACATTGTCACGTCGTGTTGACCGCGCCACCATGCCGATTCAACGCGCGGGCCTGCGTAGTCGCGCCACGACTCTTGTGACCGACGAAGCAGCGCACGGCGAGTTCGACCCAGGCCGAACCCAAAAAACACGCCGAACAACGGCCAACCGATCTGGCCGAGAAGCGGCTTACGACCCAGCCGCAGCCGAGCCACGGTTTGCGCGCCGATCACGATGATGCTGGGTGCGAGCACCTTGACGTCGTTGGGACGCAAGCGGTCGCTGAGCCCAGTGAGATACCCAGCGTCTATCGATGTCGGCACAGCGCCAAGGACGGTGCCGCGACTCGAAGTGGCATCAGCCGCCGTTGCGCTCGTCCACACCGCAGCTTCAGCAGCATCAATCAGTGACCGAGCTCCCCAGGCCGGCTTACCCGTGCGGCGAACACAGGCCATTAGAGCTGCGTCGCCTGCGAGCGAAGCAACACCCACGGCGGTCCACAGCCACCGACTTCGACCCGACTTTCGGCGCGCACGCAGGATCAAAATGACATGAGCCCAAACGCGGTAATAACCAACAAGGCCCCCAAGTTGTTTCAACGGGGCGCGTTGATTTACTACCCCGCCAAATGGATCATCACCCCGAAACACCGTTGCCACTCCGTGAATAGTTGCCGCATCGCACTCAAGTAGCGAGGGGTATTGGCAAATAGTGTCTTGCGGTGAGTACTCGAATTATAAATTCGCGAGC
>JBAXER010000206.1:0-1844 GCA_037140375.1 Actinomycetota bacterium
CTTGCACCTGCGCCATTGCTTCGGGGAAGCGATCGGCGTGGTGCTCCCACATTTCAGCAAAATTCCAACCTGAGGTAGTCACGGCACTGAATCTAGAGCGGCCTTGAAGCGAACCCTGAATCGGTTGAATGTGGAGTTAGGCGAGCGATGGAGGGCCTTCGCTGAGGCGGTCGAGCGATGCAGCCACCGGATCGGCGCCGTGCATTGCGTCCCACAAACTCTCGATCCACCATGTGGCGCCGGCTGAAGCCCACGCAGCGGGGGAGTGCTCTTGATTGCTGCCCTCAATGATGATGTCGTAGGGGCGTTCGGCGACTGTGGCGCGAATTGCCGGCATCGCCGCCATCAACTCTTCGAGCGTTGCTTGGCGAGCGATGCCGTTGTCGACCGTTTGCGGCAAGAGGCCGTCCCAGCTCAATGCTCGATGCATCGAGCGCGGCGAGACCAACGCGCCCACGCACCACACCGGTGGGCGCGGTTGTTGGATCACATGTTTGATCGACGGAAAGTCACTTGGCGTGATGCGGTAGTGCGTGCCTTCGAACGACACCGGCTCGCCGCTCCACAACGCGCACATGATGGCGAGACCTTCGTCGAGCAGTTCGGCTCTGGTGCGCCGGTCGGTCTCTTCGCCGAAGTTCGCAAACCCCGTCTCTGGCGCTCCGAGTCCGACCGACAACGTGAGCCGACCGTTCGACAGGCGGTCGAGCGTTGCTGCTTGTCCTGCGACTTCCCATGGCTTGCGCCGCGAAACGGGAGTGAGCAAGGTTCCGAGGCGAAGTGACTTCGTTTGCATCGCTGCGGCGGCAAGCGACATCCATGCGTCGGTTCCGTAGATGCCCTCCCACACGAACAGCGCGTCCCATCCGTTGTGCTCTGCCACAGACGCCATTTCGGCGACATCTCGTGCGTCGCCCCAGGGAACGACAAAGCCGAACTTCATGCCCGCATCCTCTACCCATAATCGGGCCGACGCAACCGGCGCTGGTTCAGTAGTCGTAATGTTGGCGGCATGGACTTTCAGTTGCCTACCGAGGATGACCCGCGACGCTTAGTGGTGCGCGAGTGGATCAAAGCGAACCCGAAACCATCGGGCTCCACCTTGGCCAAAGCCGGCTATGTGGCGCCACATTGGCCGGCACCGTGGGGCCTCGAAGCCGACCCAATTCATCAGCTGATTATCGACGACGAACTCAACCGAGCAGCTGTGCGTCGGCCTACGAATCCGATTGGCATTGGGTGGGCCGGACCAACGCTGTTGTACGCAGGCACACAGGAACAAAAGGATCGCTACCTCGATCGGCTGCTCAGCGGCGAAGACTTCTGGTGTCAACTGTTCAGCGAGCCCGGCAGCGGCAGTGACCTCGCCAGCCTGGGCACGCGAGCACTGCGCGATGGCGACGAGTTCATCGTGAACGGTCAAAAGATCTGGACCAGCGGCGCTCAGCACGCGAAGTACGGAATCCTGATTGCGCGCACCGATCCCGACCTACCCAAGCACAAGGGCATCTCGTATTTCGTTTGCCCGATGGACGCTCCCGGTATCGAGATCAGGCCCATCACCGAGATGACCGGCGGGCACACCTTCAATGAGGTGTTCTTCACCGATGTTCGTATTCCCGCCGAGAACCTCATTGGCGATCTCAATGATGGTTGGCGTCTCGCCAAGGTCACCTTGGGCAACGAGCGCGTGTCGTTGTCAACCGGCGGCGTGCTGTGGGGCAATGGTCCAACGGCTCTTGAGATGCTCGATGCAGTTCGCGCCAATGGTCCCGTCACCGATGTGCATATGCGCCAGCGGCTTGCATCGATCTACATCGAGCACATGGTGCTCGACCTCATCC
>JBAXER010000207.1:0-1808 GCA_037140375.1 Actinomycetota bacterium
GACTGGGCAGCGCCGTCGCCGTCGGCGATCTGCGAATCCTGGCGGCCAACATCTCCGTCGTCAGCGATGGCATGGATATGTCGACGGGTACGAACATCTTCGTGTCCTCGCTGGCGACCCTGACCCTGGCAGCCTCGGTGCTCGGCGCGGGCGTGCTGGGCGACAGATACGGCATGAAAAGGATGTTCGTCGCCGGCGCCTGGGGCGCCGTCGCCTTCGGGCTACTCAGCGCACTCGCTCCCAACACGGTCGTAATGATGATTGCCAGAGCCTGCATCGGCGTGGCGTTCGCGTTCCTCAGCGGTTTGTCGCTGGCCATCATGAATGCGATTTTTCCTCCCGAACGCCGCGCGCGTGCAATCGCCCAGTATCTTGCCGTGGTCTACGTCTTCGGTGTGTTCCCGCCGACGTTGGGCAGCCTGCTCACGGAACACATCGGTTGGCGCAGTGGGCTTCTCGTCACACCCGTGCTCGCAGTCCTTGTCGTGATGATCACCACTCGCTATGTTCCGGAGACGGCTAGTTCGCACCGCAGGATCGACATCGCCGGGCTGCTGCTGGTAGCCACCGCGCTCATCGGCGTCACCTACGGTATCTCCCAGTTTCAGTCCGGGGTGAACCCCTCCGCGCTGATTTCGATCCTGATCGGCTTGCTAGCTGGCGTCGCGTTCGTGTGGTGGGAACTGCGCTGCGACGATCCGGCGCTGGAAATGCGGATCTTCCGCTCGCCCCGATTCAACGCCGTGGTCAGCGCAGGCGCCGCCAGCAATCTGGTGCAGGGCGGATCGATGACCATGGTCACCTTCTACCTCATTCTCGTGCGTGACCTGTCGACCTGGGAATTCTCGTTGCTCCTCATCCCGGCCGCGCTGGTGTCCGCGCTGACTGCCCTGGTGGCGGGCCGGGCCGCATTGCGCTTCGGGAACTGCGCTGTGGTGGTCGCCGGCCTTGCGGTGTTGGCGGCGAGCGTGCTGGCGCGGCTGTCGTTCACGATCGACACCCCAATTTTGTTTGTGGGGGCGATGATCTCGCTGACGACGATCGGCGGTGCGATCCTGGGGACACCACAGACGACGGTAATGATGTCCAGCGCACCGGCGAATCTCGGTGGCGTGGTCTCGGCGGTGAAGACGTCGGTGAGCGGAACCTTCTACGGGTTCGGTGCCGCACTGTTCTCGGTATTCGGCATCATTCTGTTCGTCCGCGACTCCGGGGCGAAACTGGCCGCCGCCAACATCAGTCTCGAGCAAGCCGCTGACATTCTGCGCACCACGACAACCACCGGGAAGTCGGACGTTCCCGTGGCGGATCCCGAGCGCACTGCGGTGGTGATCTCCGAGGCCAACTCCAGCATCCTCGGTGCGGCGCAAGTTCTGAATCTGACCATGGTGCTCATAACTGTCGCGACCATCGTCATCGTGCTGGTGTTGTTCCGGCGTGAGCGCGTTGTGGTGACCGCTAGTACCTCTGAGGACCACTAATAACTTTTCCCGGCTCTTAGCGACACGGGCCCTCCTAGCCAAACAGGCACCATCGCTCGGCGACGACGGCCGGGTGTCAGAGGGATGTGCGACGTTGACCGGCATGACCGAGATCCACACCAGCTCCGCGAAAATCTTGCGCAGCACCAACCTCCGGTACACCCTCACCCGACTGCTTCAACTGTGCGGGCCATCCACGGTCGACGAACTTGTCACGGCGCTGCGGCAGTGGGGCTTCACGGTCGACGGGCGGCCCTCTAAAACAGTGTCGGACGCGCTGCGCTGGGAGATGGAACACGACCGGGTCCGCCGAATCGGCCGTGGCCT
>JBAXER010000208.1:0-1751 GCA_037140375.1 Actinomycetota bacterium
TCGGCAGCGACGAAACCGACGTGCTCGACGATCTCGAACTGGCACAGGCCGCCGGACTCGTGGGAGAAGTTGCCTCAGCCCTCGATCGATTCACTTTTACCCACGCCCTTGTGCAACGCACGCTCTACGACGACATCTCGGTCAGTAGGCGGGCGCGTCTCCACCGTGCCCTCGCAGAAGCCATCGAGTCGAAACTTGGACCCCGATCCGCGCAGAGCGCTGGCGAGTTGGCGCTGCACTGGTTTGAGGTAGGGAGCGACGCTGTCGAACGAGCAGTGATGTATTCGGTGTTCGCCGGCGATCAAGCGCTGACTAGCGCTGCCCCATCGAACGCCGTCGAGTGGTTCCGGCGGGCGTTCGATGCCCTGCCAAGCGATCTCAGTGAACGGCGATGCGAGATCATGGTGCGGCTCGGTAACGCTGAACGACTCGCAGGAGTCGACGGATATCGCGAACGCCTGCTTGCGGCAGCGCACTTGGCCCGCAGCCTCGGCCGAAGCGACCTGCTTGTGCAGGCCGCACTCAGCAACTATCGAGGCTTCCAAAGCTCCGTCAATGACCGAGAGCGCATCGAAGTTATTGAGGCCGCCCTTGAGGCATCGCCAGAACCGTCAAGGGACCGCGCCCGACTTCTCGCTGTGCTCTCAGCCGAACTTCGCTTTGAGGGCACCCTGCGATACCTGGAACTCACGCGCGAAGCAATCGCGCTCGCGCGCTCGCTCAACGACAGCGACACGTTGATCGATGTGCTGATCAGCAACTCATTCCTCATTCCACATGTGCTGCCAGAACGACGCGCCATCACAGCCGAGTTGCTCGCACTGACAAAGGGCGGGCTCGACCCGATCCGCCGCTGGGGCGCCTTACACATTGCGTTACCTACCGCCATCATCGACGCCAACGGCGCCCGCGTTGACGAACTTCTTCGAGAGATGATCGCACTTGACGACCGTCTCCGACAGCCCACGTGTCGCTGGGTCACCTCGATCTGGAAGACATGTCTGTTGACGATTGCCGCTCGCCACGTCGAGGCCGAAGAAGCCGCCGCCGAAGCTCTGACGCTCGGTATCGAAGCCGCTCAGCCCGATGCAATGATGTTCTTCGGAGTATCGATCATGGTGTTGCGAATGCAACGTGACCGCGGTGCCGAAATCATTCCCCTCCTTCAGCAGGCAGTCGAACAATACAGCGGCTATCAGTCGTTCAAGTACGCCCTTGTCTCGGTCTTGGCCCAGACCGGAAACCTGCACGAAGCCGAACTGCTCTTCGAGGAGTTGGCAGCATCTGATTTCGGGGCAACGCTTGATCAAGGGTGGGCGACGAGCATGGTCTTTGCCGCCGAGGCTGCGTGCCTGCTGAATGATCGCCGGGCGGCGCCGATACTGCTCGAGCGACTCGAGCCATTCAGTGATCAGGTTGTGATCATCGGGGCCATGAACTGCATGGGCTCCATCGCCTTGTGGTCTGGGCGGCTCCATGCGCTGCTCGGTCAATTCGAACGAGCCGAGCGGTACATTCGTTCGGCGGTCGAAACGAACCAGCGCCTCGGCATACCGGAGTTCGGCGTGCGGTCGTTGGCAGCGCTCGCCGATGTCGTTGAGCGACGAGACCCCAAAGAGGCAATCGACCTCCGCGCTCAGGCTGCATCTATGTGCCAGCAATATGGTCTCGACGGCCTTCGCCGCCTACTGGGCTAAAACAAGCCCCAGACGCGACCGAGGGGGCGCCTCTGGGAGGTGCCCCTCAGTCAG
>JBAXER010000209.1:0-1738 GCA_037140375.1 Actinomycetota bacterium
CGCTTTTCAACCTCGGATGGGACGCCACAGTTGAGCACCTTGTAGTGCCGAGGATCGAGATGCCCGACGATGGACTTAATGGCTCCACCCTTGCCCGATGCGTCGGGCCCCTCAAAGACCACAAGCAAACCTGGTCCTGGTCCGTTGTCGCCCATCTGTCCGCCGAGGTGCAGTCGCAACTGCAGCAGGCGACGCTGCTCTTCGACGAGACGAATCACGTACTGCTTTTGGTCCATCCTCAGCGACAGATCGACCTTGTCAAGAATGGTCACGGGAATGCTCCTGGTTGTTCAAATGGTTCATCGGTGTCGGTTCGACCTTACGGGGTCGCAGCGATACGGAATGCCCCTCGCATCGCCGGGTGGATTCGACAGAAGTATGTGTAGGTGCCAGCGGGCAGTGTTGCTGGCGTGCTCCAGCTGATGCGACCAGCGGTTGGTGGTCCGCCGACACCAAGCTGACCCGAGTCGAACGCGATATCGGCGTCGGCAACTGGGTACGCAATGCCCGTGCCACCCGTGCATGGCGCCTTACACGCCGTGATCGTGTGCCACTGTCCCTTGCCGATCGACGCATCGTCGTTGCGGTAGGTAATGGTTCCGCCAGCCGTGACGGTGGGGATCGGGTCGCCCTTCAGCATGTCGCCCTGCGCGTATACGTAGGAGCTAATTGGGATTGGTGAGGTGGCGGGCTGCGAGGCCAACCCCAACGAATCGACGTAGTTAAACGCTGGGTCGAATGGGCCGCCGTGATGATCGTTCTCGGCGAGATGACCATGGGTGATCGCGCCGGCCGCATCGACCGCCGTAGTGAACGGGTCGGCGGCGGTGTCGTTTGGCGCAAGTGTGTCGGCCATCCAAGCCACCATGATGCCCATCGACTCGTACCACGAAGCCCTCGAGCTGTCGTAGGTAGCCGAAGTAGAGAGCACATCGCCCTTGCGTACCGCAACGCGCCAGTTCGGTGGCGTAGCAGTCATGGCGACGTCCCACGACACCGCACCAGCTGGCTCCCAGTAATGCGCTGTCGACTCAAACAGGTGCGCCGTGTTCGCCTCGTTGGCCTTGCCATGACCGACCAAGGGCGTTGCACCGGCTCGGCGCAGCCACATGTCGGTGTGCAAACCGCCGGGATGCAAGTGACCAGCTGTGGCGACGATGATGCCATCACGGTCGACGACCCATTCGTTCTTCGGTGCCCGCGAGCCGTAAGGCGACGTAGCTTCGTCGGGGTAGGTGTATGTCTGCGCAGTGGGGTTACCGGTGCCCTTGATCACATCGAACACCGGGTAGACGCTGCCGTTTTGGACGTCGTTCCAAATCGGACGCACCGGCACAATGCCCACCGCTGCGGGGCTATCGGCGGCGATGAAGTCGATGTCGTATTGAATCCAAATCTTTGTCGTGGTGGGCCACAGGTTGTGGATCATGTAGTTCAGCAACCAACCGTCGGAAGCCGTGTAGCGATAGCCATATCCGGCTGGAATCTCAACTGCGGTCTTCTCTTCGCCGGCGGCGAAAAAGCGTTCGGGCACCGCCGAGGTCGCGTCGATGGCCGACGTGTTTAGCCACACCCCGTGGTGGAGGTGGATGACATCGACAGCCGGCGTGCTGCCATCGGCCAAACGAAGGTTAGGTGCAAGGCGCACAATCCATCCGTTGACCTTGGGCTTAGGAATCGAGTTTGTGTACTCGATGGTGTTCTGGCCAGGCTGAATCTCGATTGGCCCAACCTCGTA
>JBAXER010000210.1:0-1738 GCA_037140375.1 Actinomycetota bacterium
CCAATGCGAGTCGCATCGTCGATTGGTACGTCGAGCACGTAGCCGGCAGCTGACCCACGGCTGATCCACGGCCGCCCGTGGCCCGCAAGGGTCGCACATTCGGGGGTATCGCGCCTGTTAAACCTTGCATTACTAGCCGTTCTCGGGGGCGGCAGTAGGGAGGATTATCAGATGTCAGAGATTGTCGATGAGGACCGCGAACACCTACACAGCATGGGCTACGCCCAAGAGCTGCACCGCGGCATGGGCACGTTTAGCAACTTTGCAATCAGTTTCTCAATCATCTCGATCTTGGCTGGTGGTTTCACGAGCTACTGGATCGGCGCCACCTTCGGCGGGCCCTTGGTCATCACCATCGGGTGGGGCATCGTCGGCGTATTTGCCTTGCTGGTCGGTATGTCAATGGGCGAAATTTGCTCGGCATACCCAACGGCAGGTGGCCTCTACTTCTGGTCGGCCAAGTTGGCGACAAAGAACGGTCCGCTGTGGGCATGGTTCACCGGTTGGTTCAACTTCATTGGCCAGATCGGAGTCATTGCGTCGGTCGACTACGCGCTCGCGAACTACATCGTTCGCTTCATCAACATGTACGCCGCCACAACGACCGTCGATGGCGTGAAGACGCAAGAGCTCATCATCACACCGACGGCGAGGAACCTGTTCCTGTGCTTCTTGCTCGTCGTGCTCTCGCACGGCTTGCTGAATACGTTTGGGCACAGCATTGTCAAAGTGCTTGGCGACATCAGCGTTTGGTGGCACGTGGTTGGCGTGGCGGTGATCTTCGGCATCTTGTTTATCGGCCCGTCGCATAAGCAGAGCATTGGCTATCTCTTCGAGTACCAGAACAACAGCCCATGGCATGGCGGCATCAGCACGATGTACGTCTTCTTCCTCGGGTTCTTGCTGGCGCAGTACACGATCACCGGATTTGACGGCTCTGCACACGTCAGCGAAGAAACCAAGGGCGCTCGAGTCAACGCGCCCAAGGCCATTGTGCGATCCATCTATATCTCGGCAATCGCTGCGCTCGTTCTCAACGTTGCGTTCTTGTTGGCGACACCCGACTCGTTGAAGAAGACCGATGCAAGCGCAATCGGAATCACCTTTCCTGTCACGATTTTTGAGTCAGTCTTGAGCGGCTTTGCAGCCAAACTGCTGGTGTTCATCTCGATCGTCGGTCAGTACTTCTGTGGCATGGCGTCAGTGACTGCGAACAGCCGCATGATCTACGCGTTTAGTCGTGATCGTGGTCTCCCTGGTTCGAAGCTGTGGCATCAGATCAACCCCAAAACGCGCACACCTACCAACGCCGTGTGGCTCGGTGTCATCACGGCCGCAGTAACCGGAGCGCTCTCGCTACTGCAGAGTGACGCTGACGTGTCGGTGGCCTTCTTTGCGCTCACCGGTATCTGTGTGGTGGGTCTCTACATCAGCTACGTGATCCCGGTGTTCTTGCGGCTCCGTAATCCTGACTTCGTTCAAGGGCCCTGGAACTTGAAGGGATACAGCAAGATTGTCGGATGGATCAGCGTGGTCTGGGTGCTGTTCATCTCGATCCTGTTCTTCTCGCCATTGTTCCCCGCGTGGAAATGGTGGTCCGATGTGAACACCGCAAACTACGCAGGACCATTGATCCTGTTGGGTTTCATTGGTGTCGGTCTGTGGTGGGTTTCGTCAGCGCACAAGTGGTTTACGGGGCCCAAGGTGCAGGGCACCCCAGAAGAACTGCGAGCAATCG
>JBAXER010000211.1:0-1528 GCA_037140375.1 Actinomycetota bacterium
CCGCTCCATATCGAATCCTCTTTGTGTCAAGTGGCAGCTTCTAGCTTGTTGTCGGGCGCGCCGAAGCAGAGCGTGGTCGATTGGTGATTATCGTGTGAGTCGGGTTCGGGAGTGACCGTTCCGAAGAGCCGGGTCATGTGAGGTGCGATGCCGGCCACGCTGGATTTCAGTGACGTCCTCGCTTTGTCCTCCCGAGCCCACTGGTCGATGTCGTGGCGAGCTCGGCACGTGTGGGTCAGTTGCGGGCGTCGTCGATGAGGCGTTGATAGACGGCGTCGCTGAGCTGTCGCTTCAACGCGCGCAGCGCTTCTTTGCGGGTCTTGCCCTCGGCTTGCTTGCGCAAGTAGTAGACGCGTCCGGCGGTGTCGTGACCAACTTGGGTGACCGCGGCCATGTGGATCGCGTGGTTCAACTGGCGGTCGCCGCGAGGGTTCAACCGGTGCCGCTTCTTGGGTCCCGAGGATGCTTCGATGGGTGCGGTGCCGTTGTGGCGGGCGAAGTGACCAGCGGTTGGGAACCGGCGGATGTCGCCAGCGCGGCCGATGATGATTGCGGCGGTGAGCGGTCCGATCCCGTGGACGTTGGTGATCGTCGAGCCGGTGGACTTGATCACCGTCGTGGTCCGCGCGCGGACGTCCTTGCGGGCGATGTCGTAGTCGCGGATCTCGTCGAGCAGTTCGTTCGCAGCCGCCACTCGTTCGGCACTCACTGCGTCGCCGATATGGATGCTGGCCAGTAGTTGTTCGGCTTTCGCGACGGTCAACAATCGACCGGTGCCGCCCTCGATGAGCAGACATAACAATGCGTGCAACCGGCAGATTGTGCGGGTCCGGTTGGCGGTGATTTGATGATCGCGATCGGCCAACAGACGCAACACGACGCGGTGCTCGTCGAGGCCGGTGACGACGTTCAACAGCGGATTGTGCCAGGCAACGATCGCCGCTGAACGGGCGTCGTTGGGGTCCGTCTTGTCGATCTTGCCGCGCTCGAGGAGCCGCACCCGCGACGACAACTTCGGTGGCACATCAACGACGTGTTCGCCGGCAGCGACGAGCTGCTGGGCAAGTAACGCACCCATCCCTGTCGCTCCTTCGATGGCCCAGGTGCGCGGCGAGAACGGTGCCGCCCACGCCAACAGCCGAGCCCGTTGATGCCGATCAGCATCGACACGGATCGTGTCGACCACCGCCTCAGCCCGGTCGACCGCAGCAGCGGTATGGGACCCTTTGTGGGGGTCGATGCCGATCATGAACATGATGTTCTCCTTCGTCTCGTGGTTGGGTTCGCCACGGTGGGCACACCTGATATGTGGTTGATGCCGTTCCTCTTACGAGCCACACCGCGACTGGATCTGGCCGACTGGTCGGTTCGTTCGGAAGCCAACCTCACGGCGACAGGGCATTCGAGAGACACACCCGGCCAGACCCAAGACGCTACGAATATCGCAACGTCCTTGCATTCCATCCTCCATCAGGGCAATCTGCGCTAGTGGGCAGATCGCGAGCGACGGTGGCGTGCGCAACCCTCG